>CAZCUR010000001.1:0-84376 GCA_964501815.1 uncultured Geothermobacter sp.
GTCATCTAGCTGGCTTGACAACCTGGAGAAACGGGGCCTAATATGGGCCGCTTCAACAGAACACTCCCAAAGGAGGAATGTGCCTTATGGCCATGACCGATTTTCTTTTTACTTCCGAGTCTGTCAGCGAAGGGCATCCGGACAAGGTTGCTGACCAGATTTCCGACGCCATCCTCGACGCCATTATCGATCAGGACAAAAAGGCCCGGGTCGCCTGCGAAACCCTGGTGACCACCGGTATGGCGATTATCGCCGGAGAAATCACCACCTCCGCCTATGTCGACATGCCTGAAATCGTACGCCAAACCATCAAGGAAATCGGTTACGACGATTCCTCCATGGGCTTTGACTATGAAACCTGTGCCGTTCTGACCAGTATCGACCGTCAGTCTCCGGACATTTCCCAGGGGGTGACCGAGGGGGCCGGGTTGTTCAAGGAACAGGGCGCCGGAGACCAGGGGCTCATGTTCGGCTATGCCTGTAATGAGACGTCTGAGCTGATGCCGATGCCCATCATGTTTGCGCACAAGTTGACCAAGCGGCTTGCCGATGTGCGCAAAAGCGGCCTGTTGACCTTTTTGCGCCCGGACAGCAAATCGCAGGTATCCATCCAATACATCAACGACAAACCGGTCCGGGTCGATACCGTGGTCGTCTCATCCCAGCACACCCCCGACGTCAGTTACGAGACCCTGAAGGAAGGCATCATCGAGGAGGTGGTCAAAAAGGTCATCCCCGCCGATCTGCTCGATGAGAACACCAAGTACTTCATCAATCCGACCGGCCGTTTTGTCGTAGGCGGCCCCATGGGAGACTGTGGTCTGACCGGGCGCAAGATTATTGTCGATACCTATGGCGGGCAGGGGTCCCACGGTGGCGGCGCCTTTTCCGGAAAGGACCCTTCCAAAGTCGACCGCAGCGCTTCCTACATGGCCCGTTACGTAGCGAAAAATATTGTCGCCGCGGGTCTCGCCGACAAATGTGAGGTCCAGGTGGCCTACGCCATTGGTGTTGCCCAGCCGGTCTCCATCATGATCAACACCTTCGGTACCGGCAAGATTCCGAGCAATGAAATCGCCCGGATTGCCCGCGAGGAGTTCGATATGACCCCGCGGGGTATCATTGAAACCCTCGACCTGTTGCGGCCGATCTACAAGAAAACCGCCGCCTACGGACATTTCGGGCGTGAGTTGCCGGAATTCAGCTGGGAGAAGACGGACCGGATCGATTCCCTGCGCAGCCGGGCCGGCCTCTAGGCCGCCGGTCTGTCCATAGAACCTTTCAGACGGCGGGCCCGCGGGTCCGCCGTCTGCGTTCCGACCTGGTGTGCACCATGGAGCTGGCGATTGTCGTCCCCGTTCTGAATGAAGTTGCCCGGATAAAACCCCTGATGGTGGCTCTGGGACGGCAGCGCCAGGTTGAATTTGAGCTGGTCTTCAGTGACGGCGGTTCAACGGACGGTACGGTGGAGTCCGCCCGTGAGCTCGCCGGGCCGTTCGGCTTTCCTGTCCGGGTGATCAGGGGGACGCCCGGCCGGGGCGTCCAGCTCAATCGCGGCGCCAAGGCAGCCAGGGCGGACGTGTTGCTGTTTCTGCACGTCGACAGCAGGTTTGACGACCCGCTCACTCTGCGACGGTCGCTGGATGCCCTGCAAACCGCTCGGCAAATCCATGGTGATAGCCTTGTTGCCGGACATTTTCGCCTGCGATTCAATGACGCTCCCGAGGCGCTGCTTCAAGCGATGCGCTTCTGGGAAATCAAGGCGCGTCTGCACAGGTTCGGCTGCAACCATGGCGACCAGGGCCTGATGATGGTCCGCCGTGATTTTGAGAGCCTGGGGGGCTATCCCGAATTGATGCTGTTCGAGGATACCCTGATGGCTGAGCGGATCAAAGAGAAGGGGCGGCTGATTCTGCTTCCCGCGGAACTGGCCACTTCGGCCCGCCGCTTTGCGGTCGAGGGCCTGCGGCAGCGCCACACCCTCAATGCCATCCTGATGACCTGTCATTGTGTCGGTCTGGAGGACTTTTTTCGCCGCGCCCGCGGGCACTACCGTCTGCAGCGGGATTCCGGCAGGCTGGTCCTGACTCCCTTTCTGGAGGCTCTTGCCGCATCTCTGGACGCTTTGCCGGCCCGGAAACGACGGGAGGTGCTGCGCCGGGGCGCGGCTTTTGTCCGAACCCAGGCCTGGCAGCTGCTGCTGGCCCTGCGGGTGAGGCAGGGGCGCTGGACCGTTGAGACCGATCCGGAAAGGGTTGAAAAGGCGCTGGCCCGGTTTGACCGGATTTACAACAGACTGACCGACAACCCGATCGGGCTTTTTTTTGCCGGCCTGCTGCTGCGCCTTTGGCTCGGTCGGCAGAAGAGGCTTTGGCGGCAACTTGACCACGCCGAGGCAAGCCACTAGTATCCCAACAAACAACAAGGGCCTGGCGTTTGCCGGCGGCCTGTATGGAGACGGACATGAAAGAGAATTTCACCGATTACAAAGTCAAGGACATTGCCCTGGCCGACTTCGGCCGGCGGGAGATTGAACTGGCCGAAGTGGAGATGCCCGGCCTGATGGCGTTGCGTGAAGAATATGCCGCCAGCAAACCGCTGGCCGGGGCGCGCATTACCGGCTCACTGCACATGACCATCCAGACCGCGGTTCTGATTGAAACCCTGGTGGCTCTGGGGGCGCAGGTGCGCTGGGCCAGCTGCAACATCTTCTCCACCCAGGACCATGCCGCCGCCGCCATTGCCGCCGCGGGCATCCCGGTTTTCGCCTGGAAGGGGGAGACCCTCAAGGACTACTGGTGGTGCACCGAACAGGCGCTTTCCTGGCCGGATGGACAACTCCCCAACATGATTCTCGATGACGGCGGTGATGCCACCATGATGGTCCTGAACGGAGCCCGGTGGCAGACCGAGGGGGTGCCGCCGCTCAAAGACGATGATCCCGAGGACTGGGTTGAACTGGTCAACTGTCTGAACGCCTCCATCGCGCAAAAGCGCAACGACTGGGTCGCCATCCGGGACAGCATCCGCGGGGTGACCGAGGAGACCACAACCGGCGTGCACCGCCTCTATCAGCTTGAAAGGGATGGATTGCTGCCGTTTCCGGCCATGAACGTCAATGACTCGGTCACCAAAAGCAAGTTCGACAATATCTACGGTTGCCGCCATTCGCTGGTCGACGGCATCATGCGCGCCACCGATGTCATGATTTCCGGCAAGGTCGCCGTGGTCTGTGGTTACGGTGACGTCGGCAAAGGGTGTTGTCAGTCTTTGCGCGGTCAGGGGGCCCGGGTCATTGTCACCGAAATCGACCCCATTTGCGCGCTGCAGGCGCTGATGGAAGGTTATGAGGTTCGCACCCTTGAGGAGGTGGTTGAAGAAGCGGACATTTTCATTACCGCCACCGGCAACTACAACATTATCCGTCCCGAGCACATGGCGCGCATGAAACACAACGCCATCGTCGGCAATATCGGTCATTTTGACAACGAGATCGACATGGCCGGGCTGGCGAAGGTGGAGGGGATTCGCAAGATCAACCTGAAAAATCCTCAGGAGCACGGCAACCAGGTTGACCAGTGGGTCTTCCCGGATGGGCACGCCATTATTGTTCTTGCCGAAGGACGGCTTCTTAATCTTGGCTGTGCCACCGGCCATCCGAGTTTCGTCATGTCCAACAGCTTCAGCAACCAGGTGATCGCCCAGATTGAACTGTTCCGCAACGGTGACGCCTATGACAACAAGGTGTACGTGCTGCCGAAAAAGCTCGACGAAAAGGTTGCCCGGCTGCATCTGGACAAGCTTGGCGCCAAACTGACCCGCCTGACCCCCGAACAGGCCGCCTACATCGGTGTCGATGTTGACGGGCCCTACAAGCCGGATCACTACCGGTACTGAATTCGGCTGTCAAAAAAAGAGTCCAGAAAAAAGGGCCCCGTTTTCGGGGCCTTTTTTTCTGGTTAACGGTCTAGGCTTCCCGGCCCAGGATCATCCAGAGGGCCAGAAGCAGGGCGAGAATGTTGCCCGACCAGGCGGCAAGCCAGGGTGGCAGGCTGCCGGCGTACCCGAAGGCGGTCATGGTGGATTGCAGCAGAAAGTAGACCATGCCGATGGCGACGCTGATGGTGACGCCGAGAGCCAGGTTGCTGCCGCGCCCCCGCTGCAGGGCAAAGGGGATACCGAGCAGAGCCATGAGCAGGCAGGTGACGGAATAGGCGATCCGTTGCTGCAGGTCGACGCGAATGCGGGTCGTGTCGTAACCTTCGGCGCTCAGACGCCTGGCCAGGGAAAGCAGTTCGGCGAAGGGGAGTTCCCTGTTGTCGAGCTGGTTGGCGGCAAAATCGGCCGGCGACTTGTTCAGCTGGTAGCTCAGCGCCTGCTTTCTGAGCTCATTGCCCGGCTGGCCGTCGGGCCTGAACTGGCGGACCACAACCTCCTGAAGAAGCCAGGTTCCGTTCTTCTGCCACACCGCACGCGCTGCGTCGATGCGGCGCTGCAGGCGAAAATTCCTGTCGACTTCATAGATGGTGATGTCCTGCAGCTGTCCCTGTTGCGGCAGCAGCAGCCGGGTGAAGACGATGGCGTCGCCTTCGCGAAACCAGACCTGTTCCTGCTTGCGCGCCAGTTCCGGACGGCCGACGAGCTCGTGTTTGAGAATACGCCGGGTTTCAGCGGCGCCGTGGGGAACGAGGCGGTCACTCAGGTAGAAATGACCGATGCTCAGCAACAACGCCCCTGCTATCAGGGGCCTGGAAATGCGCGCCAGGCCCAGGCCGCAGGCGCGCATGGCGGTCAGCTCGCCATGCCGGCTCAAGCTGCCGAGGGTCAGAAAGACCGAAAGCAGGACGGCCAGCGGCATGATGTCCACCAGTATGACGGGCAGTTTCCAGCCGAAATAACGCAGATATTGCGTTGCCACCGCCTTGTGTTCAAGAAAGTCGTCGACCCGCTCAAAGAATTCGATGAGCAGATAGACGCCGGTGAAGGCGCCGGCGGTCAGGGCGAACATGCGCCAGAAAATGCGATGCAGGTAGCGGTCGAGTATGCGCATTTATCCGTCCTGATGGTGAGGCTTCCAGATGCCCGCCAGTTTTTGTTGCAGAAAGACCAGTGCGGCCAGTTCCTGTTCACGACTGGCACGTCGGAACAGGAGCAGACCGCAGAGCAGCAGAATGACCGGCGGGGTCCAGATGGTCGGGGCGACGGGCCAGCCGGAGTCGAGGACCAGGGTGTTCGCCAGGGAAACAAGAACGTAATAGCCGAGGAAGACCACCAGAGAGGCGGCAAAGCCTCCGCCCCGGCCCGACCGGGTGGTCTGGATGCCCAAAGGCAAAGCGAGCAGCGCCAGCAACAGCGGCGTCGGAATAAGACTGAAGCGCCCGTGGATTTCGGCTTTGGCCCGACGCCCCTGTTCGGTCGGTTTTTGAGCCTGAGCCCAAAGCTCATCCAGCGGGATTTCCTTCATTTTCAAACTGCGCCGGCCGGAGTCCCCGCCCCCGGCCAGCGGCAGGTTGACCCGATAGCTGGTGAATCCGACCACCTGGTAGCTCTCCTTGTCGGGAGTGCGGGCGTGAATGGAGCCTTGAGAGAGGGCCAGGGAGGCGACCTGGTCGCCGTCGCTGGTCATCAGTCTGCCCCGCTCGGCGAAGATGGTGGCGGGATGTTTCGGGTTGCGCAGGTCGGCGATCAGAACCCCCTCCATCTCCCCGGTACGTTCCTGCATGCGGTCTGCGTACAGGGTCAGTCCAGGAATATCGGTGTAAAAGACCCGGGGAGCCAGCGCGACGTGGGCCTGTTCCCGGGCCAGCCGGAAGAGGCGTTCGCGAAAGGCATGGTTGGCCCGGGGGGCGAGGTCGATGACGCACCAACCGGTCAGGATGGTGGCGAGCAGGGCGATCAGCAAAACCGGTTTCAGCATCCGGACCAGACTGATGCCGGCTGCCTTGAGGGCAATAATTTCGGCATCGGTCGACAGGCGCGCGAAGGCGAGCAGGGTGCCGAGCAGGACCGACAGCGGAATGGTGATGGAAAAAAAGGCCGGAAACAGGCTGCCAAGCAGGCCGGCAACATCTTTGAGCGGGACGCCCTTGCTGATGACCAGGTCGGCAAGCTTCAGGGTTCGTCCTGCGACCAGCACGAAGGAGAAGATGCCGAGGGACAGCAGGGTGGGGACGGCAATCTCCCTGAAAATGTAGCGGTCAATGCGTGACAGGAGCATAGCCGGGGCATCTTAGTACACAGCTGTCGAACATGCAATTCGATTCCGATTTTTCCCTTGCCTGGCTCAAGGGTGCGTGATATAGAAACGCGTTGCACACTTCACACGCCATCCGATTCGAATCGGGGTCTTCCGCGGGACGGGGAGCCGTTTCGAAGCTGAGGCTGGCGGAGGAAAAAACCAACGAGAAGGAGAACGAGAAACATGTCCCAGATCACCATGAAGCAGCTGCTGGAGGCCGGTGTTCATTTCGGCCACCAGACCCGTCGCTGGAACCCGAAAATGAAACCCTATATTTTCGGGGCCCGTAATGGCATCTACATCATCGACCTGCAGAAGACCGTTCGCTATTTCAAAACGGCCTATGCCTTTGTGCGGGATACTGTCGCCAGCGGTCAGAAAGTGCTCTTTGTCGGCACCAAAAAGCAGGCCCAGGACGCTATCGTCGAGGAGGCCACCAGGGCCGACCAGTTTTACGTCAACCATCGTTGGCTCGGTGGCATGCTGACCAACTACACCACCATCAAGGCCAGCATTGAGCGGCTCAAAAAAATCGAGGCCATGGCCGAAGACGGCACCTTCGAACTGCTGACCAAAAAAGAGGTCCTGCAGCTCAAGCGCGAACAGGAAAAACTTGAGCGCAATCTCGGCGGCATCAAGGGAATGACCAAGCTGCCGGGCGCCGTTTTTGTCATCGATCCGAAAAAAGAGCAGATTGCCGTCAAGGAGGCGCGCAAGCTCAGGATCCCGGTTGTCGCTGTCGTTGATACCAACTGTGACCCGGATGAAATCGACTACATCATCCCGGGCAACGACGATGCCATTCGTGCCATTCGCCTGTTCACCTCGAAAATGGCCGATGCCTGTATCGAAGGCGCCCAGTTGCGCGAAAGCCAGCTGCAAACCGAGGCTGAAGGGGAGGATGCGGAAGTCCAGGCGGCAGCCGAGCCTGCCCAGGATGGCCCGGAAATCGTTGAAAAGACCGCTTCTGCACCTGTGGCCGAGGCCCCGCAGGAAGGTTGACGTTCTGTCGTAAGGGAACCAGGGCGGTCGGGGTTACCCGACCGCCTTTTTTCCGGACCCTGTGTTCGGATCAAAAAAACAATTTCAACTTGCAGGCCCCGGGACCAGTGGGGCCGGGAGGTCGATATGGCAGCAATTACCGCAAAAATGGTCGCTGAACTGCGCGCCAAGACCGGCGCGGGCATGATGGATTGCAAGAAAGCCCTGAGTGAAACAGACGGCAATATGGAGCAGGCCATTGACTACCTGCGCAAAAAGGGTCTGTCCGCAGCCGCCAAGAAAGCCGGCCGGGTCGCCGCCGAAGGCAGCATCGTTGCGGCTGGTGACGGCAAGGTCGGTGTCGTGGCTGAAATCAACGCCGAAACCGATTTTGTCGCCAAGAATGAAAATTTCCAGGCTTTTGCCAAGGGCGTGGCCCAGGCCATCCTTGACGCCCGCCCGGCATCGGTTGAGGCTCTCAAGGACGTGCCCTTCCCCGGGACCGGTCGTACTGTTGGCGAGGAGCTGACCCACCAGATCGCCACCATCGGCGAAAACATGAATATCCGCCGGTTCGAGTGCTTTGAGCCGGAGCAGGGTGTTGTCGCGTCCTACATCCATGCCGGCGGCAAGATCGGCGTGCTGGTCGAGCTGACCGGTAACGGCGATGCCGAACGCATGCAGGAGGTGGCGCGTCAGATCGCCATGCATGTGGCGGCCGCCAATCCGCAGTATCTGCGGCGCGAAGATGTTCCCGCCGATGTGGTCGAGCGCGAAAAGGACATCATGCGTACCAAGGCGGTTGAGAGCGGCAAACCCGAAAATATCGTTGAGAAGATTATTGTCGGTCAGCTCAACAAGTACTACGGCGAGGTCTGCCTGCTTGAGCAGCAATTCGTCATCGATACCGACCTCAAGGTCGGCAAGGTGGTCGAGAACCTGGCCAAGGAGCTTGGCACCGAAATCAGCCTGAGCCGTTATGTCCGCTACCAGTTGGGCGAAGGAATCGAAAAGAAGGAAGATGACTTCGCCGCAGAGGTCGCCCAGCTGACCAAATAATCTCTTTGCACCAGGGGGGACGGATGGCCGAACAGCCCAAATACCGCCGTATTCTACTCAAGCTCAGTGGCGAAGCGCTTGCCGGTGAGCAGGGGTATGGGATCGATCCCGAGGTCATTCAGACCATTGCCCAGGAAGTCCGCGATGTGGTGACACTTGGGGTCGAGGTCGCCCTGGTGATCGGCGGTGGCAATATCTTCCGGGGGCTGGCGGCCTCCTCCCGTGGCATGGACCGGGCCAGCGCCGATTATATGGGGATGCTGGCCACGGTCATGAACAGCCTGGCCATGCAGGACGCCCTGGAAAAACTCGGAGTTGTGACCCGGGTGCAGTCGGCCATCGAGATGCAGGAGATCGCCGAACCGTACATTCGCAGGCGGGCCATGCGGCATCTGGAAAAGGGGCGGGTGGTCATCTTTGCCGCCGGCACCGGCAATCCCTATTTCACCACCGATACGGCAGCCAGTCTGCGCGCCATGGAGATCGGCGCCGAGGTGATTCTCAAGGCGACCAAGGTTGACGGCGTGTACACCGCCGACCCCAACAAGGACCCCAACGCCGTCAAGTACAGCAGCCTCACCTATCTGGATGTGCTTGAGAAGGGGTTGCAGGTGATGGATGCCACGGCGACATCCCTGTGCATGGACAACCGGCTGCCTATTGTGGTATTTGACTTGACGGAGCGCGGCAATATCCGCCGTGTCGTGCTCGGTGATGAAATCGGTACCATTGTCAAAGGAGACTGACGGCATGCTTGATGATGTCCGGAAAAAAGCAGCAGCCGGAATGGAGAAGGCCATTGAGGCGTTGAAGCGTGACCTCGGCAAGGTCCGCACCGGCCGTGCCTCCCTGTCTTTGCTCGATGATGTTCGGGTCGACTACTATGGCACGCCCACGCCGCTGAATCAGGTCGGGACCCTGGCTGTTCCCGAGCCGCGGCTGATCACCATTCAGCCCTGGGAAAAGAATCTGATTCCCGAAATCGAAAAAGCGATTATGAAGGCCGACCTTGGTCTGAACCCCAGCTCGGACGGACAGATTGTTCGCATCGCCATCCCGGCGCTTACCGAGGAACGGCGCAAGGAGATGGTCAAGGTCGTCAAGCGTATGGGCGAAGACTGCAAGATTGCGGTACGTAATGCCCGCCGAGACGCCAATGATGCGCTGAAAAAGCTTCTGAAAGACAAGGAGATTACCGAGGACGACCAGAAGCGGGGTGAGAAAGACATCCAGGATTTGACCGATAGTTACGTCAAGAAGGTTGACGAGATTCTTGAAGCCAAGGAAAAGGAGGTCATGGAAATCTGACCTTGACCTTCGGGACAACCCCAGACCAAAAGGAGAACGAACCATGCATGTCATTTCTGATGAATGTATCGCTTGTGGTGCCTGTGCTGATACCTGCCCTGTTGGCGCCATCGAAGAGGGTGATCCGAAGTACGTGATCACCGAAGAGTGCACCGATTGTGGCACCTGTGTTGATGCCTGCCCGGTTTCCGCCATCTCCGAGGGCTGATTCAGCATCAGGGAAGTTTTGACGGAATGAAAGGCGCCTCCGGCAGTTGTCCGGAGGCGCCTTTCGTGTTATTTTGTCCAACCTGTTCAACATCTCTGTTTCGTTTCGGTTTCTATGCGTATTCCTGCACACTTGGCCATCATTATGGACGGCAACGGGCGTTGGGCCCGTCAGCGGAATCTGCCGCGTATCGCCGGGCACCGTCAGGGAGTTCGGGTGGTTCGCGATATCGTGCAGGAATGCCACCGGCTCGGTATCCGTTATCTGACCCTCTATGCCTTCAGCTCCGAGAACTGGGGGAGGCCGGATGATGAAGTCTCGGCTCTCATGGACCTTTTGTGCAGTTATCTGCAGTCGGAGCTCGAGCTGATGCTGGAAAATCGCATTCGGCTCAAGGTTATCGGCGAGCTCGACCGTTTGCCCCGCGGTGTGCGGCAAATGCTTTCGGATACCATGGAAAAGACCCGTACCAATTCGGACATGGTGCTGACTCTGGCCCTGAGCTACGGCGCGCGCAACGAGCTGGCCAGAGCTGCACGAAAGGTGGCGGCCATGGCCCAGGCCGGGCTTCTGGCACCCGGCGAGATTAACGAACGGTTGCTCCAGACCTTGCTTGATACCGCAGACATGCCCGATCCGGACCTGCTGATTCGAACCAGCGGCGAGATGAGGTTGAGCAATTTTCTGCTTTGGCAGCTGGCCTATGCCGAGCTGGTGTTCACTCCGGTATTGTGGCCCGATTTCACCCGGGATGAACTGCATCGTTGTCTTGAGGAATTCAGCCGGCGTGAGCGACGTTTCGGCCTGACCGATGAGCAGATCCGTTGCGGTTCGGTTGCCAACAGGAGGGTGAACGATTAAACAGCGTGTTCTGACAGGGGCCATCGCCCTGCCACTGCTTGTCCTTTTTGTCCTGTATGCTGAGCGTCACCTGTTTTTGGGGCTGATCGTCGTTGTGCAGGGGCTTGCCCAGGTGGAGTTCCAGCGGATGGCGCTGCCCCAGTGTAACCGCCTTGCCGAATGGTTGGGGATCGGGTTGGCCGCAGGGCTGCTGATCAGCCTCGGTCTCGGCCATTGGGCCCTTGCCTGGGGGGTTGCCGCCTTTGGGCTGCTGATGCTCTGCGGCGTCTGGCTCTTTCGGCACCAGGATTTGACCAAAGCAGCCGGCCTTTGCGGTCTGAGCTTGCTCGGTGTTTTCTATCTTTCCCTGCCTCTGGCCTTTCTGGTCGGGCTCTTTTCCGGCCTGGAAGGGCGCCGTTGGGTTTTTTTTGTTCTTTTGACCGTCATGATGACCGATACGCTGGCCCTGCTGGTCGGACAGCGCCTTGGCAGGCGTCCGCTCTATGCGGCGGTCAGCCCCAATAAAAGCATCGAAGGGGCGCTGGGCGGGCTGGCCGGCGGCGCAATTGCCGGCCTGGTGGCCCCGCTGACCTTTTTCCCCCTGCCGGTATGGTTCGCCTTGCCTGTGGCTCTGCTTCTCAGTTGCGCCGGTCAGCTGGGGGACCTGTTCGAGTCGATGCTCAAACGGAGCTTTGGCGTCAAGGATTCCGGCACCCTCATCCCGGGTCACGGGGGGATGCTCGACCGGCTTGACAGTCTGCTGTTCGCCTTCCCCGTTGCCTATGGTGGCCAGTTGCTGTGGCAGATGATGGAGCTTCGTCCATGAAAAAAGGCCTGGCCATACTCGGAGCCACCGGTTCGATCGGATGTTCTACCCTGGAGATCGTCGACCTCTACCCGGACCGGTTTGAGGTGGTGTGTCTGTCGGCGGGGCGCAATCTGGAGCGACTGGCACAGCAGATTCGGCGCCACCGGCCGCGACGTGTGGCAGTTTTGTCCGAGCAGGATGCGTACAACCTTGCCGACCTTCTGGATGGTGACCTCCCCGAAATAGGTTTTGGCCTGGACGGGTTGGTCGCCTGCGCCACCGAGGCCGGTGTCGACATGGTGGTGTCGGCGATAGTCGGCGCTGCCGGTCTGGTGCCGACCATGCGTGCCATTGAAGCCGGCAAGGATATTGCCCTGGCCAACAAGGAAACACTGGTAGCCGCGGGGGAGGCGGTCATGACCGCGGTCCGGCACCATGGCGTCAACCTCTATCCTGTCGACAGTGAGCATTCAGCCATTTTCCAGGCTCTTCAGGGGCGACAGGGCAATGTGCTCCGACGGCTGATACTCACAGCATCCGGCGGTCCCTTCCGGACCTGGCCCCTTGGCCGCCTTCAGGGTGTGACACGGGAACAGGCCCTGGACCATCCGAACTGGTCCATGGGGCCCAAAATCACCATCGATTCAGCCACCATGATGAACAAGGGGCTGGAGGTGATCGAAGCCAGCTGGCTGTTCGATCTCCCGGCCGACCAGATTGCGGTGCATATCCATCCACAGAGCATCGTCCATTCGATGGTGGAATACCTTGATGGCTCGGTGATTGCCCAGATGGGAGTGCCGGACATGAAGGTGCCCATCGCCTATGCCATCGCCTATCCCGAGCGCCTGGAACTGCCGCTGGAGCCGCTGGACCTTTGCCGACTCGGGCAACTGACCTTCGAGCAGCCCGACCCACAACGTTTTCCCTGTCTTGAACTCGCCTACCGTGCCCTGCGCAGCGGAGGTACCGCTCCGGCGGTCCTCAATGCCGCCAATGAAGTGGCGGTCGATGCCTTTCTGGAGCAGCGTATCGGATTTATGGATATTCCGGAGGTAATTGCCGCTGTGCTCGACCGGCACAAGGTGGGTGACTGCACCGATGTCGAACAGGCTCTGGAAGCTGATCGGTGGGGGCGGGCCGAGTCGCGGGCACTTTTGCTTTCAAAGGGGGTAAACCTGCGTTGATTTATCTGGTTTCCGGCATCATCATGCTCGGTGTCCTCATCTTTGTGCATGAGTTCGGGCATTTTTGTGTCGCCAAGCTCAGCGGCGTCAAGGTTTTGAAGTTTTCTCTCGGTTTCGGGCCCCGGATTTTCTCCGTGACCCGCGGCGAGACCGAGTATCAAATCAGCATGATTCCCCTGGGGGGCTATGTCCAAATGCTCGGGGAGGGACAGGGAGACGCCGAGGAGATTCCGCCCGAGGACGAGGAGCGATCCTTCGCGCGCAAATCCCTGGGTCGTCGCACCGCGATTGTCGCTGCCGGGCCCCTGATGAATCTTGTGCTTCCGTTTGTGATTCTGCCTGTAACCTACCTGATCGGCATCAACCTGCCGGCCTTTCTCGATCAACCTCCCTGTGCCGGGTACGTCTACGAACAGAGCCCTGCAAGTCGTGCCGGGCTGATGCGGGGAGACTGTATCCTGACGGTGAACGGGAAACCGGTGGCGACCTGGAGCGACACCAATCAGGCGTTGCTCAGTTCGGTCGGGCGCCAGGTTGAGCTGGTTGTCGAGCGGGAAGGGGAACGCCGGGTGGTCCTTTTGGACGCGGCGGTCGGGCAGGTCGAGGATTTGCAGCTGCGCAACCTGGGCGTTTTTCCTGTGCGGCCTGCTGTGGTCGGGAGGGTGATGCCGGGGCTGCCGGCTGAAAAGGCCGGTCTGAAAACGGGAGACCGCATTGTTGCCATCGGCGGGGAGCCTGTCTCCTCCTGGTATGACCTGACCGGGCTGGTTCAGCGGACCGGCGGTCAGGCGACCGAGGTTGTCATTGAGCGTTCAGGTCGCCTTCTGACCCTGACCCTGGCACCGGAAAAACAGCCCGAACAGGAGCGTTACCTGATCGGCATCGAACCGGATGTGCCCACCGTTTTCAAGCGTTATGGTCTGCTTGAGGCTGTCGGGGCAGGGGGGCGGCAGGCTGTCGATATTATCGAGCTCACTCTGGTCTTTATCCAGAAACTTTTCAGCGGCGAGGTCTCGTCCAAAAATATCGGCGGGCCGATTATGGTTTTTCAGATGGCCGGTCAGGCCGCGCAGACGGGTGTCGCCACCGTCTTGACCATGCTGGCCTTTTTGAGCATCCAGTTGGGCATTCTCAATCTGTTGCCCATTCCCATTCTGGATGGCGGTCATCTCTTCTTCTATGCCTTTGAATTTGTCTTTCGCAAACCGCTGTCAATGCGCGCTCGCGAGATGGCCCAGCAGGTGGGACTGATTCTCCTCATCATGCTGATGGTGCTTGCCTTCTACAACGACATAACCCGGATGAAATGGTTCGAGCAGCTGTTTGGTCTGGTCGGTGGCTGACATGTCCGGGCGCTATCTGATTGTCGATACATCGACACCTGCCGGCAGTCTGGCCCTGTGTGAAAACGGCCGGGTTCTGGTCGAATATCGGCGCAGCCTGCCGGGTACCCACACCGAATGGCTGCTGGCCGCCATGGACCAGCTTCTTGCGCAGGCCGGAATTTCGCCCCGGCAACTGGAGGCGCTGGCGGCGGTTGTCGGCCCGGGATCTTTCACCGGTCTGCGTGTCGGCCTGGCCACCGTCAAGGGGGTTGCGCTGGCGGCTGATCTGCCGGTTGTGCCCCTTTCTTCCCTGGAATTGCTCGCCTGTGCCGTGCCCTACGCAGCCGAACCGGTGTGTGCCCTGCTCGATGCGCGCAAAAGCGAGGTTTACTTTGGTCTCTACGATACCTCAGACGGCTGCCCGGTTGCTGTTGCCGACGATGAGGTTTTGCCTCCCGCCGAACTTTCGACGCGCCTGCGGGAACCGGTGCTGATGGTGGGCGATGGGGCCTGGGTTTACCGGGACCAGCTGGCTGACCTGGCAGGCCGGGGGTGCCGGTTCGCCTCGCCCTGTCTGGGCAGTCCGAGAGCGGCCCTCGGCGCGGAACTGGTTGTTCGCCGTCTCAAGGAAAAATGCAGCGTCAGTGCCGCCTCGCTGGTGCCGCGCTATCTGCGCGCCTCGGAGGCGGAACGTGCAAGAAACAAAGGGGATTTGCCGTCCCTTTGACGGTTGACATCCCCTTGGCGCTCGGCTATTTTGGTCCTAACCTGTCAACCCCAACCTTCAGGAGGTGGCCCATGCCGGTGAGCGACGAAGTTCTGGTCGAAAAGCTCTGCAATGAAAATCCCCGTTTCAGAATGCTTTACGAAGAACATCTGTTGCTGGAAAAACAACTCGCCGAACTGGACCAGAAGTCATACCTGACACCGGAAGAAGAACTGGAACGAAAAAAGGTACAAAAGCTCAAACTCGCCGGCAAGGATGAGATGGAAGCCATCCTGCGAAACTTTCGTTCCTGACCAGTCCTGGATAGGATGCCGGCAAAGGGTTTAAGCCACAAGGCTTAAGCCCTTTGCTTTTATGAGCCGCTTTTTTAACGATAAAACCTTGTTTGACGGCGCCGAACAGGGCGCTGTGTGGAGAGTGGAACACAATGACCAGCAAGCGAAGCGATGCCATTACCCAGGGATTTGAACGGACCCCCCATCGGGCCCTGCTCAAAAGCACCGGTGTTTCCGACAGCCAGATGGAACGGCCGTTCATCGGTATTGCCTCATCCTTCACAGACCTTATTCCGGGGCACACCGGCATGCGGGATCTGGAGCGCTTTATTGAAAAGGGCGTCCATTCCGGTGGGGGGTACAGCTTTATTTTCGGCATTCCCGGTGTTTGTGACGGGATCGCCATGGGGCACAAGGGGATGCACTATTCCCTGCCGACCCGTGAACTGATCGCCGATATGGTGGAATCCATCGCCGAGGCGCACCGGCTTGACGGGCTGGTTTTGCTGACCAACTGCGACAAGATTACCCCGGGCATGCTCATGGCGGCCGCCCGACTCGACATTCCGGCCATCGTGGTCACCGCGGGGCCGTCGCTGACAGATTCCGGCCGTGGTGGCAAACGCTATTCCTTTGTGACCGACACCTTCGAGGCCATGGGACAGTACAAGGCCGGCGTGATCGATGATGCCCAGCTCAAGGTCTGTGAAGACCATGCCTGTCCGACCGCCGGATCCTGCCAGGGGTTGTTTACCGCCAACACCATGGCGGTCCTGACCGAAACCATGGGCATGAGTCTGCCGCGCTGCGGTACCGCTCCGGCGGTTTCTTCCCTGAAGCGTCGCATCGCCTTTGCCTCCGGTGAAAAGATTGTCGAACTGGTGCGGGACAATGTCACCCCGCGTCAGATCATGACCCGGGCCGCTTTCGAAAACGCTATCCGGGTCGACCTGGCTTTGGGCGGGTCCTCCAATACGGTTTTGCATCTGCTCGCCATCGCCCGGGAAGCCGGAGTCGAGCTGCCTCTGGACCTGTTTGACCAGCTCAGCCGTACGACCCCGCAGCTGGCATCGATGAACCCCGGAGGAAAGCATTTCATGGAGGACCTCGACGCGGCTGGGGGGGTCCCCGGCGTGATGAAACAGCTGGGCGAGCTGATTCAGGACAACCCGACCCTTCTTGGTGTCACCGTCCGGCAGATAGCCGCCAGCCAGGCCGAGGTTGATGAGGAGGTCATCCGGCCGATGGCGTCACCGGTTCGTCCGGAGGGGGGAATCGCCATACTGCAGGGCAATCTGGCTCCCAAAGGGGCTGTGGTCAAACAGTCCGGCGTTTCGGAAAAAATGATGGTTTTTGAGGGAACCGCCCGCTGTTTCGATTCAGAGGAGGAGGCCATGACCGCCCTGATGGGAGGGAAAATCAAAGCCGGGGATGTCGTGGTCATAAGGTATGAAGGCCCGCGTGGCGGCCCGGGCATGCGTGAAATGCTGGCGCCGACGGCCACCTTGATGGGACTGGGGTTGGGCGATTCCGTCGCCCTGATCACCGACGGCCGTTTTTCCGGGGGGACCCGGGGGCCCTGCATCGGCCACATTTCTCCCGAAGCGGCTGAAGGCGGGCCCATAGCGCTGGTGGAGGACGGCGACCGGATTCGCCTCGATATCCCCAACCGTTCGCTTCAGCTTTTGGTCGATGAAGCGGAGCTGGCCCGGCGCCAGGCAGCATGGAAGGCTCCGGAACCAAAGATCGGGACCGGTTGGCTTGCCCGCTACGCCAAGGTGGTTACCTCGGCCCATACCGGGGCTGTGTGTGAATAACAGAGTCGGCGGGGACCGGCACTGATATCCTTTCCGGGTTTTGGCCCGGGCTTTTTCGAACAAGGGGAGGAGGTTTCGCGTGAAAAAAACGGGTTCTCAGATTCTGCTGGAATGTCTTCAGCTCGAAGGGGTGGACACCATTTTCGGGTATCCCGGCGGGGCGGTCATCAACATTTATGACGATCTGCCGGATTATCCCTCCATCACTCATGTCCTGACGCGCCACGAACAGGCCGCGGTTCACGCCGCTGACGGTTATGCCCGCAGTACCGGCAAGGTCGGGGTCGCCCTTGCCACCAGCGGTCCGGGAGCGACCAACACGGTTACCGGAATCGCGACCGCCTACATGGATTCGATTCCGCTCGTGGTCATCACCGGGCAGGTGCCGACGCCGCTGATTGGCAACGATGCCTTTCAGGAGGCTGATATGGTCGGCATAACCCGGCCGATTACCAAGCACAACTATCTGGTGAAGGATATCCGTGACCTGGCCCGAATCGTCAAGCAGGCCTTTTATATCGCCCGCACCGGCCGTCCCGGTCCGGTGCTGATTGACCTGCCCAAGGACGTTCAGGTCGCCACCTGCAAGTTTGAATATCCGGAAACGGTCGATCTGCGCGGCTACAAGCCGACCTACACGGGGAATCCCCGCCAGATCGCCAAGGCGGCCAGGATGATTCTCGGTGCGCGCAAACCGGTTATCTATGTCGGCGGCGGCGCGACCCTGTCCGATTGCGGCAGCGAGCTTCTGGAACTGGCTGAAATGCTGCAGGTTCCTGTGACCACCACTCTCATGGGGATGGCGACCTTCCCGGGCAATCACGACCTGTCCCTCGGGATGCTGGGCATGCACGGCACCTATTATGCCAATATGGCCGTCACCAATACCGACCTGCTGATCGCTGTCGGTGCCAGGTTCGACGATCGTGTCACCGGCAAAATCGACACCTTTGCGCCTCACGCCAAAATCATTCACGTCGATATCGACCCGACTTCGATCAAGAAGAATGTCCGGGTCGATCTGCCCATCGTCGGGGATTTGAAACAGGTGTTGGCCGCTCTCGTGCGCAAACTGCATGAGGAAGGGGACGGTGTGGCCGCGCTTCGGGAACGCACCGGCGAATGGCTCGAGGAGATTTCAGGCTGGAAAGAAAAGCACCCCCTGACCTACAGCTTTTCCGAAAGTGAAATCAAGCCCCAGTACGTCATTGAAAAACTGAGCGAGATTCTGGATGACAACGCCATCATCACGACCGAAGTCGGTCAGCACCAGATGTGGGCCGCTCAGTTTTTCCGTTTCAAGCAGCCTCGCACCTTTCTGACCTCAGGTGGGCTGGGCACCATGGGTTACGGCCTTCCGGCCGCGCTGGGCGCGCAGATGGCCTTCCCCGACCGCCAGGTCATCGATATTTCCGGGGACGGGTCTTTCCAGATGAATTCCCAGGAACTGGCAACCCTGGTGCAGTACAGGCTGCCGGTCAAGATCGTCATTCTCAACAACAACTACCTTGGCATGGTGCGCCAGTGGCAGCAGCTCTTCTTCGAGCGCAACTACAGCCAGACGCCGCTGGAGGTGCCCATTGACTTTGTCAAGCTGGCCGAGGCCTATGGCGCCACCGGTCTGAGCACCGACCGGGTTGACCAGGTGGAGGAGATGATCCGCAAGGCGCTCGCAACCCCGGGGCCGGTGATTATGGAATTCAAGGTGGCACGGGAGGAAAATGTTCTGCCGATGGTGCCCGCCGGTCGCAGTATTCATGAGATGGTGCTGGCGTCCTGAGGCCGCCTGAGATGCAAGGAGGATTGATGCCATGAAACATACCATATCTGTTCTGGTGGAAAACGAGTTCGGGGTGCTGGCGCGGGTTGCCGGTCTTTTTTCCGGACGCGGATTCAATATCGAGAGCCTCTCCGTCGCGCCGACCCTTGATCCGAGTCTGTCGCGCATGACCATTGTCACCCGCGGTGATGACCGAATTCTCGAGCAGATCAACAAGCAGCTCAACAAGCTGATCGACACGGTCAAGGTGATTGATTTTACCGGGGAGGACTTTGTCGAACGGGAGCTGGCCTTGGTCAAGGTGAATGCCGATGAGTCGGTACGCGCCGAGGTGTTGCGCATTGCCGACATTTTCCGCAGCAAGGTGGTTGATGTCTCGCCCCGTTCCTATACCCTCGAAGTGACGGGTGCGCCCGCCAAAATCGACGCCATTGTCGAACTTCTGCGCCCCATCGGTATCAAGGAGTTGGTACGTACAGGGCCGGTGGTCCTCGGACGGGGGCCCAAGGGATGGAAGCAGCGGGACTGACCGGGGTAAAGAGACTGGCCCGAGACGTCCGGCTGTGATATAAGACGCCGGTTGCATACCTTTTTCAGGAGAGCAAGGGAGAAATTCTTATGAAGGTCTATTACGACAAGGATGCCGATCTTTCCATTATCCGGGGCATGAAGGTGACCATCGTCGGTTACGGTTCCCAGGGGCATGCCCATGCCAACAACCTGAAGGATTCCGGAGTGGATGTCACCGTGGCCCTGCGCCCCGGGTCCGGTTCGGCCGCCAAGGCCGAAAATGCCGGGCTGAAGGTTCTTCCGGTGCCTGAGGCCGTCGCCGGGGCCGACCTGGTGATGATTCTGACCCCTGACGAGTTTCAGGCGCAGCTGTACCGTGATGAGGTCGAACCGAATCTGAAGCAGGGGGCGACCCTGGCCTTTGCCCACGGATTTTCCATTCATTACAACCAGATTGTTCCCCGGGCCGATCTGGATGTCATCATGATCGCCCCGAAGGCTCCGGGCCATACGGTGCGCAGCGAATTTGTCAAGGGCGGGGGGATCCCTGATCTGATCGCCGTCTTCCAGGACGCCTCCGGGAACGCCAAGAATGTTGCCCTGTCCTATGCCAGCGCCATTGGCGGCGGACGCACCGGCATTATCGAGACAACCTTCAAGGATGAGACCGAGACCGACCTGTTTGGTGAACAGGCGGTTTTGTGTGGCGGCGTTGTTGAGCTGATCAAGGCTGGCTTTGAAACCCTGGTCGAGGCCGGATACGCTCCGGAGATGGCCTATTTTGAATGCCTGCACGAAATGAAGCTCATTGTCGACCTGATCTACGAAGGCGGCATCGCCAACATGAACTATTCCATTTCCAACAATGCCGAGTATGGGGAATATGTCACCGGCCCGAAGGTCATCAACGAGGCATCGCGCCAGGCGATGCGTGAATGCCTGAAGAACATCCAGAACGGTGAATATGCCAAGCGCTTTATTCTCGAGGGGCAGACCGGATACCCGGAAATGACGGCGCGGCGGCGGCTTATGGCGGCCCACCCCATTGAGCAGGTCGGAGAGCGGTTGCGCAGCATGATGCCGTGGATCCAGAAAATCGTCGATAAGAGCAAAAACTGAGACATTCCCGGCCGGGCCGCAAGGCCCGGCCAATCTGCTTTGAGGTAACCCGTCTGTGCATGATCGCAGTCATCCCATAGCCAGTGAAGGCTACCCCTTCATCATTTTGTCGGCCTTCGTCACCCTCGTTCTGGCGTTGCTGGGTTGGACCCTGGCAACCCTGGTTCTGTTGGCCCTGACCCTGTTCATTGTCTATTTCTTCCGCAATCCCGAACGGACGGTTCCCCGGGGGGAGGGGCTGGTGGTTGCTCCGGCCGATGGGCGCATTGTCTTTCTCGACCGGGTGGAAGATGCGCCGAAAATGGACGGTCCCGCCCTGAAGGTGAGTATCTTCATGTCGGTTTTCAATGTGCATGTCAATCGTTTCCCCTGTACCGGCACGGTGGTCGACAGCTGGTACAAAAAGGGTGCCTTTGTCAATGCGGCTCTTGACAAGGCCAGCGAAAGGAATGAACAGCAGGGGCTTTTGATCGATTGCGGCGAAAAACGCAAGCTGGTCTGTGTCCAGGTGGCCGGACTGATTGCCCGGCGCATTGTCTGCTATCCGCGCATCGGCGACCAGCTGGCAACGGGAGAACGCTACGGACTCATCCGCTTCGGCAGCCGGGTTGATGTCTATCTGCCGATCGACTTCAAGGTTCAGGTCAGTCTCGGGCAGACAACCGTGGCCGGAGAAACGATTCTGGGGCAATGGCAATGAATCAGCATAGCAGCAGCAACGGCCGGCCGGCGGTGCGGCGCGGCGTCTACCTGCTTCCGAACCTGTTCACCACCGGGGGGTTGTTTGCCGGATTTTACAGTATTATCTCCACCATTCACGGCAACTATGATGTTGCCGCCTGGTTTATTCTCGTTGCCACGGTGTTCGATGGTCTGGACGGCCGGGTTGCCCGCATGACCAACACGACCAGCCGGTTCGGGGTTGAATACGATTCCCTCGCCGACCTGGTGGCTTTTGGTGTTGCGCCGGGTGTACTGATGTACATGTGGGCGTTGCGTCCCTTTGGCAAACTCGGCTGGCTCGCGGCTTTTCTTTACGTTGTCTGCGGCGCCCTGAGGCTGGCCCGTTTCAACGTGCAGATCAACACCGTCGAATCGAAACGTTTTCTGGGGCTGCCTATTCCGGCTGCCGCCGGCATGGTGGCCTCCTGTGTTCTGCTCTTTTATTACCTCGGGGGCACCGGCACGATCAAAAAGGTCTCGGTCCTGTTACTGATATACGGTCTGGCCTTTCTCATGGTCAGCAGTATCCGCTACTACTCGTTCAAGGACCCCGAGCTGGTCAAACGGCAGCCTTTTGGTGCCCTGGTTCTGATTATTTTTCTGGTTATCGTTATCATCGCCCGGCCGGAGGTCATGCTGTTCAGCCTCGGTTTGGCCTATGTCGCCTCAGGCCCGGTGGGGCTTTTGTTCGGCTCCGCAAAGGGACAGCCCAAAGAGGATTCATCCGATCAGGTGGTTGCCGAGGTGAACGAGGAAAACGGCGTTGCCTATGACGATGAGTAGCAGGAAATTCTTGACAGGCTGACGCTGAGTCTGTTTAATGACCAACCAACAGTTTTGAAAAAAGGCGTTGAAGAGGAGTAGTAGACCTCCCTGCCGTTCCAGAGAGCCGGCGGTTGCTGTGAGCCGGTACGGAAAGGGGTCGAACTCGCCTTGGAGCCGCGAGGGTCAACGGATGTGCATCCCCAGCCTTCGCCGTCAGCCCGCGTCAAGGGCCAATGAAGGCCTTCCTCGCAGAGGGAGGCGAATCAGGGTGGTACCGCGAAGCATAGCTCTCGCCCCTGTGTCGGGCGGGAGCTTTTTTATTTGTCCCAGTGCAGATGGGAGAGTCAGGCCAGTTCAAGAAAGGAGGTGGTTCCGTTTGGAAAGTGACCTGGGTGATTTGGCATGGAACCGAAACCTGACAGACGAAACCCTTCAACCCGATCGGAACCGCACCTCAATCCCATGGCGGTTCAGGAGGTTACCATGAGCGAGAAGAGACGGATCATCATTTTTGACACCACGTTGCGCGACGGGGAGCAGAGCCCCGGCGCCAGTATGAACATTGATGAAAAACTGCGGGTGGCCCATCAGCTGGAGAAGCTGAACGTTGATGTTATCGAAGCCGGGTTCCCCATCGCCTCCGACGGTGATTTCGAGGCGGTCAAGAAAATTGCCCAGTCCATCAAAAAGCCGCAGATCGCCGGGCTGTGCCGCGCCAGTTTCAAGGATATCGACCGCGCCTGGGAGGCGCTGCAGTACGCCGGGGAGCGGGGCCGGATTCATACCTTTATCGCCACCTCCGATATCCATATGGAGCGCAAGCTGCAGATGCCGCCCGAAAAGGTTCTTGAAACGGCCGTCAAGGCGGTTCAGCATGCCAAGCAATACACCGACAACATTGAATTTTCCTGTGAGGACGCGGTGCGTACCCGTTTGCCGTTCCTGGCCGAGGTGGTTGAGGCGGTCATCGAAGCCGGTGCCACGACGGTCAATATCCCTGACACGGTCGGTTACGCCATTCCGCACGAGTTCTACGAGATCATCAAATACCTCAAGGAGAATGTGAAAAATATCGACAAGGCGGTCATTTCCGTGCACTGCCATAACGACCTCGGTCTGGCGGTGGCCAATTCCCTGGCCGCACTGCGTGCCGGTGCCGGTCAGGTTGAATGCACCATCAACGGTATCGGGGAGCGGGCAGGCAACTGCTCCCTTGAAGAGGTGGTCATGGCGCTGCGTACCCGGCACGATATCATGCCCTATACCACCGATGTCGTGACCGAACAGATTTATGCCAGCAGCCGCCTGCTGTCGACCATCACCGGCATTTCCGTCCAGCCGAACAAGGCGATTGTCGGTGCCAACGCCTTTGCCCATGAAGCCGGCATCCATCAGCATGGGGTCATGATGGACAAGGAAACCTATGAAATCATGACTCCGGAATCGATTGGACTGTCGAAAAACAAGCTGGTACTGGGCAAGCATTCCGGTCGCCATGCCTTTGTCGCCCGCCTCAAGGAGCTGGGCTACGAGTTGTCCAAGGAAGATATCGAGAAGGCTTTTGTCCGGTTCAAGGCCCTGGCCGACGCCAAGAAGGAAATCTTCGACGAAGATCTCGATGCCATCGTCGCTGATGAAATCATCCGGGTGTCCGAGCGATACAAGCTGCTGCAGATGAATGTGTCGTCCGGCTCCTTCGCCGCACCGACCGCCACGGTCCAGATGGAAGTCGACGGCGAGGTTCGCAAAATTGCCGTTATTGGCGCCGGACCGGTGGATGCCGCCTTCAAGGCGATACGGGAGCTGACCGGGAGCAAGGCCAGTCTGGAACAGTATGCGGTGGGGGCCATCACCGGCGGTACGGATGCCCAGGGAGAGTGCACGGTGCGTCTGAGGGAGAATGGCCGCGAGGTCATTGGTCAGGGAGCGGATGAGGATATCATCGTGGCTTCGGCCAAAGCCTACATCAATGCCCTGAACAAAATGGCTTCGGTTATGGAACGAACCCGGGTGGCTATTTGAGCCGCTTCTGCAGACAGGATGGGACCGGCCGGTGATGTTTCGCCGGCCGGTCCTTTGTTGATTCCGAAACAAGGAGAGACGATGGGACAGACAGTTGCCGAAAAGATTTTTGCCGCGCATCTGCGCGACGAGCCTTTCCCCGGAACCAAGGTGCTCGATTTGGACCGGGTCCTCTGCCATGAAATCACAACTCCGGTGGCCATCGCCGATTTGCAATGGCGTGGCAAGGACCGGGTTTTTGATCCGGACAAAATCAAGGCGGTCATAGACCATGTTACCCCGTCCAAGGACAGCAAAACCGCCTTGCAGGCCAAGATCCTGCGCGACTGGGCGCGGCGCCACAACATCCGCGATTTTTTTGATGTCGGTCGCAATGGCGTCTGCCACGCCATATTTCCGGAAAAAGGGTATATCCGCCCCGGTTTTACCGTGATTATGGGCGACAGCCATACCTGTACCCATGGGGCTTTTGGGGCCTTTGCCGCCGGCGTTGGCACCACGGACCTTGAGGTTGGCATTCTCAAAGGAGTCTGCGCTTTTCGCGAGCCAAAGACCATCCGTATTGATCTGACCGGGACACTGCCCGAAGGTGTCTATGCCAAGGATGTCATTCTTTTTGTCATCGGCCAGATTGGGGTGAACGGAGCGACCGACCGGGTGATCGAATTCCACGGTGAAGTGATTGAGGCGATGAGCATGGAATCGCGCATGACCTTGTGCAACATGGCCGTGGAAGCTGGCGGAACCTGCGGTATTTGTGAGCCGGACATGGTGACGGTCGATTACCTCTGGCCCTTTATCCAGCAGGAATTTGAGTCCCGGGAGGCGGCCCTGGCCGCATACCGTCGCTGGTGCGCCGATGAGGACGCGGAATACGACCAGGTTATGCGCTTTGATCTCAGCAACCTTGAGCCGCAGGTGACCTACGGCTACAAACCCGATTGTGTCAAACCGGTGGGAGAGATGGCCGGCCAGCGGGTCGACCAGGTCTATATCGGCAGCTGTACCAACGGACGTATTGAGGACCTGCGGGTTGCCGCCCAGGTGCTCAAGGGGCGGCGTATCGCCGATACGGTACGAGGTATCGTTTCGCCCGCGACGCCGCAGATTTTCCAGCAGGCCCTGGCCGAAGGCATTATCGATGTTTTTATGGAAGCAGGGTTCTGTGTCACCAATCCGACCTGCGGGGCCTGCCTCGGTATGAGTAACGGTGTGCTGGCCGAAGGAGAGGTCTGTGCCGCGACCACCAACCGCAATTTCAACGGTCGTATGGGCAAGGGGGGGATGGTCCATCTGATGAGCCCCGCAACCGCCGCAGCGACCGCCGTTACCGGCGTCATCACGGATGCCCGGCCCATGCTGGCCGAGTCGGCAGCCTGATATGAAGGAGGTGAACATGTCCAAAAAGGTTTTCGGTGGTCCGGCGCTGCTTCTGGACCGCTCCGATATCAATACCGACGAAATCATCCCGGCCAAATATCTGACCGAAGTCACCAAGGAAGCACTCAAGCCCTACATGCTGGAGGACCTCAAGCTGGAGGGGTTCGATCCTGCGTCCGAAAGGGTCAGGCAGGCCCGGGTCATTGTCACCCGGGAGAATTTTGGCTGCGGATCTTCCAGGGAACATGCCCCCTGGGTGTTTGAAGTCAATGGGGTCCACACTATTATCGCCGAAAGCTACGCCCGTATCTTTCGCCAGAACATGTTCAACTGTGGCATGCTCGCCATCGAGTTGCCCAAGGCTGACATCGACGCCATTTTCGCCCTGGCTGACAAGGGCGAGGTTGTTGTGGACGTCGATGTGGAAACGCAGACCCTGGTTGCCAGGGCCGGCGATGCGGAGCGCCGTTTTCAGTTCGATATCAGCCCCTTCGACAAGGCCCTGGTTCAGGCCGGCGGCTGGGTGGAGTACGCCGACGCCCGTTACTGAGCCTGACTCTTGCTTTGTGCCGTGAAAAAAAACCGCCCGGTACGGGCGGTTTTTTTTTAAGCCCGTCGGGACAATCAGCCGATAGAGGTTAAAATAAAACTGTTCATCGTCCCTGGGTTCCCGTAAGGAGGCTGTCATGAGTGAGACTGTTCTGGTATCTCTGTCCCGGGAGGAACTCGACCTGGTCCAGTTTTTTCGCCAGCTTCCGGAGGAGCAGCGTCTGTTGCTGCTGGAGGAGGCGGAAACGATGGTTGCCAGTCAGGACCGGATGCGCATCCTCGCCAGTCGTGGCGCGGGTCGGGACTGGTTCGCTCCTGATACGGCCTCCTGCTGACATTGCCGGTAAAGATGATTGACATCCCCCCTGTCGGCTCCTATAGTGGCTTCCGTTTGAAAATCGCCAGGTTACGGAGTTTGTTGCAGGTGTAAATCTGTTTGCTCCGGCCAACTCAAGGAGAGAGGGATGTCCAGGGAATTCAGAATTGCCGTTTTGCCCGGCGACGGTATCGGGCCCGAAGTCATGGCCGAGGCCATGAAGGTGCTCGACCGGATCGAGCAGAAGTTTGCTGTCAGATTTGTCCGCACCGAAGCCCCTGTAGGAGGCTGCGCTATCGACCAGCTGGGCAAGGCCCTGCCC
Source organism: uncultured Geothermobacter sp. (assembly GCA_964501815.1). GTDB lineage: Bacteria > Desulfobacterota > Desulfuromonadia > Desulfuromonadales > Geothermobacteraceae > Geothermobacter. The sequence continues at coordinate 26,260 of CAZCUR010000001.1, forward strand.
GAATCGACCGTCGAGCTGTGTCGCAACTCCGACGCCATCCTGTTCGGCTCGGTCGGTGGCCCCAAATGGGAAAGCCTGCCCCCCGATGAACAGCCCGAGCGAGGGGCCTTGCTGCCCTTGCGCAAGATTTTCGGCCTGTTTTGCAATCTTCGTCCCGCTATTGTCTTCCCGGCCCTGGCCGGGAATTCCTCGCTCAAACCCGAAGTGGTTGAAGGAGGCTTTGATCTGCTGGTCGTGCGGGAGCTGACCGGAGGCATCTACTTCGCCCAGCCCAAGGGGATTGAGGGAGAAGGGGGACAGCGGACCGGCTTTGACACCATGAAGTACAGCGCCTTCGAGGTGGAACGCATCGCCCGGGTCGCCTTTGAGGCTGCGCGCAAGCGCGGCAAAAAGCTCTGCTCCATCGACAAGGCCAACGTCCTGTCCACCTCGGTGCTCTGGCGTGAGGTGGTTGAACAGGTCGCCCGGGATTATCCCGATGTCGAACTGAGCCATATGTATGTGGACAATGCCGCGATGCAGCTGTGCCGCTGGCCCAAACAGTTTGATGTGCTGCTGTGCGGTAACATGTTTGGCGATATCCTTTCGGATGAGGCGGCCATGCTGACAGGCTCCCTGGGTATGCTGCCGAGTGCGTCCCTGGCCGAGGGGTCTTTCGGGTTGTACGAGCCCTCCGGCGGCAGCGCGCCTGATATTGCCGGGCAGGGTATTGCCAATCCGATCGCCCAGATTCTTTCGGCGGCGATGATGCTGCGCTATTCCTTCGGTTTGACCGAGGCCGCCGACGCCATCGACAAGGCGGTGGAAAAGGTTCTCGAGGATGGCTATCGTACAGCTGACATCTCCCTGAACGCGCCCGGTGAGATCCGTGTCGGTACGGCAGGGATGGGGGATGCCATCGTTGAGCGCATCTGACAGGAGCATGTGTCAGACTGATGCGCACTGACCGTTTGTGGCCGCCCGGAGACGACTCTTCGGGCGGCTGCCGCTTTGGGGACTGAGGGCCGGCATGCATCCACAGGTCAGGCTGCTTCTCGGTATTGGCGGAATGGTGATCGCCTTTGGCGACCAACGTCCGGTTTGCCTGGGATTGCTGACCGTGGTTCTGGTTGCGGTCTCAGTGTTTCTTGACTGCGGAGCGACGTTCTGGCTGGCTCTTCTCAAGCGTCTGCGCTGGTTTTTTCTGGCTGTTTTGCTGCTCCATCTTCTGTTTTTCCCCGGACACACCCTGCTCGGTCTCCCATGGCTGTCCCGGGATGGTCTGCTGCGCGGTTTGCTCCTGTGCTGGCAGATGCTGCTCGGATTTGTTGCCGCCGGCCTGCTGGTCCAAACCTCCACCCCGGACGAATTGGCTGCGGCCCTGGGCAGGCTGCTGGCCCCCTTGGCGCGGCTCAGTCCCGCGCTCCGATCTTTTTTGGGGTTGCTGCCGCGTGCCGTTGAACTTCTGCCAGAGGTCCGGCGGCATACCGTTGAACTGTGGAACCGCCGGGAAGGTTTGCGCCGAAAACTCCGGCACGGCGCCCTGGCGGACCGCCTGGGCGCCGCCGGGGACCTGCTGGAGCAGATGGTCCTTGAACTGGCGGATCTCGGCGAGCACCACGCCCTGCTGGTGGCCTCCGGTTCCGTTGTCACAGGATCCGAAGTGGGGTCCCTGAGTCGTACCGATCGCAGGGTGCTGGTTTTTCTTGGGCTGTTTTTCCTTGTTTGGTTGCTGACATGACCACCGTTTGTCTGACTCTGGAATATGACGGCACCGATTTCTGCGGCTGGCAGGTGCAGCCGGGTTGCCGCACGGTTCAGGAGGAGGTTGAGCGGGCATTGCAGGTTTTGCTCAAGCACCCGGTCCGGGTGCACGCCTCCGGCAGAACCGATGCCGGGGTTCACGCGCTGGGACAGGTTGTGCATTTTCAAACGCCCATGCGCCTGCCGGTCAAGGCGTATCTGAAGGGGTTGCGGGGGCTGTTGCCTGATGATGTCGCCGTGGTGGCCGCTCGGGAGGTTCCCGATACCTTTCATGCCCGTTTTTCCGCGCAGGGCAAACATTACCGTTACCGTCTGAGACTGTCCGATGTTCCCCATCCCCTGGCGGCGCGCACCTGTTGGGTCCTGCCGGGCCCTCTCGATATCGGACGCATGCGTCGGGCGGCGCGGCACTTTGTCGGTGAACACGATTTTGCCGCTTTTTGTGCCAGCGGGTCGGATGTCAAAAGCACTGTGCGCCGGATCGACCGCCTTGACGTAGCCTCGACAGGCGATGAAATCGTCATCGATATTGAGGGAAGCGGTTTTCTGCGCAACATGGTTCGTATCATGGTGGGAACCCTGGTGGAAATCGGCCGTTCAGAACGCGAGGAACAGACTTTGCCGCATCTGCTTTCCGGGCAAAGCCGCAGTCAGGCCGGGCCGACAGCGCCGCCACAGGGGCTGTGCCTGGTTCATGTTTCTTATCCTGATGAACTTTTGTCCTGAGCTTGCATCCTCACCTGCAGGCGCTATAGTTCCAGTCAGCCGGAAAGCAGGGGAGGGCTTGTGGTGAAACGAGCGATGCGTATTTTGGTTCCCATCGATTTCTCCGTTTACAGCTGGGAGACCCTGCGCTACGCCATGGGACTGCGGGAGCTGCTCGAACCTGTCCTGGTGCTGTTGCACGTTTTGCCTCCGCCGGATGACTCCCTCTCCCTGTTCGGCCCTCTGGATACCGACCGCCCCGAGCGGGAGTCCAGGTTGCTGGAACGGCTGCGAACCGAGGTGGAGGCCCACCTGCCGGATGTCGACCCGCCGGAAGTTCATTACCGTGTGGCCAGCGGGGTCCCGTTCAAGGAAATTTGCCGGGTTGCGGATGCCGAAAAGGTGGAAATGATCCTCATCGGTACCCATGGCCGCACGGGGCTGTCGCACCTGCTCATCGGGTCAACCGCCGAACGGGTGGTCCAGCATGCCAGTTGTCCCGTGCTCAGTATCAGGCCGAAACTCCTCTGAGCCGTTTGTCAACCGGTTTGCGCCCCTGAAAACCGCCGTTTTTTTTAAAAAATCGCCCTTGACATTGGCAGCGGTTTCGACTAACGTTCGGTGTTCTGTGAGCCCCGTCATATCACAGTTATCCGATAGAGAGGACAGCATGAGCACCAAATCCGCAAACGCTGCAACCGTGCAGAAAAACTGGTACGTAGTCGACCTTGAAAACAAGGTCCTTGGCCGGGCCGCCGCACAGATTGCCCACATCCTGCGTGGCAAGCACAAGCCGGTCTACACTCCCCACGTCGATACCGGGGATTTTGTCATTGTCGTCAATGCCGACAAGGTTCGGCTGACCGGCAAGAAGCTGGCCGACAAGAAATACTATCGGCACAGCGGCTATCCTGGCGGCCTGAAGGAAATCACGGCCGGCAAACTGCTGGAGAAAAAGCCCGAGGAACTGATCAAAAAGGCCGTCAAGGGCATGCTGCCCAAAAACAAGCTCGGCCGGCAGATGTTCCGTAAACTGAAAGTGTATGCAGGCGGAGAGCACCCGCATGCCGCCCAGCAGCCGAAACCTCTCGAGATTCAGGATTGACCAGGAGATAGACGATCATGGCCGAGCAGAAATTCTACGCAACCGGTAAAAGAAAAAGCTCCGTTGCCCGGGTCTGGATCAAGCCGGGAACCGGGGTTATCACTGTCAACAAACGGGATATTGATGAATATTTCGGGCGCGAAACCTCCAAGATGGTCGTGCGTCAGCCGCTTGAACTGACCAACAACCTGGGCAAATGGGATGTCTGGGTCAATGTTTGCGGCGGCGGTGCTTCCGGGCAGGCCGGTGCCATCAAGCACGGCATCACCAAGGCGCTTATCGAGGCTGATCCCGAACTGCGTGCGACCCTGAAGAAGGCCGGCTTCATCACCCGTGACAGCCGCGTCAAGGAACGTAAAAAGTACGGTCGCCGTGGCGCTCGCCGGAGCTTCCAGTTCTCCAAACGTTAAAAAGTTTGTCCGGATGTGGACCAGCATCCAGGGAATCAGCGGGGGGAGCTGCGCTACGCGGCTTCCCCCGTTTTGTTTGCAGCCCAGTGAGGTTTGGTGATGGCTTGTCGTGTTGCGGTTCTCGGCGCGAGCGGATACACCGGTGTTGAACTGGTACGACTGCTTAGTGCCCACCCCGAAATCAATCTCGTTCAGGTTACCTCCCGTCAGTATGCAGGTCGAAAGGTTGCCGAGGTTTTCCCGTCGTTGAGCGGCTTTTGCAACCTGACCTTCACCGATCCGTCGGTGCAGGAACTGGCCGACCAGGCCGATGTCGCCCTGACTGCCCTGCCGCATCAGGCAGCCATGGGGGTGATACCCGACCTGCTGGCGGCGGGGTTGAAGGTCGTCGACCTGTCCGCCGATTACCGCCTCCGGGACGAGGCCGTCTACCGGGAATGGTATCAGGAGCATACCAGCCCCGAACTCCTGCGGGAGGCGGTTTACGGACTGCCGGAACTCTACCGGAGCGCCATTCGCACTGCCCGGCTGGTTGCCAATCCCGGCTGTTACCCGACCAGTGTCGCACTGGGGCTTGCACCCCTGTTGCAGGCCGGGCTTATCGACTGTTCGCGGCTGATTGTCGACAGCAAATCAGGGACCAGCGGTGCCGGACGAACTGCAAAGGTGGATGCCCTGTTTTGTGAGGTGAATGAGAGTTTCCGGGCCTACGGGGCTCCCCGCCACCGGCATACTCCGGAGATCGAACAGACCCTGACCGAATTGGCCGGGGGGCCGGTACAAATCAGCTTTACGCCGCATCTTTTGCCCGTGACCCGGGGCATCCTTTCGACCATTTATGCCGACCTGAAGCCCGGGGTGACCCAGGACGATATTGAATCGGTCTATCAACGGTTTTATGCTGATGAGGTTTTCGTACGCTTTTCCGGCGTCCGCCTTCCGGGTATCGCCCAGGTCACCGGCAGCAACTTCTGTGACATCGGCTGTGTCGTTGATGCCCGAACCCGGCGGGTGGTCGTCGTTTCGGTCATCGACAACCTGATCAAGGGGGCCGCCGGTCAGGCGGTGCAGAATCTCAACCTGATGCTGGGGCTTGACGAGACCTGCGGATTAATGTCGGCGGCTGTTTGGCCCTGAAAGAAGGGGGAGTGCTGATGGGCTGTCCAGTGAGGAAGACCGAGGATTGTCGTTGCAGCTACACGGCTTGTTCCCGCAGAGGCAATTGCTGCCAGTGCGTTGCCTATCATCGGGACAAAGGGGAATTCCCCGGCTGTTTCTTTTCCGTCGAGGGGGAACGGACCTGGGACCGGACCCTGGATAACCTGCTGCGGGATCGCGGCCGGTAGCAAGCTAAAAGTCAGGCGGTGCGCTCCTTGACCGGGTCGGCCGCCTGCCAGGCTTCCACCCGGTTGCGCCCCTTTTCCTTGGCCCGGTAAAGGGCGCGGTCCGCCAGGTCGAGAAGTTCATAGATGTCGGTGCTGTCACCGGGGTATTCGGCGACGCCCAAAGAGAGGGTCAGGCGGCCGTCCGGCTGGCTGTGTTCGGCTCCCGGGAAGTTTTCCGATGCAATCTGGTCCCGCAGTTTTTCTGCTGCCGCCAGGGCGCCGGCCTTGTCGGTTTTGGGCAGCAGAATGACGAATTCCTCCCCGCCGAAACGTCCCACCAGATCGATGCCACGGGTGTTTTGCAGCAGGATGTCGGCCACCCGTTTCAGGACGATGTCCCCTTTGAGATGCCCGTGGGTATCGTTGTAGGTCTTGAAATGATCGATGTCGGCCATGATCAGGCTGAAATGAGAGTGAAACCTCTGCGCCTGAGCCGCTTCGCGTTTCAGTATCAGCTGGAAGTGGCGCCGATTGGCCAGCCCGGTCAGCTCATCCGTATTTGAGAGGTCGCGGGCTTTTTCAAACAGCTGGGCGTTGTCAATGGAAATGGCAGCCTGGTTGGCAATGGCCCGCATCAGCTTCAGTTCATCCTCGCCAAAGGCCTGCGTCTCAATCTTGTGAAGGTTGAGGACCCCCACCAGACGCCCCTTGACCACAAGCGGAATCGCGACCATGGAGCCGCGTGACTGGTGGCGCCCTTTGTAGCCAAGGGTCGCCTCATCCTTCTGCAGGTCGGGAACATAGGTTATTTGCTGGGTGAGAGCCGCCTTGCCGGTGATGCCTTCTCCCATGCGGAAGGTGACATCCCGCAACAGGTCCTGGTCGAGACCGTGGACCTTGCGAACGATGAGTTCCTCGCTGCCATGATTGTAGGTGAACAGGACCACGCGGTCGCAGGAGAACTGGTCAATAATTGTCGCAAGCATGCGCTCGAACAGAATATCCAGGTCCAGGCTCGAGGTCATTGCGGTATTCAGGTCGAGCAGACTGGAAATTTCTTTCAGCCGCTGGCGCAGTTCTCTGTTGATACGCTCGATTTCGGCGTTTTTGGCCTGCAGAATGTTCTGGTAGTGGGATTCCTGTTCGTGGGTCGCCAGTTCCCGCTCTCTCGCCGCTTTTTCCTGATAGAGGGTGTTCAGCTGCCGGACCATGGCATTGAAGTTGGCCGCCAGTTGCCCCAGTTCATCCTGCCCCCGGCACGGGACTTTGACCTGAAAATCTCCTGAGCTGACCCTCTGGGTCGCTTCGAGCAGCTGGCGGGCCGGTTTGAGCAGATAGCTGATCCAGCGGGTGAAAAAAAGGGCGGATGCAATCAGGCCGATAGCAAGAAACAGGGTCGAATTGACGGTAAGGCTTCTTGCCAGAGTTTCGACCCCTGTTGTTTCCAGACCAATGGCGGTCAGCACCATTTCGGATGTGCCGAGGGGGACAGCGGAAAGCATATACCTGCGGCTGCCGAGATTTTTGACCATTCGCTGACCGGCCGCGATTTGAGCCAATTGGGTGTCATCCAGGCCGAGGTTGGGAATCCGGGGCCGGCTGCCGGCCAGAACGTTCCCGGAGGTGTCGAGGATGTAAAAGTCTCCGTTGAGTGTTTCCAGACTTTGAGTGAGCAGGGTCGTGCGCAGCGGGTCCCGACCCACAAGGATGGGCCCGTTGGGGTCATCGCCAAGAGGATACAGCAAGACCAGGGAAAGTTTGCCGGTGGCATCCGTGGTGATGTTCAGTTTGGCTCGCCCGCTGGTGCGGGCCAGTTCCGCCCGGCGAGCCATGGAAGGCGACCACTGTTGTAGCCGGGTGGTTTGGAACAGGGAAAACTGACGGGCCAACGAGGCTGTTTTGTCGAGCTCGGCCAGCACCTGTTCCGGGTCAAGGCCTTTGGCCCAGGCGCCGGCAAGAACCTGCCCCAGGCTGCGCAGCCGGTCCTCCTTGCCGCGCAGGGTCTGCTCCATATTGACCTGCAGGGTATACAGGCTCTGGTCAATGGTTTCGATAAGGGTCCTGCGGGTTTGGTAGACCACTCCCAGGGTGGCAACGAGCCCGAGGGTGGTCAGGAGCAGGAAAAAAGGGGACAGGATTTTTCGTGTCAGGGACTGCTTGTCCAGCCAGTGGGCAATCATGACGCAGCAGCCTCATCAGTGCTCTCGTTGCCGGCCATCATGGCCAAAAAGGCCTGGGCGATATCCGGGTCGAACTGGGTGCCGGCATGTTCGCGAATTTCGGCGATGGCGACCTCATGACTGAGAGCCTTGCGGTAGGGGCGGTCCGTGGTCATGGCGTCATAGGTGTCGGCTACCGCAAGGATTTTGGCCTCCAGAAGCATGTCGTTCCCACTGATGCCGTTGGGGTAGCCTTTGCCGTCAAACCGTTCATGGTGCTGCAAGATGATTCCGCGCACCTGTTCCAAAAAGCGGATCGGTTCCAGAATGCGTACCCCGATAATCGGATGCTGCCTCAGGGTGTGAATGTCGCTCTGGTTGAGTTTTTCGGTTTTGTGCAGCAGGGATTCGCAAATGCCGATTTTGCCTATGTCGTGGAGAATAGCCGCCTGCTCAATGCGCCTGAGAGTGTCGCTGGGCAGATTGAGGAATTCCGCCAGTCTCAGGGCGTAGCGTTTGACCCGTTCGGAGTGACCGCGGGTATAGGCGTCACTGGCCTCCACGGCCGAGACCAGGGCTTGCACGGTGCTGAGATAGGTTTTTTCCTGTTCTTCGTAAAGGCGGGCATTCCGGATGGCGACACTGGCCTGGGCGGCGATAGTGGCCAGCAGCTCGAGATCCTCCTGGTTGAAGGCCTGGCCGTCCCGGCGGTTGGCGATGGTCATGGTGCCGATAATGTCATCGCCACAGTTCAAGGGGGCGCAGATAACCGTTTCGCGCGAAAAGCCGAGGCGGCTGACGCGACTGAACTCGCGCGCCTCCTCGATGTTTTCGATCAGCAGAGGCTGGCGGTTGCGAATCACCCACTGGGAGACTCCGCCCGGTTTGATGGGGATACGCGTACCGCGGTCAATGTGGTCCGGGATCCCCTCGGCGGCACCGATGGTCAGGGTCCAGGAGTCTTCATCCAGCAGGAGGATATATCCGATCCGCGCCTTGAGGGTATTGACGGTTTCATGGACCAGCAGCGTGAACAGACGTTCCAGATCCATGATCGCGTTGATATCCAGTCCCAGGCGATGCAGGGTCTGGAGCCGGTTGACGGCGACCTGGAGGGTGGTGTTGCGCTCTTCCAGTTCGCTGGCCAGATCGGCGATCTTGTAGTTGGCCTCCTCAATCTCCTCGATACGCTCTTCCAGGGTGATATTGAGGTGTTCAATCTCCTTGAGCCGGTCCTCAAGGGTTTTGTTCATGGTGCGGATTTCTTCATGGTGCGCAAGCTTTTCCTGCGCAACCGCAACCTCGCGTTCCTGGGCGACCGTGCGCTCGATCAACTGCCGCAAACGATCGACCATCAGGTTGAATTTATCCGAGAGATAGGCCATCTCCCGGGAACTTGTCTCCTGAAGATGGGCGGCTTCAAAGTCCCCGTCTTCAACCCTGCGCATCGCTTCAGTCAGGCGGCGCAGAGGCCGGTCGACATAGAAGAGGACAAAGATGCCCAGCGCGATGATCATGGCGCCCATCATGGCCAGAGATGACAGGAAGGTGGCCTGCTTGCCCTTTTCCTGAAGGGCGGTCATGGCGTCCAGCGCGAGATGAACGCTGAGCACTCCGAGAACTTCGGCTTTGGAACCATGGCACCTGTAACAGACCGGACCGTTTTTGATCGGCACCAGCGTGGTGTGGACTTCCCGTCCACCTGTCTGGCTGATGTAGGAGTAGTTGCGGGAACGGTAGGCGAGAAGATCTTCCCCCGAAATCAGGTCGCCGGTTTCCTCGACCTGGGATGAAATCAGGATCCGTCCTGTTTCATCAAAAATACGGATGGTGTCGATACTCGGCTCTTTGCTGATCCGGAGCAGGTCCGCCGCGACGTCCTTCTGCTGGCCGGCGGCCATGTTGGTGATGATGCTGTTGCGGATGGTTTCGCCCAGGGTGTGGCCGCTCTGGTCGGCAAAGCGGTACAAAATGGACCGCTGGGTTTCCAGGTTGACCCAGAGAGTGAGGCCGACAGTCAGGGCGAGAATGGCACCTGTCAGGCCGAGGATTTTGACTTTGAGAGAATTCACACCAGCGTCCCGTTCCGGACGGCCTTCAGACCAAGTCCGGTGTTATCCCCATATCATTGTGAAATGCCCAATCCTGCTCCGGCACCGTGTCCGGTTCCGCCATGCGGCCCGTTGGCGGAAAAGGCCGCAATTCCTTGGACTTTTCCGCGGTTGACAGGGCGGGCGGGGCTGACGGAGAATGCAGCCTCTCCGCTTGAGCTGCGGAAATTTGCAATTAATCTGCCATATTGGTCAAGTTTTAATATTAGGAATTTTTATGGAATTACTGTTCATTGGTTTGGGACTCGTTCTGGTGTTTGAAGGCATCCCCTGGTTTGCGTCGCCGGCGGCCATGCGGAGATTTGTGCTGCAGCTGGCCGGTTTGCCGGATGCCTCACTGAGGCTTGCAGGTCTCTGCAGTATGCTGGCGGGGCTGGGTGTCATCTGGCTGGTGCGCGGTTAGCCGGTTGTTGACTAAACCATGGCTCTGTGGTTTGCTTAGCCCCCTTGCAGTTGGGGGACAGATGCCTTTGGAACAGGGCCTGAATTCAATTGGCCGGGGCAGGCCAGAGTTCCTGACGACGCGTTGTCTTTTGGTATGGATATCGAACTTTTCGACTACCAGCTTCCGGAAGAGCTGATTGCCCAGGAACCCTCACCTCGCAGGGACGGGGCCAGGATGATGGTGGTCAATCGGAGCACGGGAGCTCTGGAACATCGTTTCTTCCGTGACTTTCCCGAGCTGGTCGGTGAGCGGGACTGTCTGGTCCTCAATGATACGCGTGTCATTCCGGCGCGCCTGATGGGAACCAAGGAGACGGGCGGCAAGGTTGAAGTCCTGCTTGTCCGTCCTGTAGACGCTGAAGACCGCTTGTGGCTGTGTATGACCCGCGCATCGAAGCCGCCGCGCACCGGCCAGACCATCCTGTTTGCCGAGGGGCTTTCCGGGGTCATCACCGCCGACCGGGGTGACGGTTTCAGGGTGGTTCGATTTGACTGTGACGCCGACTTCCGCTCGGTACTGGAACGCATCGGTTCGCTGCCCTTGCCCCCCTACATCCGGCGTCAGCCGGACAGGGCCGACCGGGAGCGCTACCAGACCATTGTTGCCCGCCGGGAGGGGGCCGTGGCGGCTCCCACGGCCGGCCTGCACTTTACCCGGGATGTTCTCGAACAGGTACAGCGTCGCGGGTGCCGGGTCTGCACCTTGACCCTGCATGTCGGACTGGGAACCTTCCTGCCGGTGCGCACGCGGGATATCCGGCAGCACCGTATGCACGCAGAGACGTACGAGGTTCCCGAAGAGACGGCCCGGACGGTTGAGGAGACCCGGGAAAAGGGCGGGCGGGTCATTGCCGTCGGCACGACCGTAACCAGGGTTCTTGAACATGTGGCCCTCAAGCATGGTGCTGTGGTCCCTTCCCGCGGGGAGAGCGACCTGTTTATCTATCCAGGTTTTACCTTCAGGGCGGTGGATGTGCTGTTGACCAACTTTCATTTGCCCAAATCGACCCTGCTGATGCTGGTGTCCGCCTTTGCCGGCAGGGAAACCATTCTTCGTGCCTACGCGCAGGCCGTCGCCGAACGCTATCGGTTTTTCAGTTACGGTGACTGCATGCTGCTGCATTCGTGAATCGTGATGATCCGTCCAGGTTTTGAACTTCTGGCCCAGGACAAGGGGACGGCCGCCAGACGGGGGCGTTTGCACACCCGCCGCGGCACGGTGGAAACGCCTGTTTTCATGCCGGTCGGGACTCAGGCCACCGTCAAGGGAATGCTCCCCGAGACTCTGGTCCAGATTGGCGCCCAGATTCTTCTCGGCAATACCTACCACCTCTATCTGCGTCCCGGACACGAGCTGGTGAAACAGCTTGGCGGCCTGCACCGGTTTATGAACTGGTCGGGGCCGATTCTGACCGACAGCGGCGGTTTTCAGGTTTTCAGTCTTGGAGAACTGCGCAAAATCGATGAAGACGGGGTGACCTTTCAGTCCCACATCGACGGCAGTCGCCATCGGTTGACACCCGAGTCCTCCATCGAGATTCAACAGGCTTTGGGCGCCGATATCGTCATGGCCTTTGACGAGTGCATCCCCTGGCCGGCAGAGCGCAGCTATGTTGCCGAATCAACGGCGCGTTCGGGGCGTTGGGCGAGGCGCTGCCGTCAGGCGCACCGTCGGGACGGATCCGCCCTGTTCGGAATCGTCCAGGGGGGGATGGATATGGATCTGCGGCGCGCCAGCGCCGAGGAACTGATGGCCATCGGGTTTGACGGCTATGCCCTCGGCGGGCTGTCGGTCGGCGAAGAGACCGAACAGATGTACGACATCATGGCCCAGGCCCTGCCTCTGCTGCCGGCCGACCAGCCCCGGTATGTGATGGGGGTTGGCACGCCTGAAAACCTGATTGAAGGCATTGCCCGGGGCGCCGACATGTTTGACTGCGTCATGCCCACCCGCAATGCCCGTAACGGGGTCCTGTTTACCAGTTTCGGTCGCATCAGCATTAAGCAGGCCCGTTACCGGGATGATGACGGGCCTGTCGACCCGGCCTGCACCTGCTATGTTTGCCGGCATTACAGCCGCGCCTACCTGCGGCATTTGTTTCAGGCCAATGAAATTCTTTCATCGGTATTGAACACACACCACAATCTGCACTATTATCTGCACCTAATGGCTGAAGCCCGGCAGGCTCTTGAGGAAGGACGGTTTGCGGCCTTCCGCCGGGAATTCTACCAACGACGCGAACAGGTTTCGGCCTGACCCGGATCTAACGACCCATCAAGGAGGATTTCATGGTTTCAACGGCTTTTGCCATGGCGGCCAACGGTGGTGCCGCTCAATCCCAGCAGAACCCCTACAGCGGTATCATCATGCTGGTCATCATGTTCGCCATCTTCTACTTTTTGCTGATTCGTCCCCAGCAGAAGAGGGCGAAAAAGCATCGTGAACTGGTGGAAAACCTGAAGGTAGGGGATCAGGTCACCACCGCCGGCGGCATTCACGGAAAAATCAGTGCTCTGGCCGACGATGTCGTCACCCTGGAAATTTCCCAGGGAGTCAAGGTGAAATTCAACCGCAGTTCCATCGTTGGCGTCGCTGGCCAGAACAACGACTGAGGCTGCGGCCCGGCTGCTTTAAGGCCCCCGAATTCGGGGGCCGATTGCATTTCCGAAAGGAGTTTTAACGGCTATGTCCAAGAGTTTGAAGTGGCGGGGACTTGTGGTCCTTTTCTGCCTTGTGCTGGCGGTTGCCGCCCTGGCACCGACACTGGTCGGCCGCGACAATCTGCCCGGCTGGTGGCCCGAAACCTTCGCTCCCATCCAGAAGGGGCTTGACCTGCAGGGGGGGATGCACCTGGTTCTGGGGGTCGATGTCGACAAGGCCGTGGAGGCCCGAATCGACACTCTGGTCGATCAGGTCGAAGGGCTTTTGCGCGAAAAGGACATTATTTACAAGCGGGTTGAGCGTCAGGGTGAGGATCAGCTGGCCGTTATCGTCTATGATGATGAGGCTTCGCGACAGGTCGATGCCCTGATGCAGGAGAATTTCCCCAGTCTTGAGACGCTGACCCTGACCACGGAAGGGGCCTATATCCAGAAACACTACCGCCTCAGCGACCAGGAGGTCGCCGCCATCCGGGATTATGCCATTCGCCAGGCGCTGGAAACCCTGCGCAACCGGGTCGACGAGTTCGGCGTTTCGGAGCCGACCCTGCAGATGCAGAGCGGCAACCGTATTCTGGTGCAGTTGCCCGGCATCAAGGATCCCGAACGGGCCATTTCCCTGTTGGGGCAGACCGCCCGTCTCGAATTCAAGATGGTGCTGGATGATGTCAATCCCCAGGAGGCGCTTAAGGGGAACCTGCCGCGAGGCGCCCAGGTCCTTTACCTGCGCAATGTCAATCGGCAGACCGGTGCGGTGACCGAAACCCCGATTGTGGTTGAAAGCAAGGCGGTCATGACCGGCGATCTGCTTTCCAACGCCGCGGTACGTATCGACACCCGGTTCAACGAACCCTATGTCGCCATTGAATTCAACTCCATCGGGGCCAAACGGTTCGATCAGATTACCGCAGCCAATGTCGGCCGGCGCATGGCGATCGTTCTCGACGACACGGTTTACTCCGCCCCGGTTATCCGCGAGCGCATCTCCGGTGGCAGCGCCCAGATAAGCGGCAGCTTTACCGAACAGGAGGCGACCGATCTCGCCATTGTCCTGCGCGCCGGTTCGCTGCCGGCGCCGGTGAAGATTCTTGAAGACCGGACCGTCGGCCCCTCCCTCGGCAAAGACTCCATCGACAAGGGGCGTTTGTCGATTATCATCGGCGGTCTGCTGGTGCTGCTGGCGATGATGGTCTATTACCGGCTTTCCGGTGTGATTGCCAACGTGGCGCTGGTTTTGAACGTTGTTTTCATCCTCGCGCTTCTGGCCTTGTTCAAGGCGACTCTGACCCTGCCCGGTATTGCGGGTATCGTGCTGACGGTTGGTATGGCGGTTGATGCCAACGTGCTGATTTTTGAGCGTATCCGCGAGGAGCTGCGTCTGGGCAAAAGTGCGCGTGCGGCCATTGATGCCGGTTACGGCAAGGCCTTTTTGACCATCGTCGATGCCAACATCACCACCCTGATCGCGGCCCTGGTCCTGTTTCAGTTCGGTACCGGGCCGGTCAAGGGCTTTGCCGTCACCCTGTCCATAGGCATCCTTGCGTCGATGTTCACGGCCATTTATGTCACCCGGCTGATTTACGATTTCTTCCTTGACCGCCGCCAGGTCAAGCAGCTGAGTATCTAAAGGAGGCGGCGATGCAACTTGTCAAACCGGATATCAATATCGATTTCGTCGGGCGGCGCAAGCTCGCTTTCGGACTGTCCATCGTTCTGATCCTGATCGGTCTGGTTTCCCTGGTCATCAAGGGGGGCCCCAACTACGGTATTGACTTTGCCGGCGGCACCCTGGTGCAGGTGAAGTTTGCCGAGACCACGACAGCGGCCGATATCAAGGAAGCCCTGGCACCGCTGAACCTCGGCGGGGTCGTGGTGCAGCAGTTCGGGGACGATGCCAACGAGTTTCTCATCCGCGCCCAGGCCACCAGCAGCGAGCTCAAAGGATTGGGAAAAAAGGTCCAGGAGGTTCTTGAGGGCAAGTATGGCGCCGGCAAGGTGGAAATCCGCCGGACGGAGATGGTCGGGCCGCAGGTGGGCAAGGATCTGCGGCAGAAAGGGCTCAAGGCGGTCGCTTTTGCCATGGTCGCCATCCTCATCTACATCACCCTGAGATTCGAGTTCCGCTTTGCCGTGGGGGCCGTGCTCGCCCTGGCCCACGATGTCCTGATTACCCTCGGGGCCTTTTCCGTCTTCAACAAGGAGATCGACCTGCCGATTATCGCCGCCTTTCTGGCCATTATCGGCTACTCCCTCAATGACACCATCATTGTCTATGACCGCATTCGCGAAAACATGGGACGCTATCACAAGGAGAGCTTCCCGGTCATTGTCAACCGCAGTGTCAACGAGACGCTTTCGCGGACCATTCTGACCTCGGGCACCACCCTGCTGGTGATTGTCGCCTTGTTCCTTTTCGGTGGCGGCGTCATTCACAATTTCGCCTTCGCCCTGTTGGTCGGTGTTCTGGTCGGGACCTACTCGTCGATCTTTGTCGCCAGTCCGCTTGTTATTCTCTGGCAGGACCTGAAAAAGAACCGCACCAAAGTCAAGGCGGCTGGAGGGAAAGCCTGATGAAAGGACGTGAAACGGCTGTATTCACCGTCATTGCCTTTATCGTCGGCCTGCTGGTCGGGTTCATGATCGGAACCCGGGTCGGCGGTCCCGCTCCATCGGTCCAGACGCCCCCCGTGACATCAGCGCCGCCGGTGGTCAATCACCAGGACACCATCCGACGCCTGGAAGAGCTGTTGAAACAAGAACCGGACAATCGCAATGCCTGGGTCCAGCTCGGCAACGCCTACTTTGACAGCAAACAGCCGGTTAAGGCCATTGAGGCGTACGGCAAGGCTCTTGAGCTCGACCCGAACGATGCCAATGTTCTCACCGACCAGGGCGTGATGTTCCGGCAGATGGGGTGGTATGACAAGGCGGTGGCCAACTTCGAAAAGGCTGCCAAAATCGACCCGAACCACCTGCAGAGTCTGTACAACCTTGGTATCGTCTACCGCTACGATTTGCAGGATTTCCCCAACGCTACCAGGGTTTGGGAGGAATACCTCAAACGTAATCCGTCCGGGCCCGGGGCTGAGCAGGTCCGCCGGGAGCTGGAATTTCTCAAAAACCATCCGCCGATTCCGGCCGGTCAGTCTGGCGCCCAGAAACAGCAGGGGCAGTGATACGCGCCGGTTTGCTACATACCCGGTTGGGTGAAGTTCGCCGGCGGTCGGGCCAGTCTCGACCGCCGGCATTTTATCCCCGGTTTCTATTGCTCCTCTGCCTTTTGGTGCTGGCCGGCTGTTCCACGGTCGGCCCCCGTCTCGACGCTTCGCAGGCCCATATCGTCCATTGGCAGGGCAGGGTCGATGTCACCGAAGATCTGATTTTTGATGCCGGTACGACCCTGGTCCTTGCTCCTGGAACCGAGGTGGTTTTTCATCCGGTGCTTCCTGAAAACGACCGATTTTCCCGTCATCCCAATTTTCCCGGTGCCGAGCTGATTGTCCGGGGACGGCTGCTGGCCCATGGCACCTTTGAGGCTCCGATTGTGTTTCGGGCCGCCGACCCGGCTGCGGCCGCCGGCAGCTGGGGGGGCATCAATATCGAGAGAAGCCCCCGGGCGGAATTCGATTATTGTGTTTTCCAAAGTGCCAACAGCGCCCTTCACGCGCGCGAATCGACCGTCTTTGTCGAACACAGTCTGTTTCGCCGCAACCTCGTCGGGGTGCGTTTCCACTCCAGCGATATTCTGATTGAGAACAACCTCTTTGCTGAAAACGGCAGTGCCATCCGGTTTCATTTTGGCGCTCCCGTAATCTGTCACAACCGTTTTGTCGCCAATCGGCGCAGCATTTTCATCACCGCTCACCCCAGGGATCTGAGAATCGAAAACAACAATTTCATCAGCGCCGTTGACTACCATCTGGTGTTGGGTGAAGAGGTCCCCGAAGATGTTGATGCGACCCGCAACTGGTGGGGAGGCGATACGGGGGAGATTGCGCCCCTTATTTATGACCGGAGGAGGGAAGGCCATCTGGGGCAGGTGCTTCTGGCTCCGCTGCTGAAACAGCCGGCGCAGGAGGATATTCCGTGGAACCGGTGAAGCAAACCCGGTGGGTGGAGCGTGCCGAGATAAGCCTTGACAGCGTTGCGGCCCTGCTGCGTCGGCTTCCCTTGAAGCCGCTGACCGCGCGGGTCTTGCTGGCCCGGCAACGCGCCGACGATCGTGCGGAGGACTTTCTTCAGGCCCGTCTTGTCTCCATGCCTGACCCCATGACCCTTGCCGGCATGGGGGCTGCTGTGGACAGGCTCAGCTTTGCCATCCGAAAAGGGGAAAAAATCAGCATCCACGGTGATTACGACGTGGATGGCATCAGCGCGACGGCGCTGATGGTCGATGTGCTGCGCCATCTTGGCGCTGACGTGGATTACCACATCCCCTTGCGTATGCGGGACGGCTATGGTCTTTCTGCTGAGGCCTTGCGTCGCTGTGCAGCAACCGGTACCCGGGTTGTGGTTTCGGTTGACTGTGGCATTTCAGCCCATGATGAAGCCGAGCTTGCCCGGCAGCTTGGCCTTGATCTGATTGTTACGGACCACCATCAGGTCCCGGAGGAGTTGCCGGCTGGTTTCGCCCTGATCAACCCCCATCTGCCCGACTGCAGGTTTCCTGACAAGAACCTGTGCGGAGTCGGGGTTGCGTTCATGGTCCTGATTGCCCTGCGCCGCACATTGAGGGAGCAGGGCTGGTTTGCACAGCGCCCTGAACCCGATTTGAAAAACTGGCTGGATTTGGTTGCGCTCGGGACCATCGCCGACCTGGTGCCGCTTACGGGGATCAATCGTCCCCTGGTGCGATACGGGCTCGAGCTGATGGAACGCACGCCGCGACCTGGGATCCGGGCCCTCAGGGAAGTGGCCGGCGTCCGCACCGTTTCGACCGGAACCGTCGGGTTTCAGCTGGCTCCGCGCCTGAATGCCGCTGGCCGCCTGGAAGACGCCGGCGCCGGTGTCCAACTGCTGTTGGCAAGGGATGACAATCAGGCTTTGCCTCTGGCCCGGATGCTTGATGACTGGAACCAGCAGCGTCGGCTGATTGAAGGGCAGACCTTTGAGGAGGCCGTCGCAATGGTGAAGGAACTGCCCGAGTCCTGCAGTCTGGTTTTGGCCTCGGAACGCTGGCATCAGGGTGTGATCGGCATTGTGGCCAGCCGCCTGGTCGAACGTTACGCCCGGCCGACGTTGATGATTGCCCTGGACGGGGAGTCCGGCAAGGGGTCCGGGCGCTCCGTGCGCGGGTTCCATTTGTACGAAGGGCTCAAGCGGTGCGCACAGCACCTGACCGGATTTGGCGGGCATGAGTTCGCTGCGGGCTTCAGCCTGGCGCGAGACAGGATCGACTCCTTGCGGGAGGCGTTTGAACAGACAGCCCGCAGCGTCCTTTCGCCCGACGACCTTGTTCCGCAGCGCCCCTATGATGCCGTTGCCGAACTGGGCGAGTTCGATGAGCAGCAGGTGCGGGAGCTGGAAAGCCTGGCTCCCTTTGGCATGGGCAACCCCGAGCCCGTGTTTCTTGTGGAAAATGTCACCCTCGGCCGCGTTGAACAGGTTGGCGGCGGGCGGCATTTGCGATGTTTGGTGCGTCAGGACGGCACCTGCCTGCCGGCCATCGGTTTCAATATGGCCGCAGACAGTGAGCTTGCCCGTGCCCCTGTCGACCTGCTGTTCACACCGGGGTTCAATCGCTGGAACGGCAGGGAAACGCTGCAGCTGCGTCTTCGGGATATGCGCCCGTCGGGCGACAGGGGATAGCCGTCAGGACGGTTGATGGCCGTCGCCCCGCAGATAGGTGTACCAGTAGGCACCTGCGACGAAGAGAACCCCGCCGACGATATTGCCGAGGGTGACCGGTATCAGGTTGTTTACCAGGAAATGCTCCCAGGTCAGGCCCGTTGCAGCACCTGCGTCGCCCTGCAGCAAAAGGCCGGTCGGGATGAAGAACATGTTGGCCACTGAATGCTCGAAGCCGCTGGCGACGAAAGCCATAATCGGCATGTAACAGGCCAGCAACTTGCCGGGCAGGTCTCTGGCGGCGACGGCCATGACCACGGCCAGACAGACCAGCCAATTGCACAGGATGCCGCGAATAAAAGCCTGATCCAGGGGCAAACTCGCTTTGCTGGCGGCAATGGCGACGGCTTTTTCGGCGATGGAGCTGCCCTGCCACAGGCCGGAGTGGACAATCAGCCAGGCGATAAACAGGGCACCAAAGAGATTGCCGAAAATCACCAAGCCCCAGTTCTCCAGCAGTTTTCCCCAGCTGATGCGGCGGTTCAGTGCAGCCTTGACCAGCAGGCTGTTGCCGGTAAAAAGTTCGGCTCCGCAAACGATCACCAGCATCAGACCGACGGAAAAGACACTGCCGCCGAGAAAGCGGCTGAATCCCGCACCGAAAAAGGTTCCGGCGTCGCTGGTGACGACGATGGCCAGCTGGGCGCCGAAGGCGATATAGACGCCGGCCAGAAAACTCAGCACCAGGGTGCGGCCCGGCGGCTGATTCAGAACCCGCTGGCCGGCCGCCACAACCTCCCGGGCCGTTTCAGCCGGAGTGAGGAAGTTCCGGTTCATGCGCGGTTCAGCCCCAGCTCCGCCGCCAGCGCCTCCCAGGCCGGCAGGCTTCGTTCAATAATCTCCCGTTCGATACAGTAGGCGATGCGGAAAAATCCCGGGGCACCGAAGCCTGTTCCCGGAACCAGAAGGATGCGATGGTTCTGGGCCCGGCGCACGAACTCGACATCATCTTCGAGGGGGGATTCAGGGAAGAGGTAGAAAGCGCCCTGCGGTTTGACCATGCGGAAGCCCAGCCGGGTCAGGTGATTGTAGAGGAGGTCACGTTTCTCCTGATAGGGGGCGACCGGGACCCTGGCCTCCTGCAGGTCGGTGACCAGTCTCTGGGCCAGCGCCGGTGCATTGACAAACCCAAGCACCCGGTTGCAGAAGACCGCCCCGGCCATGAAGGCCTCGACATCAGCCAGTTTCGGACTGGCGGCCAGAAACCCGATCCGCTCGCCGGGCAGGGCCAGGTCTTTGGAATGAGATGTTACGATGACGGCGTTGTCGATGCAGGCGAAGACGGAAGGAACCTCCAGGCCGTCGTAGGCGATGCGGGCATAGGGTTCGTCGGAGATGACAACGATATCGCGCCCCCCCCTGCTGCGGACCTGCTTGACCAGCTTGTCGAGGTCCCTGAGGCTTTCGGCAGGGTAGACGACTCCGGTGGGGTTGTTGGGTGAATTGATAATGATCGCGCAGGTTTTTTCGGTTATGGCATCGGCAATGGCCTGTAAATCCAGCTGGAAATCGTGCCGGGTGGGCACCTCCACGGGCCTGCCGCCGTGGTTGTCGATATAGAATTTGTATTCGACAAAGTAGGGTTTCAGGATGATGACTTCATCGCCGGGATTGATGAGGGTCTTGAGGACGACATTGAGGGCGCCACCGGCTCCGCAGGTCATCACCACCCGTTCGGCACCGACCTCAAGTCCCGATTCCCGGCTCAGGCGGGCGGCTACGGCCCGGCGGGTTTCCGGATAGCCGGCATTTGGCATGTAGCGGTGCCTTCCGGGTTCTGTGGTTGCGGCCAGTTGGCGCAGTTTGTCCTGAAAAGCCGCCGGCGGTTCGACGGTCGGATTTCCCAGCGTAAAATCGAAGACATTGTCCGCTCCGTACTGTTCACGCAGGCGTGCTCCCTCCTCGAACATACGGCGAATCCAGGAGGCTCGGTCGATAAAATCCTGTATTTTGGCGGCGATGGGCATAGGTGTCTCCTTGGCTGATGCTGACCTGTTCAGGTGACCGGAAGTGTACGGGGCCAGGGTGCTGAAATCAAGTGCGAGCTGGCGTCAGGCTCCTTTTGAACAGTCTGGTCAAATCGTTTTTTCGCCCCATGCAACCGGGGCGCCCCCGATTGCTTTTTGACCGGCAATCAGCTAATGTTTCCTTCCCTTTTCAGGAGGCCGTGCACTATGGAACAGGATGTTTTGCAAAAGCTGCGCGCACGCATCGATGCCATTGATGACCGGATTCTGGAGCTGCTCAACGAACGCGCCAGGGTCGTCATCGAGGTCGGCAAGGCCAAAAAAAGCTCCCGTGCCGATTATTTTGTCCCAAGCCGGGAAAAAGCGATTTTTGATCGGCTGACTTCGGCCAATTCCGGTCCTTTCCCCCAGGAAGGGCTGAAGAGGGTGTTTCGGGAAATCATCAGTGCTTCCTTGTCGCTCGAGGAGCCGATGAAGGTCGCCTTTCTTGGTCCGCAGGCGACCTTCACCCATGTGGCGGCCATGCAGCAGTTCGGGCATTCGGCCCGTCTGGTGCCGCAAAAGAGTATCCCGGCGGTCTTCGAGGAGGTGGAACGCCACCGTGCCCATTACGGGGTGGTGCCGGTGGAAAACTCCAACGAAGGGATTGTCAACCACACCCTCGACATGTTCTTCGATTCCCGGTTGCACATCATTGCGGAGATATTGTTGGAAATTTCGCATGACCTGCTGTCCAAATCGGGGGAGATGCGGGATATCCGCAAAGTGGTGTCACATCCCCAGGCGCTGGCGCAGTGCCGTAACTGGCTGGAGGAGAACCTTCCCGGAATCCCGCTGGTTGATGTTGCCAGTACGGCATTGGCCGCTCAGGTGGTGGCCGAGGACGAAAGCGCCGCCGCTATTGCCAGTGAACAGGCCGGCGCTCTGTACGGCTTGAAGGTGGTCAAAAAGAAAATCGAGGACAATCCCAATAATTTCACCCGGTTTTTGGTTGTCGGGCATAATACTCCGCCGCGCAGCGGCCGTGACAAGACTTCGCTGATGTTCAGTGTCAAGGATGAACCGGGCATTCTTTACCGCATGCTGGAGCCGTTCAGCGCCCGCAGTATCAACCTGTGCAAAATCGAGAGCCGGCCACTGCGGAAAAAGGCCTGGGAGTATATCTTTTTTCTCGACCTCGAAGGTCATATCGAAGACGAGCCGGTTTCGGCCGCCATTGAGGAGCTGCGTGGCTATTGCCAGTTTCTCAAAATTCTTGGTTCCTACCCGAAGGTCATGTGATGGCAAAGCGATTTTTCATCGACAGGCTTGCCGTTGTCGGAGTCGGTCTTATCGGCGGCAGTCTTGCGCTCGGCCTCAAGGAGGCGGAGGCTGTAGGGGAAGTCGTCGGCATTGGCAGGGGGCTGCCCAACCTCAATCTGGCTCTTGAGTTGGGGATTGTCGACCGCATCAGCCGAAATCCGGCCGAGGGGGTCAAAGACGCCGACATCGTCTTTCTGGCGACTCCGGTCAAAAGCCTTGGCACGCTGGCGGCCCAGGTTCTTCCCGCCATGAAACCGGGCGCCATCCTGACCGACGGCGGTAGCGTCAAGGCATCGGTTATCGGCGAGATCGACCCCCTGGTGCCCGATGGTATCGCCTTTGTGCCGGGGCATCCGATCGCCGGTACCGAAAAGAGTGGTGCCGGTGCCGCATTTGCCACCTTGTACCGGCAGCGGCGCTGTATCCTGACTCCTGGCGAAAAGACCACGCCCCAGGCGCTGGAACGGGTGACGCAGATGTGGCAGACGGTCGGCAGCGAGGTGGTGGTCATGGATGCCGACAAGCATGACCGTATTCTCGCCGCTATCAGCCATCTGCCGCATATGATTGCCTACTCGCTGGTCAATGCGGTCGGCTCCTACGATCACTTCGAAGAAAACATTCTCGAATACTCCGCCGGGGGCTTTCGGGATTTTACCCGCATTGCCTCGTCCGATCCGACCATGTGGCGCGATATCGCCCTGGCCAACCGGGCGGCGCTGCTGGAAATGATTGAGCGTTACGAAGCCTTCCTGGGGGAACTCAAACAGGATATCGCCGCTGCCGACGGCCAGAAGCTTTTTGAGTTTTTCCTCAATTCCAAAACCCTCAGGGACGCCATTCTCCAGGATTGATGCCATGACACAGAAACAGACCATCTCTCCCGCCGGTTGTGTGCGCGGTGATATCAGGGTCCCGGGAGACAAATCGATTTCCCACCGTTCCATCATGATCGGTGCTCTGGCCGAAGGCCGCACCCGCATCAGCGGTTTTTTGCACGGCGAAGACAACCATGCCACGCTCAATGCCTTTCGGGCCATGGGCGTTTCCATTTCCGAACAGGACAACGGGGTCCTGGTGATCGACGGTGTCGGTCTGGACGGTCTGCGTGAACCGGCCGATGTTCTTGACTGCGGCAATTCCGGCACCACCATGCGTCTGATGACCGGGCTTTTGAGCGGTCAGCGCTTTTTCAGTGTGCTGACCGGCGACCAGTATCTGCGTCGTCGACCCATGCGCCGGGTGACCGAGCCCTTGCGCGCCATGGGCGCGCGCATCGAAGGCCGGGAAGGGGGAGACAAGGCTCCGTTGGCCATCACCGGCGGTCCTTTACGTTCCTTCCACTGGGATTCACCCGTGGCCAGCGCCCAGGTGAAATCGGCCCTTCTTCTGGCCGGGCTTTATGCCGACGGTCCGGTTGAGGTGACCGAGCCACATCTGTCCCGGGACCACAGTGAGCGCATGCTCAGCCACTTTGGCGCCCGGATCGAACGTTTGCCGCAAGGGGTGCGTATCGAGCCTCGTCCGCGCCTGGTCGGCGGTGAAATCGAAATCCCCGGGGATATCTCCTCGGCCGCCTTTTTTATGGTTGCCGCCCTGATTGTTCCCGGCAGCGAACTGCTGATCCGCAACGTGGGGGTCAATCCGACGCGCAGCGGTGTTATCGACATCCTGCGCGCCATGGGCGGGCGGATTGAGCTGCTCGATGCCAGGGAACGTTCCGGCGAGCCGGTGGCAGATCTGCTGGTGCGTCACAGCAGCCTCAGAGGCATTGATATCGGCGGCGAGCTGGTGCCCCGCGCCATCGATGAGATGCCGGTGGTGAGTGTCGCGGCCGCTTTCGCCGAAGGAACCACCCGCATCCGTGACGCCCGGGAACTCCGGGTCAAGGAGACCGACAGGATTGCCGCCATGGTCTGCGAGCTGGGCAAGCTGGGCGCTTCCGTCGAGGCGCTGGAGGATGGCATGGTGATCGAGGGGGGGCGGAACCTGACCGGTGGGGATGTCGATTCCCATGGCGATCATCGTATTGCCATGAGCATGGCGGTGGCCGCTCTGGGCGCCGCCGGGCCGGTGACGATCCATGATACCGGCTGTACCGCGACCTCTTTCCCCAATTTCTGGCCCCTGCTTGACTCGGTGGTGCAATGAGCCGGTCAAAAAAACTGATTATCGCCATTGACGGACCGTCCGGGGCGGGCAAAAGTACCGTCAGCCGTCTGTTGGCCGAACGGC
The DNA here is from genome assembly GCA_964501815.1 of uncultured Geothermobacter sp. Classification (GTDB taxonomy): domain Bacteria; phylum Desulfobacterota; class Desulfuromonadia; order Desulfuromonadales; family Geothermobacteraceae; genus Geothermobacter. Next base: position 50,274 of record CAZCUR010000001.1, read on the forward strand.
TGGGCTATCTGAACATCGATACCGGCGCCATGTACCGCTCGGTCGCACTCGCGGCCCATCGGGCCGGCATCCCTCCCGGGGACGGAGAGGCCCTGGAACAATTGTGTGCGCGCCTTGACCTCCGGCTCGAAGTTGACCCGAACGGGGGGCTGCGGGTTATGCTCGACGGGGAGGATGTTTCGGCGGCCATCCGGACTCCGGAAATAAGCCGCCTGACTCCTCTGGTCGCCGCCGTGCCTGCGGTTCGGCGTGCCATGGTGCGTTTGCAGCGCCGGCTCGGCCGGGAAGGCGGGGTCGTCCTCGAAGGGCGTGATATCGGTACCGTGGTTTTTCCCGATGCCGATCTGAAGGTCTTTCTGCATGCTTCGGCACAGGAGCGTGGCCGCCGGCGCTGGCTGGAACTGAAAGCGAAAGGAATTGAAGCCGATCTGGACCAGACGGTGCGCGAGGTCGTTGAGCGCGACCGGGTCGACATGGAACGGGAGGCGGCTCCGCTGGTGCGCCCCGAAGGCGCCGTCGATATCGACAGCGGTTCCTTGACTGTTGAACAGGTTGTCGACCGCCTGCTTGCCGAAGTAGAACGGGTGCGGCGGCGTAGCCCTGCCAGCACCCTTGCCCCGGGAAAGGACTGAACACCTATGGCGGAAATCCTGCTCGCCCAAAGTGCCGGATTCTGTTTCGGTGTCAAACGTGCCACCAATATGGCCTTTGAAGCCGCGGACAGTGAGCCGTCCCTGGCGTCTCTCGGCCCCATTATTCATTCGCCCCAGCTGGTCCACCGGCTGGAGGAAAAGGGCGTGCGGGTGGTGGCCCATCCCGACGAGATTTCCGAACAGGCCGTTATCGTTCGCTCTCATGGGGTGACCTCCACGGAAATGGCGGCTCTTGCGGAAAAGAACGTCCGTGTTGTGGATGCGACCTGTCCCTTTGTCAAAAAGGCACAGGAATATGCCGCGACCCTGAGCGAGGAAGGCTATCATCTGATTGTCGTCGGCGAGGCGGAGCATCCCGAGGTTCAGGGGATCGTTTCTTACGCGGAAAAAGGCAGGGTGTCCGTGGTCGCCGAGGCCGGGCAGGTTGCCGCACTCGGCCGGTTTTCCCGGCTGGCCCTTGTCGCCCAGACGACCCAGTCCTTTGATAATTTCCGGCAGATTGTCGAGGCCTGCCTGCCGCTGGCCCGAGAACTGCGCGTATTCAATACCATTTGCAATGCGACATCCGTGCGGCAGAAGGAGGCACGGCAGATTGCCTCCCAGGTGGAACTGATGCTGGTGGTGGGCGGTTACAACAGTGCCAATACCACCCGGCTGGCGCAGATCTGCAAAGACATCCAGCCCCGTACCTACCACGTGGAGACCGCCGAGGACCTGGACCCTGCCTGGTTTCAGGGGGTCGAGCGGATCGGCATTACCGCCGGCGCTTCGACTCCGGACTGGCTGATCGAGCAGGTCGTCGATCGGGTTACTTCCCTCACCGGTGGGGCCGGATAGCCCTCCTTCGTTTTTTCTTTGTGCTTCCCGAAAATTCTGTCTGCCACACCCGGACAAATCTATTTGTCTTTTGCCGGGTGCTGTGCTAATTTCTCGATTTCCGGGTGGGGAAGCGTCTCCAGCCGGGCTGCCAGCCGGCAGAAAATTTCCAGGGGGTAATTGGGTTAATGGTGGACAACAACGAACTGAGTAACCAAAAAGACGAACTGCTTGAAAACGAAGAGGTCGAAGAGACCGAAGAGATGGAGGATTTTGCCCAGCTCTTCGAAGAGAGCCTCAAGGACAAGGAGATCCGGCGCGGCAATGTCGTGCAGGGGACCGTCGTCCAGGTCAATTCCGATTCTGTCATCGTCGATGTCGGCGGCAAGTCGGAGGGCGTCATCAGCGCCAGCGAATTTGCCGGTGAAGACGGTGAGATCAATATCAAGGTCGGTGACACTTTCGATGTCATGATCGAAAGCACCGAAAATGATTCCGGTCTGATCAGCCTGTCCAAGGAAAAAGCCGATCGCCAGAAAGTCTGGGCCACGCTGGAAGAGGGCGCTGTCGTCGAAGGCAAGATTGTTTCGCGCATCAAGGGCGGCCTGACTGTCGATATCGGCGTGCACGCCTTTTTGCCTGGCTCCCAGGTCGATCTGCGTCCCGTGCGCAACCTCGACAAGCTGATCGGGGAAAGCTACCAGTTCAAGATCATCAAGCTTAACAAGCGCCGTGGCAACATTGTTTTGTCCCGCCGCGTTCTCCTCGAAGAGGAGCGTGCCAGCCAGAGAGAAGTCACTCTCAAGGAACTGGAAGAGGGCAAGGTCATGGAAGGTGTGGTCAAGAATCTGACCGACTACGGTGCCTTTATCGACCTCGGCGGTATCGACGGCCTGCTGCATATCACGGATATGAGCTGGGGGCGCGTCAATCATCCTTCCGACATCCTGGCGGTGGGTGACAAAATCAATGTCAAGGTTCTCAAGTACGACCAGGAAAAGGAGCGTGTCTCTCTGGGGCTGAAGCAGATTACACCGGACCCCTGGCTGGCCGTTGCCGACAAGTACGCCATTGGTGCCAAGGTCAAGGGCAAGGTTGTCAGCCTGACCGACTACGGCGCCTTTGTCGAGCTCGAAGAGGGGGTCGAAGGTCTGATCCATGTCTCGGAAATGAGCTGGACCAAACGCATCAAGCATCCCAACAAGATTCTCAATATCGGCGACGAGGTCGAGTCGGTGGTGCTTGCGGTCGATACCGAGAATCGGCGTATCTCTCTTGGTCTGAAACAGGTTGAGCCCAACCCCTGGGATGTCGTCGGAGAAAAATTCCCTGCCGGCACCATTATCGAAGGTCAGGTCAAGAATATCACCGATTTCGGCATTTTCGTCGGCGTCGACGAAGGCATCGACGGTCTGGTGCATATTTCCGACCTGTCGTGGACCAAGAGGGTCAAACATCCCTCCGAGCTTTACAAGAAAGGTGACCTGGTCAAGGCGGTGGTGCTCAATATCGATCGTGAAAACGAGCGCTTTTCACTTGGTATCAAACAGCTTGTTCCCGATCCCTGGACCGAGATTCCCCGTCGTTATGCCCGTGGCACCATCGTCAAGGGCAAAGTGACCTCGGTCACCGATTTCGGTATCTTCCTGGAGCTCGAAGAAGGGATCGAAGGTTTGATCCACGTCTCCGAAATCAGCCATGAGAAGGTCGATTCGCCCAAGAGCGTGGCTCAGGTGGGAGATGAGCTGGAGGCCTGCGTCCTCAACGTTGACACCGAGGATCGCAAGATTGCCCTGTCCATCCGCCAGCTGGATGAGCAGAAACAGAAGGCCGAGATCAATGAAATGATCGGAGCCCAGAAAAACGCCACCACAACCCTGGGCGATCTGCTGCAGGGTGCCCTGGGCAAGAACAGTCAGGAAAACGGCGAAGACTGAACCTGAATCAGAAGGGACCGGTCCCTGCACAGGGCCGGTCCCTTCTGTCATTTTTGCGGCCTTGATTGGCCGGGCAATCCGCCGGGGCTGACCGAGGCCGGATCAGGGAGCCACAATGAGAAAACACCCCTTCCTAATGGCCCTGTTCCTGGTCGGTTGCGTCTTTGTCCTGTTTTTTGTTTCCGTCCTGGTGCTGGCGCTGGTCTTCGGTCGTCCGACGGCCTTTCCCGTTGGCGAGAAGGTTGCGGTGGTCGAAATCCAGGGGGTTATCAACTCCTCGCGTGAGTTGATGGAACAGCTCGTGGATGACCGCGAAGATCCGACGGTCAAGGCGGTGGTGCTGCGTATCAACTCACCCGGTGGGGCTGTCGGACCGGCCCAGGAAATTTACGAAGAAGTTAAAAAACTGGCCCGCGTCAAGCCGGTTGTGGTTTCCATGGGAACCGTCGCCGCGTCCGGCGGTTATTACGTTGCCGTGCCTGCAAGGCGCATTCTCGCCAATCCCGGGACCCTGACCGGCAGTATCGGTGTGGTGATGCAATTTACCAACATCGAAGAGTTGCTGGCCAAAATCGGTCTGAAAAGCCGGGTGGTCAAAAGCGGTGCGCACAAGGACATGGGCTCGGCGACCCGGGAGATGACCGAAGAAGAGCGCGCCATTCTGCAGGAGTTGATTGATGACGTGCACCTGCAGTTTGTGACCGCCATTGCCGAAGGGCGCAAAATGGACCTGAAACGGGTCAAGGAGCTGGCGGACGGTCGCATTTACACGGGCCGTCAGGCTCTGAAAATCGGCCTGGTCGATGAACTGGGCAATCTGCAGGACGCCATTGCGCTGGCCGGCAAGATGGGGGGCATTCAGGGCAAGCCACAGGTTGTCTATCCTGAACGGGAGCGACCGGATTTTCTGCGCTACCTTTTTGAGGAGAGCAGGACGCGCCTGGGCGATGTCCTGTCCAGTCCGGAAATTCCGGGGCTGAAGTTTATCTGGAATGGGTTCTGAGCAGGAGGTAGGAATGACCAAGAGCGAATTGATTGAGAAATTGTCCTACACGGCCGGTGGTCTGAACAAAAGGGAAGCGGAAATGGTGGTCAACACCATTTTTGAATCCATTGGTACGGCGCTGGCCGAAGGGGACCGGGTGGAAATCCGTGGTTTCGGCTCTTTCAGCGTACGCGAGCGGGAGGCGCGCCTGGCCCGAAACCCCAAAAGTGGCGAAGTTGTCGCCATCCCCTCCAAGAAGACACCCTTTTTCAAAACCGGCAAGGAACTGAAAATCAGGGTGAACAACGGAGCTGGTACGGTGTGAGCCGAAACAGGAGGACATGTGACAAAAGGCCCCGGAAGATTGTCGGGGCCTTTTGTTTGCGGTTTGTCCGGGATGCCGGCTGCGCCTGAGGCATGATCCCTGTTACGGACCGAGAATCCTCTGCACCGCGCCCTGCTTCAGGCTTCCCGCCTGACATGCGGGCTTGCTCACCACAGGGCGACAGGGGCAAAATCAAACCGACTGTTGGTCATGCCGCCGGCCTGCGTACCGTGCATCCCAGAACCACCAATTTTGCTATCAGGCTAGCATAGTCTTGCCCGTTGTCAATTGACGAGGTCTAACACTGCAACTGAAAGTCGGGTGCCGGCATGACTCTTTTCCCAAAACGCCACCTGCATCTGGTCGTTGAGGAGCAATATGCCGGTCTGAGACTCGACCGCTACCTGGCCGAAGTCTGCACCGATATCGGCCGGCAGAGCTGGAAGAAGATTGTGGCGGTCGGCGGTGTTCATCTGGATGGCCGGCGTTGGAGCCGTTGTTCAACCCCGTTGCGGCCTGGCTGTCGCGTTGATGTCTATATCGATGGTCGCCCCCTGGAACCCTGGCTGCCGGACGACGAGCAGGTTCTTTACCGCGATCGCTGGTTGCTGGCCCTGAACAAGCCCAGAGGGATCGACTGCCAGCCGACCCCGTCACGTTTTCAGGGGACCGTCTACCAGGGGGTGCTGGATTTCCTTGGCCGCCGCGACCGTCGCCAGGGGCGCAAACCGGACATTGGCATGGTGCAGCGCCTTGACAGGGATACCAGCGGGGTTATGGTCTTTTCCATTCATCCTCAGGCCCATCCAGCTTTGACGCGGCAATTTTCCGGACACCTGGTGCGCAAGTTTTACCTCGCCCTGGTTCAGGGCGCGCCCCCCAACAGGGCCGGAACCATCCGTTCGCATCTTTCCCGAATTCGCGCCACCAACCTGGTACGTTCCGTCGACAAGGGCGGAAAAGAGGCGATAACCCGTTTTCGGCTGCTTGGCCAGGGGCTGGGCCTGAGTCTGGTTCTGGCTGAACCGGTTACGGGACGTTCTCATCAGATCCGCGCCCATTTTGCCGAAGCCGGAATGCCCCTGCTGGGGGATGTCGCCTATGGAGGTCCGGAGATTGAGGGGGAACTGCGGGGCAGGGGACATTGGCTGCATGCCTGGCAGCTGCTTCTTCACCACCCTGTCAGCGGCACCCCTCTTCGTCTGGTGGCCGGTTTGCCGGAGGAATGGCAGGCTGTGATGGCCGATGGCGGGCTCTGTTTGCCGGCTGACATGTTTCCGGAGCGACTGTTAGGCTGTGATGACCTTCATTGTCTGGACAAGGAGTGCTGATGCTGCAGTATCCCGAGATTGACCCTGTCATCTTTCGTATCGGACCTTTGGCGGTCCGTTGGTATGGACTGATGTATCTGGCCGGATTCGCCGCCGCCTGGGGCCTGATCCGGTTTCTTGCCAGGCGTCGCAATCTGGCCCTGAGTCGGGATGACCTTTCGGATTTGCTTTTTTATGCCGTCATCGGGGTCATTCTTGGCGGCCGGTTGGGCTATGTCGTCTTTTACAATCCTGCGTATTTCCTGGCCCATCCACTTGAGATCCCCGCGGTTTGGCAGGGGGGGATGAGCTTTCACGGCGGGCTTGTCGGGGTGGTGACCGCCAGCCTGATCTTTTGCCGGCGGCGCAAGGTTCCGGTTCTTGCCCTGGGGGATGTGGTCGCCAACAGCGCCGCCATAGGGCTGGGGCTTGGCAGGTTGGGGAATTTTATCAACGGTGAGCTGTGGGGCCGCGTCACGGATGTGCCCTGGGGCATGGTTTTCCCCCAGGCGGGCCTGCTGCCCCGGCACCCGAGCCAGATCTACGAGTTTTTTCTCGAAGGGGTGGTGCTGTTTTGTCTGCTGTTTTGGCTCAATTTGCGCACCACCACAAAAGGCATACCGCTTTTCGCCTTTTTCGCCTGTTATGGCCTGTTCCGGTTTTTGGTTGAGTTCGTTCGGGAACCCGACCCGCAACTCGGTTTTCTGTGGTTGGGGGCCACCATGGGTCAGCTCCTGTCGTTGCCAATGATTTTGCTGGGTGTCACAGGTCTTTTCTGGGTGCTGCGCCATGGGGGGGAGCGATGAACATCAAGGGGGTCGTGTTTGACTGCGACGGAGTTCTGTTTGAGAGTCGCAGGGCCAATCTGGCTTATTACAATGCCATTCTGGCGCGATTCGGTCTGCCTCCCGTTACCGAGGAGCAGACAGAGCGGGCGCATTTGTGTCATACGGCTGACAGCCGTACGGTTTTGACGACCTTGCTAAAGCCTGATCTCGTTGAGCAGGGGCTGGCAATGGCTGCCGAACTGGACTACCGGCAGTTTCTCCCCTACATGGAGCCTGAACCGGGTATGGCCGAGGGACTGCGTCGGTTGCGGGCTTCCTGGCCCCTTGCTGTCGCCACCAACCGTGGCGGCAGCATGGGCGCCATCCTGGAGCATTTCCAATTGGCGGACTGTTTCTGTGCGGTGGTTACAAGCAGGGATGTAGAGCGTCCGAAACCGGCTCCTGACATGCTGGTCAAAGCCGCGGAGCAGTTGGGGCTGCACCCCCAGGAGCTGGTTTTTGTCGGCGATTCGGAACTTGATCGGCGTGCCGCCGAAGCCGCCGGAACCCGATTTGTCGCCTACGGCAACCATGTCAGCGCCCGTTGGCGTGTTGCGTCCCATGCCCAGCTTGGCGTGCTTCTGGAGCGCTTCAGGTCAGCTTCTTGACCATCTCCAGGACGTGTCCCGAATCGATTTGGCGGTATTCGACGCTGTCCATCAAGGATCGGATGATATAGACTCCGCGACCGTGCTCGTCTAAAGAACGGAATTCGGGGCCTGAGCGCTCATCCAGGTCAAATCCTCTGCCCTGGTCGAAGACCCGGATGGTCATTGTCCCCTGGTTGATGCTGATGGAGACGCGTATCTCTTTGTCCGGATCATCCTCGTTGGCGTGGCGGATGGCGTTGGTGATGGCTTCGGTCAGAACGAGGTTGATATGGTACCCCAGCTCTTCGCGGTCTCCGCGATAGCTTTTGAGGGTGTGGGCCACATCTTCACCGATTCTGCCGATAAGGTCGAGGTATCGGGTCTGATTGGGGACTCTGACGTCGATTTCGATCTTTTCCATCCGCCCGGGTGACCGGAGGCGCAAGGCCTCCGGTCGGTCATTTTGTCAACTGAAGCTTGCCAGGGCCTCATCCACGCTGGGGAAAATTTCAAAAACCCGATGCAGCCGGGTCAGTTCGAACATGGATTTGACCTGGGGCTGGAGATTGCAAAGTTTCAGGCTGCCGCTGCGGGCGCTGGCGTTCTTGAAACCCGAAACCAGTGCACCAAGCCCCGAGGAGTCGATGAAACGAACTTCTTCGAGATTGACGACCAGGTTGTTTTTCCCTTCCTCAAAGAGGTTGAGCATCTGGGTTTTCAGCTCTCCACTGTTGTGGGCATCCAGCCGCTCTTCCTTCACCGTCAGCAATACTGCCGTGTCTCTTTCCTCAACCTGAATAATCATCTGGCTGACTCCTTGTTTTTTTGGTAGGCCCCATGCAGGGCGGGTTAAGCATAGCACAGATTTGTTGCGGTTCCCCCGTCTGTCAGTTGTCCCGTTTCATGACCACCAGGGAGACATCGTCACGAAAACTCTGACTGCCGGTAAACAGACGCAATTCCTGAAGCAGCCCGGTGATAATTTCCTGGGGATGGCTGGTGTGCCCGGAAGCGAGCAGTTCAGCCAGGCGCGCGTCACCGAAAAATTCACCTGAGCTGTTTTCCGCTTCGGTCAGTCCGTCAGTGAACATCAACAGGGTGTCTCCAGGGTCCAGCCGGTCGCGACGGCATTCAAACGCGACATCGGGTTTGACTCCCAGAATCAGGCCTTCGGCATCCAGACGATCGATTCTGCCGCTTGTCTTGCGGTAGATCATCGGAGGATTGTGGCCGGCGCTTGCATAGACCAGCTCCCCGGTGTCCGGCAGGTAACGGATGTAGATCAGGGTGATGAAAAGTTCGGCCTTGGTCAGGTCATCGTAAAAAAACTGGTTCAGCGACTTCAGAACGCCATCAGGCGAAAAATATTTGCTCCCCTGCGACCTGATAAAGGTTCGGGTTTCGGCCATGATCAGCGCCGAGCCGACATTGTGTCCCGACACATCGGCGATGACCAGGTCCAGGGCACCATCCGGCCTGGAGAGGTAGTCGTAGTAGTCCCCACCGACTTCCCGGGCGGGGACACACAGCCCAGCCAGTGAGATCCCTTCAATTTTGGGAGTCGCCTGGGGGAGGAGACTCAGCTGGATGGTTTTGGCGATCTCCATTTCTTTTTGCTGTTCCCGTGCGGCGATCAGATCCCGGGTCTGCTGGTTGTTGCGCCAGGCGACGCCAACCTGGCTGGCCAGACTGGTGAACAGTTCGACGAATTCATCGGTGAAAATTCCCTTGGCCGATTTGGAAAAGGCCGACAGGACGCCGATCGGTTCGCCTTCCATGGTAATGGGAGCATGAGCAAAGGACAGGATTCCTTCCCGATGAACAATCTGGCTGGTTTCAGGTTTGTCCTTCAGCTCATCCGTGTCATTGACCACCATGGGGTGATTGGTCAAAAAGACCTCGCCGATGGCGGTATCCATGGTCAGTTTACGTGCCGACTGGCCAAAATGCTCTGAACTCATGCCACGCTGGCTGCGCACGGTCAGGGTCATGGTCGCGGGGTCGAGCATGCGTATGACCACCAGGTCGAATTTGAACTGCTGGATGAGCAGGTCAAGGATGTTGTCGAAGATGGTTTGCAGCGGGGCGCCGCTGGCAACCACACGGGCCGCCTCATAGAGAACCGACAGCTGCTCCCGGCTGGAGGTTCGGCTGAGAGTGACCGAACCAAAAATATCGAACACCTCCTCCATGCGGCTCCCACGGGTTGAGAGGTAGTTTTCGACGATGATGCTGGCCGCGGCCGCGCCGACCGATCCGGCCAGGGTCCGTTCGGTAAAGCGCTTGAGATTGGGCAATTCGTACTCGCTCAGGCTGCCGCGCTGATCAATGGTCATCTCACGATCCCCCAGATATTCGGCAATGGCCGCGTGCGCCTGTTTTTCGCCGATGAACTTGGACATCAGGTCGACAAACTCGACAATGGAGGGGGCTTTGCTGATGCGTTGTTTGGCTTTCGGCAGCAGGCTTCCGGTGTAGACCCCGACAAACTTTTCCGCCTGCTCCTGCTCGCGTTCATCTGGAGATGTCAGCAGGGACAGGGTCAGGAAGGCGCCGATGTTGAAAAAGAGGGTCCAGAACAGGGAGTGGCTCCAGATGTCAAAGCCGCTCAGACCGAACAGTTCCAGAGGCCGCAGCAGGCGGATACCGAAGAGCCCCTCTTCGAGAATGGCACTGTGCAGCCATCCCGAGCGAACGAAAGAAGGGATAATCAGGGTGTAGAACCAGACCAGAAAGCCGAGAATCAGGCCGACCGCCGCCCCCTTGCGGGTGGCGCGGCGCCAGTACAATCCGCCAATCAGGCCCGGGGCGAACTGGGTTGCCGCGATAAAGGAGATAAGCCCCATGTTGACGAGGGCATACGAGTCGCCGATGGCCCGGTAGAAAAGATAACCGAGAAAGACGATGACAAAGATGGTCAGGCGTTTGAGATTGAGCAGGACCACGTAGTAGTTGTCGACGACAATGCGGAATTTGAGAATCAGCGGCGTAATAAGCTGGTTGAGGACCATGGTGGCCAGCGCGACCGAAGAAATCATGACCATGCCGGCGGCGGCCGACAGCCCGCCGACAAAGGCGAACAGTCCCAGCCAGTTGTGTCCGGTTTGCAGGGGCAGGGAGAGGACAAAGTAATCAGCCTGACTGGTGTCTCCGCCGTTGATGACCAGTCCGCCGAGGGCGATGGGCAGGACGAAGAGATTGATGGCGAAGGCATAAAGGGGGAAGCGCCACATGGCCTGACGAATATGATCTTCGTCGGAATTCTCGATGACCATGATGTGGAACTGCCTGGGCAGAAACATAAAGGCCATCATCGAAATGAACGTCAGGCTGAACCAGGTGATATAGGGGACCTGCTCCGTGTCGATGAGCAGCAGGTGAATTCTTTCGGGAAAATCTTGAAGAAATCTTGCAAAAACATCGGTAAAACCATGGAAAAGTCCATAGGTGACGAAGATGCCGACCGCCAGAAAGGCCGCCAGCTTGATAATCGATTCCATGGCGATGGCCGCGACCATCCCCTCATGCCGTTCCGAGGCATCCAGTGTGCGTGCGCCGAACAGCACGCCGAACAGCGCCAGGGTGAGGGCAAAGATAAAGGCGGTATCCAGATTCGGCGGCAGCTGCGGGATGTAGTGCCCAAGCCCTTCGCTGCGTTGCGGAGGAGAAAGGGTCAGCAGATCAAAGGTCTGGGAGACCGCTTTGAGCTGCAGGGCGATGTAGGGCATGATGCCGACCACGGAAAAGATGGTCACCAGGCCGCCCAGATAGGCTGACTTGCCGTAGCGGCTGGAGATGAAGTCCGCGATGGTGGTAATGTTCTGTTCCTTGCTGATGCGAACCATACGGCGCAGCAAAAACCACCAGGCGAAAGCTATCAGGGTTGGGCCAAGGTAGATGGTCAGAAAATCGAGGCCGATGGTGGCCGCCCGCCCGACCGAGCCGTAAAAGGTCCATGAAGTACAGTAAACGGCAAGGGAAAGGGAATAGATGGTCGGGTTGGAAATCAGGCTGCGCCCCTGCTGGCGCAGCCTGTCCGCAGTGTAGGCGACCAGAAAAAGCAGTCCCAGATATCCCAGGGTGACGCCCGCGACGAGTTTGACCGAAATCATGGCTCACTGCCGTCGGGTCGTTGGGAATCCCGGTCGTCGTGGCCGAGTTGACGTGAGAACAACCAGATGACCAGAATGGATATCGGCCAGCCGGCCAGCAGGTAGAGTACGAGTATGGGGATACCCAAAAAGGTTTCGGCCTTGTTGAAGATGTGAATAAAAGGGTAGTTGAGCATGATACAGCCCAACAGAAAACACAGGACCCAGGCTTCATGCAGACGGTGAGGCTCTGTTGGTTTCATGCTCTCGTCCGGCTTTTCGGTGTCATGCGGGCATCACGGTTCCGAATGAGGAAAGAGTCAGAAACCGGATGCGGACTTGCTATCTTAACCCTTTGAATTTACAATTACATTAACATATGGACGGCAGCTGTAAAGCTGTCTTTTTAATTTGTTTGCTCCTGTCGGGGCGGACGCCTCAAGCAGGTTCCGGCCCGGAGATGTTTCATGCCTTCTTTTCGAACCCGTATCGGTCTGATTCTGTACCTGATGGCTGGGATGCTGTCGGCCTGCGCCAGCCGGCCGGAGGTGCCGCATCCACCCGGCCAAAGTTCCGCCCAGTTCCGACGTGACCCTGCCTCAGACGCCCTGTTTCATTTCGCCCGCGCTCAGCTGCTGATTCAGGAGAAGCGGTTTGACGAGGCGGAAAAGGCTCTGCTGAACGCTCTGGAACTTGACCCGCGCTCAAACCGGCTCAGGTTGCTTTTGGGGCAGTTGCGGCTGCGCAAGGGCGATGCCGAGGGAGCGGTACAGGTCGTGGAGGAGGCTCTGGCCGAACATCCCGATTTTGTTGAAGGGCATCTTTTTCTGGGGGGACTCTCTTTCAATCGCGGTGATTACGCTGCTGCAGTGAAACATTTTGAAGAGGTTGTGCGTCTTGATCCGGAGCGGGACCCGGTGCTGCTTCACCTCGGTATGAGTTATGAGCGCCTGCAACAGCAGGGCAGGGCGATCGATGCCTTTCGCAGGTTTCTTGAGCGCCGTCCCGAGTCGATAGCGGGACTGGCCCATCTGGCACGCGCCTGTCAGCAGCAGGGGGATGGTGCATGTGCTGAAGATGCCTATCGGCACATCATTGAACTGCAGCCGGATCAGCCGGGCGGGTATATCGAACTGGCCGACCTGCTGGTGGAGCGTGGAGATTTGAACGGCGCGGCCGAGGTCTTGCGCGGCGGGATTGAGCAATCCACCCAGCCCGGGTTGTTGCGTCACCGGCTCGTCGGCGTTTTTGTCCGACAGAAAAATTATGACGAGGCCATGGCGGTGCTTGAACGGCTGATGGCCGACAACCCCGAGGATCTGGAAGCCCGGCGCAAAAAAGGTTTGCTGCTGATGGAAATGGGCGATAGTGCCGGGGCTGCCGGGCAGTTTGCCGCCATCCTGGAGAAAAAGCCGGATCTGGACCGGGTGAGGTACTTTTACGGCCTGGCCCTGGAGCGCCTGGAACGGTGGCAGGAGGCTTTCGAGACGTTTGACGGAATTGCGCCGGAAAGTGACCTGGTCCCGGATGCCGATTTCCACAAGGCGTTCGTTCTGCAAAACATGGGGCGACTGGATCAGGCGGCCGATGTCTTGCAAGGAATGCTCGATCGGGGAATCGCGCGCCCGGATATCTACGACTATCTGGCCGGTATCTATGACCAGATGGGGGAGATGGACAGGGCCCTGGCGGTGCTGCGGCAAGGCTACAAACGCTTTCCTGAAGAGGTTGAGCTGTTGTATCGGCAGGGGGTGGTCTATGAACGCAACAACCTGCGTCGCTCGGCGGTGGCGGTGATGCTTCAGGTTCTGGAACAGGACCCCGACCACCCGGAGGCCCTGAATCATGTCGCCTACAGCTATGCCGAAGACAACACCGAACTTGACCGGGCGCTCGAAATGGTGAATCGGGCTCTGGAGCGGAAAAAAGCGCCCCATATTTATGATACCCTCGGATGGGTCCTGTATCGTCTCGGGCGCAATGATGAGGCCCTGGCCGCCATGAAAAAGGCGGTTGAAGGACTGCCGTCCGACCCGGTGGTCCTTGATCATCTTGCCAGAGTTTACCTGGCGCTGGGGCAAAAGGACCTTGCCCGCCGGCAGTGGCAGCGGGCCCTGGAGGTCGATGCCGCATTTGCTCCGGCCCGGGAGGGGCTGCAGCGTCTCGGTGGGTCGCAATGATGCGTCTGTTGTGGTTGTTGCTGGTGGTTGCCGGCTGTGTGCCGGTCAGCCCTGCGCCGCAGCGGGTGGCCATTGATCCGCGGCCATTGCTTCAGCCCCATAGGGGGAGCGGGGGGCAGGCCGGCAGCTTGCGTGGTCTCGCGGTTGTTTCCATCGAGTCTCCGGAAGGGAATTTTCGCGCGCGCCAGGCACTGGTCGCCGCCATGCCCGACCGTTTGCGTGCCGAAACCCTGAGCATGTTTGGTCCGCCGGTCATGGTCGTTTGCACCGATGGGGTGCACCTGCAGGCCTGGCTGCCCGGACGGAACAGTTTTTATTCAGGCCGGGCCGACGGAACCGGGCTGGCCCGCCTGCTGCGTTTGAAAACCACACCCAGGCAATTGGTGGGCCTGCTGCATCATCGCCCCGAACTGCCGGCTGAGGGGTGGACCGGCTTTCAGACGGCTGAAGGCTATGAGCTGATACACCGGGATGCGGGCAGGGTGACGCGCCTCGGTTTCGACCGGCAAAAACGCCTGACCCGGCTCGAACTGACTTCAGACAATGCTATTCTGATGAAAGCACTCTGGAGCCGGTTCGATGACAAAGACGGTTTTCCGCGGGAGCTGCTTCTTGATTGGCCAGGAGACGGGCGGCGTTTATCGCTGACGTTCAAGTCCCTGCAGCTCGATCCGGCCTTGCAGCCGGACCTTTTTTCTCTTGTTCCGCCAGCAGGAGCGGACCTCTATTTGCTCAACGGAGATTGACCGATGACCAGCCGTCAATGGATGTTGTTCTTTCTGTTCGCCGCCGGCGTCTTTCTGTGGGGATGCCAGCAGAAAAGCCAGGACGCTGCCATGCCGACCTCGGAAGCCGGGCCGGCCTATGGCGACACGTTTATTGAAGGGTCCATCGCCGAGCCGAGCAATTTGCTGCCGATTCTGGCAACCGATGCGTCTTCGGCCGATATCAACGGCCTGGTTTACAACGGCCTGGTCCGCTACGACAAAAACCTGGTGCTTGAAGGGGAACTGGCCGAGTCCTGGGACATCTCTCCCGACAAGCTGACCATCACCTTTCACCTGCGCAAGGGAGTCAAGTGGCATGATGGGGCTCCCTTTACCTCGGCGGATGTGCTGTTCACCTACCAGCTTTATGTCGATCCCAAAACGCCGACCGCCTATGCCGAGGCCTACAAACAGGTTCTCAAGGCCGAGGCCCCGGATCCCTACACCTTCAGGGTGACCTATCCGAAACCCTATGCCCCGGCTCTTGGCAGCTGGGGGCTGAACATCCTTCCGAAACACCTGCTGGAGGGCAAGGATATCACCAAAAGCCCGTTGTCCCGCCGTCCGATAGGAACGGGGCCCTACAGGTTCGTTGAATGGGTCCCGGGCGAAAAGGTTGTGCTGGAGGCGAACGAGGATTATTTCGAAGGGCGCCCCTATATCAAACGTGTGGTCTACCGTATCGTACCGGACCAGTCCACCCAGTTTATGGAACTGCTGTCGGGCGGTCTTGATCTGATGGATTTGACCCCCATCCAGTACACCACCCAGACGGACACACCGGCCTTCAAGCGTAACTTTAACAAGTATCGCTATCTCGCCTTCAGTTATACCTATCTGGGCTACAATCTCGAACGTCCCCTGTTTCAGGACAAAAGGGTGCGTCAGGCGATTTCCTATGCCATCGACAAAAAGGAGATCATCGATGGCGTGCTTCTGGGACTGGGGCAGCCGGCGACGGGGCCCTACAAGCCGGATACCTGGGTTTACAATCCCAAGGTGAAGCGGTACAGTCACGACCCGGAAAAGGCGCGCCAGCTTTTACGTGCCGCCGGCTGGCAGGATTCGGATGGTGACGGGGTTCTTGACAAGGAGGGCAGGCCGTTCCGCTTCACCATTGTCACCAATCAGGGGAACGACCTGCGGGTCAAGTCGGCGGAAATCATCCAGCGGCGCCTCAAGGAAGTCGGCATAGAGGTGAAAATTCGCGTCGTGGAATGGGCCACATTCCTCAAGGAATTCATCCATGCCGGCAACTTCGACGCCTGTATCCTGGGATGGCGCGGCGGTCCCGAACCGGACCAGTACAACATCTGGCATTCTTCCAAAACCGGTCCGAGGCAGTTGAATTTCATCCACTACAAAAACGCCGAAGTCGATGAGCTGCTGGAGAAGGGGCGGCGTACCTTCGATCAGGCTGAACGCAAGCGTATCTACGACCGGTTCCAGGAAATCCTGGCCGAGGAACAGCCCTACACCTTCCTCTATGTCGGCGAGGCGCTGCCGGCCGTGGCCAAACGCTTCCATGGCATCGAACCGGCTCCGGCGGGTATTCTGCATAATTTCATTCGTTGGTACGTGCCGAAAAATCAGCAGAAATACGCGCAGTGACCCCAGCGGGACAGGGAGTGTGAGCAGCCGTGCTCGGATACATCGCCAAAAGACTGCTGTTGATGATACCGCTTTTGATCGGTATTACACTGATATCCTTTGCCGTCATTCATCTGGCCCCGGGCGAACCGACCGATTTGCAGACCGAGCTTAACCCCGAGGCGAGTGTCGAACTGCGTGAACGATTGCGGGCCCAATACGGCCTTGACCGACCGCTCCATGTCCAATACGCCGATTGGCTGGGACGGCTGGCGCGTCTGGATTTTGGCCGGTCCTTTGCGGGAGACCACCGGCCGGTCCTGGATAAAATTGCCGAGCGGCTGCCGGTCACCATTCTGATCAATGTCCTGTCCATTGTGCTGATTCTGGCGGTGAGTATCCCTATCGGCATTGTTTCAGCCATCCGGAGGAACAGTCTTTTTGACCGCGCCACCACGGTGTTTGTCTTTATCGGCTTTGCCATGCCGTCTTTCTGGCTGGCGCTCCTGCTGATGGATGTTTTTGGGGTGCGGCTCGGCCTGTTCCCCATTGCCGGGTTACGTTCGTTGGGGCATGAGTATCTCGACTGGTTCGGACAGCTGACAGATTATGCCGGTCATCTGGTGATGCCGGTTTTTGTGTCCGCATTCGGCGGGTTGGCCGGTTTCAGCCGCTACATGCGTTCCAACATGCTTGAGGTGGTCCGCCAGGATTACGTCCTGACCGCCCGGGCCAAAGGCCTGCCCGAAAGGGTTGTTATTCTGCGGCATGCCTTGCGCAATGCTCTGTTGCCGGTTATCACCATTCTCGGTCTGTCGGTGCCCGGGCTGATCGGCGGCAGTGTCATCTTTGAAACCATTTTCGCCATCCCTGGGATGGGGAAACTCTTTTATGATGGTGTCATGATGCGTGATTATCCGTTGATTATGGGCGTTCTGGTCCTTGGGGCCGTCCTGACTCTGGCCGGCAATCTTCTTGCCGACATCGGCTATGCTCTGGCGGACCCGCGCATCCGCAAATCCTGACAGGAGGAATCAAGGGGGTGAAAACGGTTCTCTTCCGGCTTTTTGTTGCCGTTGGTCTGGTGATGGTTACGGGCGCCTGTGCCGGTCACAAACCGGCCCGCGTCGTTATTGTCGACAGTGACAGCGACGGGATTATTGATGCTCTGGATCGCTGCCCCGACACTGAGGCGGGAGTCAAGGTTGACAGTGAGGGCTGTTCGGATGATGAAGACCGCGATGGTGTTTTCGACCGTCTCGACCGCTGTCCGGGGACGCCCGCGGGGATGCTGGTGGATGTGAATGGTTGTGCAGTCGACACCGACGGTGACGGTATCGTCGATACGGAGGACCGGTGTCCGGAGACTCCTCCGGGAGTGGTGGTGACAGAAAACGGTTGTCCAAGGCCCGCACCAGCTCCGGTTGCTCCCCCGCCGGAAGAAAAAACCATAGCCAGTCTGGAACTTGACCTGCATTTTTCCACCGGAACCTGCAGGTTGCTGCCAGGCCAGGAAGAGGAACTCGACCGGGGGCGGCGGTTTTTGCAACAGCATCCTGGCGCCCGGGTCCTTGTCGAGGGGCATACCGACAGCGTTGGACCGGCAGCTTACAATCGCACCCTGTCCCGAGAGCGTGCCGAGCGGGTCGCCTGGTTGCTGGCTCGTGATCTCGGCAGAGACAAGACCGATTTCCGCGTCATCGGGTATGGCGAGAGCCGCCCCGTTGCCGACAACGCCACCCAGGAAGGGCGCGAACGCAACCGGCGGGTGATCCTGCGCATTATTGCCGATAACTGAATGTATTGACCTGCCTGGATAAGGTTCGGGAAGATGAAACGAAGGAATCTGAAGTTGGGTGAAATGCTGGTTTCTGCCGGCATCATCGACGAATTTCAGCTCAATTCGGCACTGTCACTGCAGCGCAATCTCGGTGGTCGTCTGGGACAGTCGCTGATCCGTCTTGGTTATATCAGCGAGGATCGGTTGCTCAGTTTTTTGTCCGAGCAGCTTAACTGTCCGCGGGTCGAACTCGATGTTGACAAAATCGCCGCCGACCTGAAAGAGCTGATTCCCGAAGAAAAGGCGCGCCAGTTCAATGTGCTGCCACTGCGGCGCGGGGCCATGTCCGGTACGGCCTATCTGCTGGTGGCGATGGCCGACCCGACCAATCTGATGGTCATTGACACCCTGCAGTTTTTGACCGGATGCCGTATCCGGCCCGCCATTGCCCCCGAAAGCAGGATTCGCGAAGCCATTGAGCTTTACTACCGCGGGGAGAGAGCGGTTCGCCTGGCTGACAGCGAATCGGGCCCGACTGACGCCGGTCCGGCCGTTCAGACCGGTACAGAGACAGTCGCGCCCCGCAAGCGCGCCCGCACCGTTGAGCAGAAGCTGCAAGCTCTGCTTGAAAAACTGCACGAATTGGGCGTTCTTACCCGACAGGAATATGAGGAGCTGAAATAAGCTGTTATGGCACGGGGGTTTTACCGCGATATCCTTTTCAGGCGCCTGCGGCGAAACCGCATGGCCATGTTGGGTGCTGCGCTGGTGGCCCTGATGTGCCTTCTGGCCCTTGCCGCTCCGCTGTTCGGCATCGACCCCGGCGCCATTGACATTTCCGCCCGGCTGCAGCCGCCCGGGCCCGGACATCTGCTCGGTACCGATGATCTGGGCCGGGATGTGCTGGTGCGGTTGTGTTATGGCGCACGCATCAGCCTGCTGGTCGGTTTTGTCGCCGTCGGCATTGCCACAGCCATCGGTATCGTTTTGGGGGCCCTGGCCGGCTATTACGGCGGGATGTGGGACGCTGTCATCATGCGTTTTGTCGACATCATGCTCTGTTTCCCGTCCTTTTTCCTGATTCTCGCGGTCATTGCCTTTCTTGAGCCGTCCATCTGGAATATCATGATTATCATCGGGCTGACCGGCTGGATGGGGGTTGCCCGGCTGGTGCGGGCGGAATTCCTGTCCCTGCGGAACCGGGAATTCGTGTTGGCGGCGCGGGTTCTGGGAGCAAGCGATCTGCGGGTCATTTTGCGGCACATTCTGCCCAATGCCATGTCGCCAGTCCTGGTCCATGCCACCCTGGGCGTTGCGGGGGCCATCCTGACCGAGAGCGCCCTGTCGTTTCTGGGCATCGGTGTCCAGCCGCCGACGCCTTCCTGGGGCAATATGCTGATAGCCGGCAAACAGACGTTGGGTACCGCCTGGTGGCTGTCCGTCTTCCCGGGAATGGCGATTTTGCTCACCGTGCTCGGCTACAACCTGCTCGGTGAAGGTATTCGTGATGCTTTGGACCCGCGGTTGCAAGATTGAGTCATGACCGTCATCCCGTTCGCCCCCGACCCGGAGACCCTGGTTCGCCAGCGTATCGACGCGCTGCACCGTGGCGCATTCGGTTTCATTTACGACAGCTATCACCCCGATTCTCCTTTTCGCAGGCACTTTCCCGAACGCGAGGACTACCTGGCCTTTGCCCGCCAGGAAATTGCAGGCCGTATTCACATTGAACGCTTCCGGTTGCTGCGCAGCCGAAAGACGCAGGAGCGGGCCGAACTGATTGTCCATCAGTTGGTACGGGCCGGGGGGGGATTCCAGGAAAGCTTCGAACGGGTCGTGCTTTTGCGTCACAAGGGCCATTGGCGTTACCTGGGCAGCAGCCGGTTGGATCGCAGCCAGTATCACGGCCGCATCGAAGATCTGGATTTTGAGGATTTCGAGCGGCGGGGGGTGGTTTTTTTCTGATGCCGGAACTGCCTGAGGTTGAGACCACCCGTCTTGGGTTGCGCCCTCATTTGCTCGGCCGGCGGGTTGAGGGGCTGACGGTACGTCAGGATCGCCTGCGCTGGCCTGTCCCCCCGGGGCTGAACAAGCTGCTTGTCGGAGCGCGACTGGCAGATGTGACCCGCCGTGCCAAATACCTGCTGTTCCGTTTCGATCGTGGTACCCTGCTGGTCCACCTTGGCATGTCGGGCAGTCTGCGTCTGGTCGACCCGAACGTGCGCCCTGGCCGACATGACCATATCGACATCGACTTTTCCTCACGGATACTGCGGCTGAATGACCCGCGCCGCTTTGGCGCTGTTGTCTGGGCGGGGGCCGATCCTGAGGGTCATCCGCTGCTCAAAGACCTTGGTGTCGAACCTCTCGGGTCCGGGCTGACGGGAGCCTGGCTGCACCGGCGGGTAACAAAATCGCGGCGCGCCGTCAAAAACCTTGTTATGGATCAGAAAATCATCGTCGGCGTCGGCAATATTTATGCCTGTGAAGCCCTGTTCCGCGCCGGATTGCATCCGGGACGTCCGGCCGGTGAACTGACCCGGCGGGACTGCCACAGCTTGGTTGAGGCGATCAGGGCTGTTCTTGAGGCTGCTATCACGGCCGGTGGTACCACCCTGAAGGATTTTACCAACGCTGATGGCCGGCCCGGTTATTTTGCCCGGGAACTGGCTGTTTACGGCCGGGCCGGTGAGCCATGCCCGGTCTGTTCCCGGCCGATCGAAGTAACGCGTCTGGGTAACCGGTCGACCTATTTTTGCGCTGCCTGTCAGAGGTGAACAGGGTGGAATTCCGTTTCAGATATCCTCTCAGGGTTCGGGTTCGTGATCTCAATTATGGCGGCCATGTCGGTAACGATGTTGTGCTCGCCTATTTTCAGGAAGGGCGGGTGGAATACCTGCGGAACCTGGGAGATTTCAGCGAAATGGACATAGGCGGCTGCGGCATGATTCTGCCTGAGGCGCACATCCATTATCGTGCGGAAATGTTTTCCGGCGATGAGCTCGAACTGTTTGTGCGCATCAGTGAAATTGGCCGGTCGTCTCTGCGGATGGAATACCGGCTGGAGCGAGCGGGACAGACAACCGCCGAGGGCTGGACGTCCCTGGTGGCTTTCGATTACCGGAGGCGCAAGGTGGTGCGGTTGCCACGGGACTTTGTTCAGGCGGTCAGGGCCTTTGAACGGATGGAGGTGGGGGTATGAATGAGATCAGGGTCTGTCGGCAGTGCGGGTATCAGCGCGGGTTTCATGTCAGTATCCGTTTGGCTGGTTCGGACGGGTTTCTGGTGCTGATCTGTCCCGGCTGCGGTCAGAGTTATGACCCCGGCTGGAAAGTGCAGGCAGACAAGGTGCCGCCGGAACCTTTGGTCCGGCATATGTAGGATGCGGCCCTGCCGGGCCGCATCGGTCCTGACTCAGTTGGCTGGTATGATACGGTCCAGTGTCAGCTCATAGCGCAGGTCTTCACCCGCAAGGGGATGGTTGGTGTCGAGCGTGACGAAGTCCTTTTCGATGCGCGTCACCCAGGCCGGGTAGACCTGGTCGTCTTCGCCTTCAAGTTCCAGCATCATATGCTCTTCCAGTTCAAACCCTTCGGGGAATTCGTGGCGCGCTACCGCGACCACACCCCGCTCATCGCGCTGGCCAAAGGCTTCATCCGCGCTCAATTCGACCACTCTGGTTTCGCCCACCTTCATGCCGATAACAGCTTTTTCAAGTGCGGGAAAGACTTCATCACCACCTATGGTGAACTCCAGCGGACCGTCTCCGCCGCAGCCGCAATCCTCGCCATGGGGGTCGCTGGATGAGTCGAAAACGGTACCGTCTTTCAGGGTGGCGACAAAGGTGAAGCTGACCCGGTCGCCCTGTTTGATTGTGCTCATTCGGTCTTTTTCCTTTCCTGGGCCTTCGGCCCCTTCGGTGCTTTTCTGACAGCCTACCCCGAATGGAGTTTGGCCGCAACCAAACAAAAAAAGCGGGTCCCGGATGCACCGGGAACCCGCTTGCTGACAGGTGCTGGCGCGCTCTTAAAGCCCCAGCTGCTTGAAAAAGTCGTTTCCTTTGTCGTCGACCAGAATGTAGGCGGGGAAATTTTCCACTTCGATCTTCCAGACCGCTTCCATTCCCAGTTCGGGGAAGTCGATGCATTCCACCTTCTTGATGTTCTGGTCGGCCAGCAGGGCGGCCGGGCCGCCAATGGAGCCAAGGTAGAAGCCGCCGTGCTTCTTGCAGGCATCGGTAACCTGCTGGCTGCGGTTGCCTTTGGCAATCATGATCAGGCTGCCGCCGTGGGACTGCAGCAGGTCGACATAGGAGTCCATACGCCCGGCGGTCGTCGGGCCGAATGAGCCGGATGGACGACCTTCCGGAGTCTTGGCCGGGCCGGCATAGTAAATGGGATGTTTTTTCAGGTATTCAGGCAGCGGTTTCCCGGCGTCAAGCAACTCCTTGAACTTGGCGTGGGCAATATCGCGGCCGACGACGATGGTGCCGTTGAGCAGAAGGGCGTCGCCAACCTTCAGTTTGCTCAGTTCGGCAAGAACCTCCTTCATGGGGCGGTTCAGGTCGATTTTGTGCCCGTGCTCATGCTTGGCCATGCGCATCTCCTCGGGCAGCAGACGACCCGGGTTACGGTCGAGTTGTTCGACAAACAGCCCGTCACGGGTAATTTTGGCCTTGATGTTGCGGTCGGCACTGCAGGACACCGCCATGCCCACGGGGCAGGAAGCGCCGTGCCGCGGCAGGCGGATGACGCGTACGTCATGGGCGAAGTATTTGCCGCCGAACTGGGCGCCGATACCGAGTTTGTGAGCAGCCTGCAGCAGCTTTTGCTCCAGCTCCAGATCGCGGAAGGCCCGGCCATGTTCGTTGCCGCTGGTCGGCAGACCGTCCAGGTATTTGGCGCTGGCCAGTTTCACTGTCTTCATGCAGGCATCCGCCGAGGTGCCGCCGATGACAAAAGCGATGTGATAG
This sequence comes from uncultured Geothermobacter sp., assembly GCA_964501815.1. Taxonomy (GTDB): domain Bacteria; phylum Desulfobacterota; class Desulfuromonadia; order Desulfuromonadales; family Geothermobacteraceae; genus Geothermobacter. The sequence continues at coordinate 73,097 of CAZCUR010000001.1, forward strand.
GGCGGGCAGGCGGCGGTACCCAGGGTTTTCATCTTTTCAATCAGAAAGGACTCCAGCTTTTCGGGGTTGAGCAGCGCCTTGGTTTCCTGAAACAGCATGGTCTTGTTGGCACTGCCGCCGCCTTTGGCCAGGAAAAGGAACTTGTAGGTGTCGCCTTCGGTGGCGTAGATGTCAATCTGCGCCGGCAGGTTGGTGCCGGTGTTCTTTTCGGTGTACATGTCGAGGGCTACCGTTTGGCTGTAACGCAGGTTTTCTTCCGTGTAGGTCTTGAAAACCCCCTTACTGATCATTTCCTCGTCGTTGCAGCCGGTCCAGACTCGCTGCCCTTTTTTGGCAATGACGGTGGCGGTGCCGGTGTCCTGGCAGGTCGGCAGCTCAAACTGGGCGGCAACCATGGCGTTGCGCAGGAAGGCCATGGCAACGCCCTTGTCGTTCATGGACGCTTCGGGGTCCTGAAGGATTTTGGCCACAGACTCGTTGTGCTCGGGACGGAGCAGGAAGGACACATCGCGCATGGCGGTGTTGGTCAGCACGGTCAGGGCTTCGGGAGCAACCTTGAGAACTTCCTGGCCGTCGAATTCAGCGACTGAGACGTATTTTTCCGAGCCTTCAATCTTGTAATAAGGGGTGGTGTCCTCACTCAGGGGAAAGGGTTCCTGGTAGAAGAATTCGGGCATGGTCATCTCTCCTTTACGTTCAGATCCGGGATGGGCTATTGCGCCATCCCATTGCAACCCCGGCATTATAGGAACAATGGTATACGCTTGCAAAGTTAAAAAGGGATTCACCTGCGCCCCGGGGCAACAGTCTTTGCCTGAGGCCGGCGAATTGGGTAAGGTAGGCAAAAATTGCCCGAGAGGACACCATGCAGAAAATTCTTCGCAATATTCTGACTTCCAAGGTTTATGAGGCGGCCGTTGAGACCCCGCTTGAAACAGCGGTCAATCTGGGCAAGCGCCTGGGTTGCAGGGTGCTGCTCAAACGCGAGGATTTGCAGCCGGTTTTTTCATTCAAGATCCGTGGCGCCTACAACCGCATCGCCCACCTTGGTCCTGACGAAAAACGACGCGGCGTTATTGCCGCTTCGGCCGGCAATCATGCCCAGGGTGTGGCTTATTCGGCCCGGAAGCTCGGGATTGCGGCGACCATCGTCATGCCGGCGACCACACCGCAAATCAAGATCGAGGCTGTGCAGGCGATGGGGGCCGAAGTCGTTCTGCACGGAGACAGCTACAGCGAGGCGGCCGACCACTGCCTGACCCTGGTCGAAGCCAGTGGCAAGACCTTTGTTCATCCTTTCGATGACGAACTGGTTATCGCCGGACAGGGGACGGTGGCGGACGAGATTTTGCGCCAGAGTTCCGGAAATATCGACGTGGTTTTTGTCCCCGTTGGCGGCGGCGGCCTCATATCCGGCATGGCCGCTTACTTCAAGGCCCTGCGGCCCGACATCAAAATCATTGGCGTGCAGCCGAAAGACAGCGCGGCCATGGCGCAATCCTGTCGTAAAGGCAGGCGGGTCCACCTTGATCAGGTCGGCATCTTTGCTGACGGGGTGGCGGTGCGCAAGGTTGGCGGGCAGACTTTTCGGGCCTGTCGTGATTATGTCGACGATTTTGTTCTCGTCGATACCGATGAAATCTGCAGTGCCATCAAGGCCATCTACCAGGATACCCGTTCCATCGTCGAACCGGCCGGGGCCCTGGGCGTCGCCGGCATGGTGCGTTACGCCGCGCACAACGACCTGGCAGGACGGACCCTGGTCGCGGTCAATTCCGGGGCGAACATGAATTTCGAGCGATTGCGCTATGTCGCCGAACGCACCCAGGTCGGTGAAGGGCAGGAGGCCCTGTTCGCCGTGACCATTCCGGAACAGCCCGGCTCCCTGAGACGGTTTTGCCGGGAAGTGGTCGGAGAGCGGAATATTACTGAATTCAACTACCGGCTGGCCAGCCGGAATGAAGCCCAGATCTTCGTCGGCATTTCCGTTCGCTGCCAGGAAGAGCGCATCGCCTTTGCACGGGACCTGGAACAGGCCGGTTTTGCCAATGTCGACCTGACCGACAATGAACTGGCCAAAACCCATGTCCGCTACATGGTCGGAGGACGCTCCGAGGCGGCGCAGGGCGAGGTCCTGTTCCGATTCTGGTTTCCCGAACGCCCCGGTGCCCTGGGGCGCTTTCTGGATGCCATGGGGCAAAACTGGAATATTTCCCTGTTTCACTACCGGATGCAGGGAGGCGATTATGGCCGGGTGCTCGTTGGTCTGGAGATTCCTCCGCAGGAGAAGGGGGAGCTTGGTGCCTTTCTCAGGAGATTGGGCTATCGCTATCTGGATGAGACCGACAATCCCGCCTACCGGCTGTTTTTGTGAGGCAACAAGCGCACAAATTTGGGCCCCTTGCCTGACTTTCCTTGTCACCTCTGACGGCTGCTGATGCCCTGCCGGTGCGCTGCCGGGCCCGGTTGCGGCTTGGCACGACCGATGCATTTATTAGCTGTGACAAATAAATTTGTTGTCACTGCATGGAGGGTTTGTGGCTGCTTACGTCCTGATCGTTGACGATGACGCTTTTATGCGCCGGGTTTTGTCCGACCTGCTGCAGGAGCATGGGTTTGCCACCCGGGAGGCGGAATCGGGGGAGCAGGCGCTTGCCATCTGTCGTCAGCAAAGGCCTCAGGCCGCCATCCTCGATCTGGTTATGCCCGGCATCGACGGTGCTGAGCTCTGTCGCATCCTGCGGTCAGAAGCCGCCTGCAAATACCTGCCGATACTGTTGCTGACCTCGCGGGCCGACAAGGCTTCGCTCATCAATCCCTTTGAGCTGGGCGCCGACGACTATCTTTCCAAGCCGTTCGACGCCGAGGACTTGATCACCCGGCTCAAGGCGGCCATTTTCAAGCAGAACGCCCAGGAGGCTCTGGCGGTCAGAACCAGAGATTACCAGGCCCTTATGGAGATCTCCGAGTCCATTGCCGCCAGTGTTGAAACCAGCCAGATTCTTCGCCGCATTGTCGGCAAAATCGCCGGACATATCAGTGATATCGAGCGATGCAGCATTGCCGTGGTCCAAAAGGACAGCACGGTCGGCTACGTCATGGCTTCCAGTGATGATGCCTCTGTCGAGGAGTTGCGCATCAATCTGGATGATTATCCGGAGATCCGCAGGGTTCTGGAAACGGGTGAGCCGCTGCTGATTTCGGATGTTGATCGGGATCCTTTGCTTGCCCCGGTCCGTGGGCGCATGAACAACCGGCAATTCAATGCCATTCTGGTGGTTCCGGTCCATTCGCAGGAGCGGGTCATCGGAGTTATGGTGGTCAGGGCCCTGCGCCAAAGGCCGACACTCTCTTCCCGGGAAATCGCGTTTTGTCAGCTCGTTGCCGATGTCGCGTCAGGTCCCCTGCGCAATGCCCGTTTTTTCACCAGGTTGCGGCGGGAATCGGCCGCCCTGCGCCAGGCCAAGCAGCTGCTTGAGGACGAGTTGCGGATCAAGGCGATCTATGAACAGTTGTTCGATAACGCTTCGGACGGTCTGGTTGCTGTCAACAGCGACGGTGTTATTGAATTCGCCAACCGGCACGCCTTGCAGATGGTCGGCCTTGAGCGCGACGCCTTTATCGGACGCAGGCTGCAGGATATTGTCAGCTCCTTTACCATAAGCCGGGCCCTGGCGGGCTGGCAGCGTCGTGGGCGCAAGGACGGCGCGGGTCGGGTGCGGTTTGACCTGCCTCTGTCGACGCCCCATGCCGGGCGACGGCTCTTTTCTGTCAGCGCCAACACCCGGCCCGTCCTCGATAACCTTTATATCCTGGCGGTGCGGGACGTTTCGGAAAAGCGCCGCATGGAGCGGGAGCTCGCCAGCAGCAATCGGCGGCTGAAGGAACTGGACCGGTTCCGGGCCGAATTTCTCAATACCGCCACCCATGAATTGCGTGTTCCGGTGACCATTGTCCACGGCTACTGCACCTTGCTGCGGGACAGTCTGGGGCCGGGCCTGCTCGGGCCCCAGGCGGAGTATCTGCAGGCCGCCTGTGACAGCAGTGAAAAACTGGTTGATCTGGTCAACAACATGCTGGACCTGTCCCGCTTCGAAGCCGGGAAAATGGGGCTTGAGCTGGTCCCCGGTACCCTTCACGACACAGTCAATGAAGTTTTTCGCGACCTGCAGCCGGTCGCCAGTCGGGCTCGCCTGCGTCTGACCGTCGGCCCGGTTCCCAATCGTCCGGTTCTGCATGATCGTCCCACGGTTCAGCGGGTCCTCGCCAATCTGCTCAGCAACGCCATCAAATTCACACCCGAAGGGGGCAGGATCGCCATCGAGTTTGAAGTGGTCGGCCAGGACCTGGTCGTTTCGGTTTCGGACACCGGCAAGGGTGTGCCTCCGGAACAACTGCCCCGTCTGTTTGACGAGTTCACCCAGGTCGGTCGGGAGGATGCCCGCAGGGGCAGCGGTCTGGGCCTGTCCATCTGCCGCAAGATTGTCGAATCGCACGGTGGCCGCATTTGGGCCGAGAGTGAGCCGGGCCGGGGCAGCCGGTTCCGTTTCACGCTGCCGCTGGCTCATTGAGGCGCTTTTTTTCAGCGCGCCGCCACTTTTCCCACCAGGGTATCCCTCTGGATTTATTGTCTTATTGTCTTACTTATTTTGTCGGGAAAATAATTGACAGGAATGCTCAGGTATGTTAGTTGTTGGCTCGAACATCTGCTAGCAGGAGGCGGCCGTGCTCAAAACATTGCGTGAAGATTTCAAGGTGGTATTCGAACGGGATCCCGCTGTTCGGAGTGTGCTGGAAATCATTCTCTGTTACCCCGGGTTTCATGCCGTTCTTTTCTACCGGCTGGCCCACTGGCTCTGGGTGCGCAAGTTCTATCTGCTGGGCCGCTTCGTTTCGCATCTGGGGCGCTTTTTCACCGGCATCGAAATCCACCCCGGCGCCCAAATCGGCAAAGGCTTCTTCATTGACCACGGTATGGGTGTGGTCATTGGTGAGACCGCAGAAATCGGCGACAATTGCACCCTTTATCACGGGGTCACCCTGGGGGGAACCTCCTGGGCCAAGGAAAAACGCCATCCCACCCTCGGAAACAACGTCATTGTCGGTTCCGGCGCCAAGGTTCTCGGCCCGTTCCGGGTTGGAGACAACAGCAAAATCGGCTCCAATTCGGTCGTGGTCAAGGAGGTTCCCGACAACTCAACCGTTGTCGGTATTCCCGGCAAGGTCGTCATCTCCGAAGGCAAGAAAACCGAACAGAAGGTCGACCTTGAACACGGTAAACTCCCCGATCCGGAAGCCAAGGCCATTGCCTGTCTGTTCGACCAGATTCGGGCACTGGAAAACCGGGTCAAGGAGCTGACGGCCGAGCAGGAGCGTCTCAAGGCCGAACTGGAGCGGGAAACACACGCCAAAAGCGCCTGAGTGCGCGTCATACAGGGAGTTTATGCGTCTTTCCACCAAAGCACAATATGCCGTTCGCGCCATGGTCAGTCTCAGTCTGCATGGTGACGAAGGGCCGGTATCCATCAAGGATATCTCGGCGAGGGAGTCGATTTCCCTGCCTTATCTGGAACAGCTCTTCGTCAAGTTGCGTCGCGGCCGGATTGTCACCAGTGTGCGCGGCCCCGGCGGAGGGTATCGGCTGGCCCGGCCTGCTGACCAGATTCGCGTCGATGAAATCATTGATTCGGTTGAGGAGACACTGGTGCCGGTGTCCTGTATGGATGAGCAGGGGCGTTGTGTCTGCGACGACCACTGCGTCACCCACAATGTCTGGCAGGGGCTGGGCGAAAGGATCCGATCATTTCTGGCATCCATCACGCTTGAGGACTTGACCCGGGAAGCCCGGGACAAAGCACATAAGCAGGTTTAACGACACCTGACCGCAAAACGGTCAGCAGGAGGACAAGGTGAAACAGATTTATCTCGATAACAATGCCACAACCCCGGTGCACCCCGAGGTGCTGGAGGCGATGCTCCCTTTTTACCGGGACCAGTTCGGCAATCCGTCCAGTGTACATTGGGCCGGCCGGGCGGTTGCCGGAGCCGTGGAGCAGGCTCGTGAACAGGTCGCGGCACTGATAGGGGCCTCTGCCGCTGAGATTGTTTTCGTCTCCTGCGGCAGCGAGGGGGACAATATGGCCCTGAAAGGGACCGTCGATGCGCTGCGCGACAAGGGCAACCATATCATCACGACCTCGGTTGAACACCCGGCCGTTCTGGAAACCTGCCGTTATCTGGAAAAGACCGGTTGTGAGGTCACCTACCTGCCCGTGGATCGCGACGGCATGCTTGACCTTGCGCAGCTCGAGGCCGCCATCACCGAAAAGACCATCCTGATTTCGGTGATGTGGGGCAACAACGAGACCGGCAATCTCTATCCCATTGAGGAGATTGGCAAAATTGCGCGCAAGTACAAGGTCCGCTTTCACACCGATGCGGTCCAGGCGGTCGGCAAGGTTCCGGTGGATGTGAAAAAGGCCGGCGTCGATCTGCTGGTGCTTTCCGGACACAAAATCGGCGCTCCCAAGGGAGTCGGTGCCATCTATATCAAACGTGGCACCCGGCTGACGCCGCTGGTACATGGCGGCCATCAGGAGCGCAACCGGCGTGCCGGCACCCACAATGTCGCCGGCATCGTTGGATTGGGCAAGGCCTGTGAGATCGCCGGGCGGGATCTGGAAAAGAACGCCGCCCACATGCGCCGGCTGCGCGACAAGCTGGAAGAGGGGATCAAAAACAGCATTCCCCAGATCAAACTCAACGGCCACCCCGATCCGGCCATGCGTCTGCCCAACACTCTCAATGTCAGTTTCGCCTACATCGAAGGGGAATCGCTGCTTTTGAACCTGGACATGTATGGCATTGCCGCGTCAAGCGGCTCGGCCTGTACATCCGGTTCCCTGGAACCTTCGCATGTTCTTGGAGCCATGTGTGTCGAAGTGACCCTGGCTCACTCCAGTACCCGGTTCTCCCTCGGGCCCCACAATACCGAAGAAGAGATTGACTATGTTCTGGAGGTCCTGCCCAAGACGGTGCAGCGCCTGCGGGAAATGAGTCCGCTGTACAACTGCAGAAACGAAGAACAGTGTGAAACCTGCGAAACCATCCGCAGAATCTGAAACAGAACAGGAGACAGACAGCTATGTACACCGATAAAGTCATGGATCACTTCCAGAATCCCCGCAATGTGGGGGAAATCCCCGATGCCAATGGTGTCGGGGAAGTTGGCAATGCTTCCTGCGGCGACATCATGAAGATATTCCTCAAGGTTGAGGACAATGTCATCAAGGATATCAAGTTCAAGACCTTTGGCTGCGGCGCCGCCATAGCCACCTCCTCGATGGTGACCGAGATGGCCCTTGGCAAAACGATTGACGAGGCGCTGGAGCTGACCAACCAGGCGGTTGCCGAGGCCCTTGACGGACTGCCCGCCCAGAAAATGCACTGCTCCAACCTTGCGGCCGACGCCTTGCACGAGGCCATCAAGGATTACCGGGCCCGTCAGCAGCAGGAACAGGCCAGCTGACAGGCCGTCTGGTTCATAAAGGCGAAAAAGGGGAGGGTTGGCCGCGGGCGGTCGACCCTCCCTGCCGTTTGGGGCGGGCCGCATCTGGCCTTTTGCGGCCTGATCGGCTATAGTGCCGCCCCAGCGTTGAAAGGGATACGAAAATTCATGGCGGATCTGCTAAAAAAATCGGGCCGGAGAATCGTTGTCGCCATGAGCGGCGGTGTCGATTCTTCGGTGACTGCGGCCCTGCTCAAGGAGGCCGGCCACGAAGTTATCGGCATCACCATGCAAATCTGGGACTACAGCAAGTTCGCGGCGCCCGATGGTGAAACCTTCGGCACTTGCTGCAGCCTGGATGATGTCTACGATGCCCGTCGGGTGGCCGAACAGATCGGCATCCCTTTTTATGTGGTCAATTTCGAGGACGATTTCCAGCGGGCAGTCATCGATCCCTTCTGCGATGCCTATTTCTCCGGGCGCACCCCCAACCCCTGTGTGCTTTGCAATCAGATTCTCAAATTCGAGCGCCTTTTGCGCCGTGCGCGTGAACTGGAGGCCGACTATCTGGTGACCGGCCACTACGCGCAAGTTATTCAGGCCGATGGACGGTTTCATCTGCGCAAGGGCCTGGACCGTTCCAAGGATCAGTCCTACTTTCTCTTCACCCTGACGCCTGACCAGATGCGCATGGTTCGCTTCCCCCTGGGGGGAATGACCAAACCGGAGGTTCGCGCCCATGCCGAGCGGCTGGGTTTGCGTGTCGCCGAGAAGCCCGAAAGCCAGGATATCTGTTTCGTACCGGACGGTGACTATGTCCGCTTTCTGGAAGAAGAACGCGGACCTGGCCAGTGCGATGGCGACATTGTCCATGTTGACGGACAGGTTCTGGGACGGCATCACGGCACCTACCGCTATACCATCGGTCAGCGCCGCGGGCTGGGGATCTCCTGGCCGAGTCCCTTGTACGTGGTGCGCATTGATGCTGAAAACAACAAGGTTGTCGTTGGAGAACGGGACCACCTTGAAACCGGGGAGCTGGTGATTGACGGTGTCAACTGGATCGTTCCGCCGCCTGCCGACCGTTTTCGTGCCGCCTGCCGTATCCGTTATCGGCACAGTGAACAGCCCGCGACCATCAGCCTGCAAAAGGACGGGCGGGCGACGATTCGTTTTGACCAGCCCCAGCGCGGGGTCACCCCGGGGCAGGCGGCGGTCATCTACCAGAACGATGAAGTCCTTGGCGGAGGGTGGATCGCGTGAGTCAGACGGTTGCCATCGCCACTCTGGGCTGCAAGACCAACCAGTTTGAATCGGCCGCCATCGAAGAGCAGCTGCGGCAGGCCGGGTACACCATTGTCCCCTTTGAGGAGGGGGCCGATCTGGTGGTGGTCAACACCTGTACCGTAACGGCACGAACCGACGCCCAAAGCCGCAACCTGATCCGCCGGGCGCGCCGGCTGAACCTTCATGCCCGCATCATCGTCACCGGGTGTTATGCCCAGGTCGAGCCGGAGGAAATTCGACGCATTCCCGGCGTTGCCATGGTCATCGGCAATGACGAAAAGAAAGACCTGCTCCGGTATCTCGCCGAGGAACGGGAGCGCCAGCTGGTTGCCACCGACGGTCTGAAAAGCGGGCGAGGGGGGGTGGGTCTTTCCCTGACCACCTTTACCGATCGCAGCCGCGCCTTTTTGCAGATTCAAAACGGCTGTGACGCATTCTGTTCCTATTGCATCATCCCCTATGCACGCGGGAGCAGTCGTTCGGTTCCGGCTGATCAGGTTCTCGAGCGGGTGCGGCGACTGACCGCATCCGGTTACCACGAAATCGTCCTGACCGGTATTCACATGGGGGCCTACGGGCTTGACCTGGAGCCGAAGACCAGCCTGACGGACCTGGTTTTTGCCATTGAGGAACAAACCCGGGTTCACCGGCTGCGCCTGGGCTCCATCGAGCCAAACGAGGTCTCCGACCGGCTGATCGAACGGATGGCCGTTTCGGATCGGCTCTGTCCCCATCTGCACATACCGCTGCAGTCCGGTTCGGACTCCGTGCTCAAGCGCATGAACCGGCACTACGATGCGGGCTTTTTTCATCGTCTGATCGAAAAGATTCATCGTGCCGTACCTGAGGTCGCCATTGGTGTCGATGTCATCGCCGGGTTTCCCGGGGAAACGGAAGAAGAATTCGAACAAACCTGGCGTCTGATCGACCACCTGCCGCTGTCCCACCTGCATGTTTTTCCCTACAGCCGGCGTCCGGGTACACCGGCCGCCGGGATGGACGGGCAGCTGGATGGTGCCCTGATACGGGAACGGGCCGCGAAACTGCGCAGTCTGGGAGAAACCAAGGCGCGACGCTATGCAGAGCGTTTTGTTGGCCGGGTGCTGGAACTGGTGGTTGAAGGAGGGCGGGAGGACGGCTGGCGCCGCGGGCTGTCGCGCAACTATCTGGCGGTTCAGTTCAAAGGTGAAGCCCGGCCCGGCGAACGGGTCTGGGTGCGGGTCGAGAGCTGGACCGCAGCTGGTCTGCGGGGCAGCCTGGTGTGAGACAGAACGGCCTTGACCTGTTACCGCTGCGGTTTGCGGGCTGAAAGAAACGTCCAGTTTTCCAGAAAAGACGGTACCGCCACCTGCTGCTCGCAGATGTCGCTGAAATGCCGGGCTGCCTCGGCGCGAATCTCCCTCAACAGGTCCTGACTTTCTTTGGCCAGGTCAGTATTGCCTTCTCCCTCCCCACAGCATTGCATGGAGAAAACGCCCCCTGGCTTCAAAGCCCGGGCAACAAGCGCCAGGGTTTCGGCCATGAACTCTTCTCGGCTTTGCCCGTCCCGAACCGGATCCATGGTTAAATCATAGACAACGCCATCAAGCTCGCGCGCATCGGCAAGCCAGGCAAAGGCATCGCCGGTAACAATGTCAGCTTTGGGATGTTGCCAGACTGGTCCGGACAGGCGGTTGAGGTACTGGCGGCACAGACGCATGACCTCGCCGTCGATGTCGATCTGCCAGGCCTGCTGCAGCGGCAGGCTCAGGCGTTCACAGGAGCGAATCAGCTCCCACAAAACGCCTCCGTCCCCGCCGCCGAGGATGGCAACCTTTTCGGTGGCGAGATGCCTGAGCAGAGGGGCGACCATGGCGCTGCCGTAGATGCTGTCGCTTTCAGATATCTGCAGGTCGCCGTCAATAACCAGCTGGTGGCCGAAGGCCGGGTGGCGGGTGATTTCGATGTGCTGAAAGCGACTGGTGACCGAGGTAATGACTTGGGCGCCAAGGTGACTGGCGAATTGGGGGTTGCGTTGTTCTTTGCTCAGCATTGTTGATCGGCCTGGGAAAAACAAAAGGCGGGTACCAGAAAGGTATCCGCCTTTTGTTTTGGTTGACTTCGAGGTTTTACTTGCCGCCGCGTTTGGACGCCTTGAGCGGGTTAATGCGCTGTTCCACCACCTTCTTCTCGACTTTCTGGTGGGTGGCGAAGTTGCAAATGTTCACCGCCCATTTCTGTGCCGGAGACGGGGCAACGGAGCAGACCTTGCCGATTTTGCTATCGACAATACGCTCGCAGCCTTCACACTGCTCGACGATCGGCTGGCAGGAATTGCCTTCAAAAACGCAGCCGTTTTTGCTCCAGAAGGTGCATTCGACACCGGGCTGTACTGTCTGACACTGCATGATGACAAATCTCCTTGAAGATTCGGTTGTTTTGCGGCTCAACTCAAAGACCACACTTCATAACCGATGTTGTCGTTTTTGTCAATCTCTTTTTCGGGC
>CAZCUR010000002.1:0-59080 GCA_964501815.1 uncultured Geothermobacter sp.
TCACCTTGTGTTATCCCGCTACACGTAATTCAGTATCGACAATTCCGAAATCTTGCCGGTGACGGTGAGGGCGGCCTGGAGGGCGGACTGCTGTTTTTGCAGGTTGGCGATGGTTTCGACCAGGTCGGCATCTTCGAAACGGCTTAACACTTCCTGCATGCGGATGTCGAGATCCTGCATGCGCCCAAGGGCTTCGTCGAGGCGACTGCCGTTGTTGCCGAGGATGCTGCGATGGCGGCTGACCTGTTCCATGCCGTTGTCGATGTTGGGCATCTGGGCTTCGATGGCGCTGGTGTCGTTGGCGCGCAGGGCGTCCTCGAGATTTTTCAGGGCGGCGAAGATGTCGGTGCCGCCTGGGTCGGTCACCCCGTCGTTGTCGGCATCGCCGAGCAGCAGCTCGTTGGCCGTGACGTTGATGACCGTTTTTTCACCCGGTCCGGTTTCCAGTTCCATTTTGCCGGTATCCCCCTGGTAGATAACCGGGCGGGGGTCGAGCACCGGATCGTAGGCCGGGTTGTCAACCAGCGGCTGGGAATGAATCTGGTAACCGGCGAACAGGTATTTGCCGTCGAACTGGGCGTTGCCCATGTCGAACAGCTCCTGACGCAGCTGGGCCACCTCATTGGCGTAGGTGATGCGGTCGTCGGCATTGAGGCTGTCGTTGACCGAGGCGACGGCGATCTCCTTGGCGCGCACCATGATGTTGGTCATGTTGTCGAGGTAGTAGTCCTGGTTCTGGATGCGGTCGAGACCGGCGTTGATGGTTTTGCTGTAGCGTTTGGCCGCCATGATGTCCGAACGGGCAAACAGGGTGGGGCGGATGGCGCTGGGGTCATCCGAGGGACGCTGCAGCTTCTTGCCGCTGGCCGCCTGCACGCGCAGGTCCTCAAGCCGGTAGTTGATCCGGTTGAGATTGCCGATCAGGCTGCGATAGGTGGTTCCCATGGTGGCGCGCATAGCTTGTTACCTCTTGATCATCAGCACGCTGTCCATCATCTCGTCGACAGTGCTGAGAAACTTGGCCGAGGCTTCAAAAGCCTTTTGGTACTGCAGCAGGTTGACCATCTCTTCCTCGATGGACACCCCTACGGTTGATTCCCTCAGGTTTTCAAGCTGTTCCATGCTCAGGCTCAGACCGGAGACGGCCAGTTCGTTCTGCTGCGCTTCAATGCCGACCGAGGAGGTGATTTTGCCGTACCATTCTGTGTAGGTGTCGGTGCCGTTGACGAACTTGCTGCTTTTCAACCCGGAGATGGCCAGGGCGTTGGCATTGTCCCCGGGAGCACTGGTCTGGCCGGCGGCTAACTGGCTGGGGTCACTGATGGCGACCTGCATCAGGGTGGCTGCGGTGCTGACGGCCGTCGGCTGGACGAAGAAGTCACGACCGGATACGCCGTCAAGACCGCTCCCGGCCTGATGCTGGGTATTGACGGTGGTGGCCACGTCGTAGGCGAGCTGGTCAAGCCGGTTTTGCAGGTCGGGAACGGTCTGGTCACGCGTGTCGAGCAACCCCCGGAAGGCACCGCCCCAGGTGCTGTTGGGCACCTGGATGGGGACCGAGCCGGTATTGACATCGATCTGGATGCCATTGGGGGTGGCGCGGGTTTCGAGCTGCAGGGCGATACCGCCTTCCACCAGGGGGACCCCGCCGGGCAGCTGCAGGTTGAGCATGCCGACCTTGTCCTCAACCGCGGTGACGCCGATCTCGCCGGCCAGTTCCTTGACCAGCTGGTCGCGCTGGTCGCGTTCGGCGTTGGCCGAATGGCCGGCGTATTCGACTGTGCTGATGCGCTTGTTCAGCTCAGCCACCTGGTTGAGCTTGAGATTGATATTGTCAACCTTGCTGATCAGGGTGTTGTCGATGTTGTCGCGTATGTTTTCCAGACTGTTCCAGGTACTGTTGAAGGACTGGGCCAGCCGCTGCCCGTACTGGATGACCTGCTGGCGTTCGACACTGCCATCCGGATTGGTTGAGAGTTCCTGCCAGGCGTCGAAAAAACGGTCGATATCGGCAATCAGGCCGGTTTCGTCGATGGGCAGGGCGTCTTCAATCTGGGCCAGCGGTGACGATTTGGCCAGCTCCTGCCCATAATCACTGTTTTTCTGGCGCAATTCCCCGGTCAGAAAGGCGTCGTGGGCGCGTTCGATGGAGCCGACACGCACCCCCTGGCCGACAAAAAAATCGCCGAAGGCCAGCGTCGGAAACGGTGTGAGATTGGGGGTCTGGCGTGAATAACCGGGGGTGTTGACGTTGGCAATGTTGTTGCCGACGACTTCGATGGCCTTCTGCTGGGTGGTGATAGAGGTTTTGGCCGCGTTGAGGGCATTGATGATTCCGCCCATGTCAGACCTTTCCTGAAATCAGCTTGCCACCCGCCTCCCGGGCCACAGCCTGTCCGGCAGGGTCATAGGCGGGTTCGGTGACCTGGCGGCTGTAAAAGTTGAGAATGTCGCGCACCCAACGCAGAGACGACCAGAAGAGATAGGCGTTGCGCCGGTTTTCATCCCGAATGGTCTGGGCCAGCTGGCGGATTTCAGGATTGTGACCGTCCAGCTCCAGATCGTGCAGTTCACCAAGCAGCCTGGCCTTGCGGTCGGCAAGCTGCTCAAGACGTTCATTGTCCAGCTCGACAGCGGCCTGGCGTTCTTCCAGAATCAGATCGTGGAGTTGTTGCAGCTTTTCCATGGGGCAATCCCCCTGTGGCCCTTCAACCCTGCTCACGCAGATACTTGAGTAAACTTTCAGCGACCTTGTGTGGATCCGGGTTGTAGGTGCCGTCGGCAATCTGCTGTTTCAGTTCTGCGATTTTCTGGGCCCGGGCCGGGTCATTGAGAATGTCGCCGGACTTTATTTCCGCAGCTTTGCGAGCGAAGGTCGAAATTTTGACCTTGTCGCCGGCGGCAACCGTCGCCGCACCGGTTTTGTCAGGTTCTTTTCTGGTACGTTCCGGCCTGGTTCCGGTCACGGGAACCTGGGGTTTGCCGTTGTGAATCTTGACTGTCATGGCGTCCACCTTTGTCTGCAATGCCGTTGTGGCATGGACTCACTGTGGAGTCGTGGTGTTGACCGTTCTATCTTTGCCTGGTCAACATATCGACACCTGTGAGTTTCGACTTTAGCAAAAAATGATAAAAAAGAGCACAGTTCCCTGAATCCTCAGGGGTCGGGAGTGGTTCGGGGCCTCAGCTGCAGGTAGAGCGCATCGGCTATGCCTAGCCGGTTGGCGCCATGGGCCGCCTGGCGGGCCACCTCGATATCGATCATGTCCCGATAGAGGTCGTGACCGGCCGAAGCCTCCAACAGCCCGCTTTCGGGCACTGAGGCGCGCATTTGTTTGAACATGTTTTGTACGAACAGGGCTTCAAATTCCTGACAGGCTTTTTTCAGCTGGTTCTGCCTGTCCGTTCGGTTGCCGGAAACGGAGCCCAGATCGGCAGGAAGGAGTCCGGGTATCTTCATGGAAGCCTCCTAGAGAATGACCAGGTCGGCGTGCAGGGCGCCGGATGCCTTGATGGCCTGCAAAATGGCAATCAGGTCGCGGGGAGAAGCGCCGATGGCGTTAAGGGCCCGGGCGATTTCGGCAATGGAAACCCCCATGGGCAAAACGACCAGTTCCCCACTGCCTTCACTGACCTCAATGCCTGTTTTGGGACTGGCAACGGTCTGGCCTCCGGGAGCCAGGGGCTGGGCCTGAGAGACTTCCGTCTCTTCATTGATGATCAGGCTCAGGTTGCCATGGGAAACCGCAACGGTGTCGATGCGTACATCCCGGCCCATGACAATGGTGCCGGTCTTTTCATTGACCACAACCCGGGCCATGGCGTCCGGTTCGACCTCCAGGGCCTCAAGTTCACTGAGAAAATCAACAGTTTTGCCCCGCCATGTGTCCGGCAGGCTGACGGCGACGCTGGAGCCGTCCAGAGGCCGGGCGATGTTCTGTCCAAAATGACGGTTGATAACCTGGGCCATGCGGCTGATGGTGGTGAAATCGGGCATGTTGATGCGCCAGGTGAGCAGGCCGTCTTTCGGCAGGGAAAAGGGGACAGCGCGTTCGACGGTTCCACCTTCAGGAATCCGGCCGACTGTTGGATGGTTTTTTTGCACTTTGGCAGCTTTGCCGCCGTAAGAGAGCGAACCGACAACCACCGGACCCTGGGCCACCGCATAGACCTTGCCGTCAGGGCCCTGAAGGGGGGTCAGCAAGAGGGTCCCACCTGCCAGGGACTTGGCATCACCGATGGATGAAATGGTGACATCGATCCGGTTGCCCGGTTTGGTAAAGGCCGGCAGTTCGGCCGTCACCATCACAGCGGCGACGTTGGCCACCTTGACGTCGTTGCGATTGACCGTGATGCCCATGCGGTCGAGCATGTTGACCAGGGACTGGATGGTGAACTGGGTGCTCTTGCTGTCACCGGTTCCGTCCAGACCGACCACGAGGCCGTAGCCGACCAGCTGGTTGGACCGCACGCCGTCCAGATGGGCGACATCCTTGATCCGGACGGCCAGGGCGGGCCGGGCGAGGGCGATGATCAGGATGACCAGCAGTCCCATTCGTTTCATGCCGAAAACTCCTGTCAGAAGGGCCAGACGTTATCGAGTACGCGCACCAGCCAGCCGGGCTTCTGCTTGTCGCTGACAACGCCTTTGCCGGTGTAGGCGATGCGGGCGTCAAGGACATACTTTGAGTCGACGACATTGGCCGGAGAGATGTCGCTCGGCCGGACCAGCCCGGTGAGCTGGATGTACTGGGTTTCGTTATTGACCGTTACGGCCTTGTTCCCTTCAATGCGCAGGTTGCCGTTGGGCAACACCTCCACCACCTGGGTGGTCAAGGTGGCCACCAGGTCTTCCTTGCGGGTGGTTTTGCCGCTGCCGGCGAATGCGTTGTCATACTTGGCGCCGATGAGATTGGCCGGGTCGATGCCCTGAGCCAGGTTGGCCAGGTCTTTTTCAAACCTGAAGAGCTTGGTGATGTCGGCCGAGATGGAACTGGAACGGTCGGTTTCGGTGGTGGCCTCCTTGCTGGCGCTGGCGCGTTCGTAAATGGCCACGGTTACGATATCTCCCACCCTGCGGGCCTTCAGATCGGTGAACAGGTCGCTGCCCCGGTCGGCCCACAGGGACCCGGTCGCCTGTTTGGGAGGCGGCACCGGTGTCGGAAGGGTGCGGCTTTGCAGGACCGGCGGGGTTTGTGGCGGAGGTGGTGCACAGCCGGCCAGGCTCAGGGCCAAAAGGGACAGGAGTGCCAGAATCGGTGTCTTCATGTCAGAACTCCACCGTTACGGTTCCCGGGCCGACAACGCGGCACAGGACGATTTTGCGTGAACCGATGTTGGTGACCGGTATGGTCTCGCCCGGCCTGCCGTCGCTGCGGGCGATGCCACGCGCCTCGATGCGGACCGGGCCGGTGGCAAGAGCGATGGTGACCGGTTCGCCCCGTTTGATAACCGGCGGGACCGTGACCATGCTCGTGCTCAACACCTGATCGCGCCGTACGGCGCGCTTCAGTTTTTTCCCGACCAGAAGGGCTGGCCGGTAGACAGGAGCGCGCAGATTGGCAATCCGGCGTTCCTTCAGGGTCAGGTCCTCTTTTGTCAGAACAGCGCCCCGGGGCAGGTTGCGACGGGCTACCACGACTCTGGCCGTCGCCTGCACGGTGACCGGGACGGTGATGCGGCGTTCCAGGTGCCCGTCGATGCTGAAGTCGATGGCGACGCTGCGGCAGTTCATCAGGTCTGTCCCCAGCGGGCGGACCGTCGTCCTGAGTCGGCCTTCGGGTAGAATGAGTCTGGCAGGCGGCCTGACATCTATCAGGTTGAGACGGATATTCCGGTCGTTTTGCGCCAGTTTCTCGAACTTGCTGCGGACAATCGTCTCGATCTGATGCGCTTCAATCAGGATGCCTGCCCGGTGGATATGAATGGTGTCGGCGCCGGTAAAATCGGCCCCGAGCAACTGGGGGTAGGCGTCCAACAGACGTTGCCGGGCATCCCCGCTGTCGATGGTGATGTCTTGCCCGGGGAGGGGGGCCGGACCAAAGCCGACCTTTGCCAGGTATTCCGCCGTCGCCTGGTCCGCGCGGACTTCGGCCAGCTCCCCGAGGGTCATCTGATCGCCCCTGATTTCAGCCGAAGCCCGCCAGTGGATTTCAAGCGCCCTGAGCTGGGCCGGCAGACAGAGGATCAGGAGTATGAGCGGGAACAGACGCACGGCTCGGTCCTAGGCCAGCTGGTTGGTCATCTGGAGCATTTCGTCCGCGGTCTTGATCGCCTTGGAGTTGATTTCGTAGGCGCGTTGGCCGGCGATCATGTTGACCATCTCTTCCATGACACTGACGTTGCTCCCTTCGATATAGCCCTGCGACAGGGTGCCGAGCCCGAGCTCACCCGGGATGCCCGTGGTCGGCGCACCGGAGGCGGGGGTCTCCTTGAGCAGGTTGCGACCAAGGCTGAACAGGCCGGCGGGGTTGCTGAACTTGGCCAGCTCAATCTGGCCGACCTGGCTGCCTGCCGAACTGCCGTCGAGGAAGGCTTCCACCGTGCCGTCCTCGTGGATGGCGACACGGGTGGCGTTTTCCGGGATGGTGATTTCCGGCAGGACCGGGTAGCCGTCCGAGGTCACCAGGCGTCCGGTCCCGTCCTTTTTCAGCGCACCCGCCCGGGTGTAAACCGTTTCACCTGTGGGGAGCTGCACCTGGAAGAAGCCATCCCCTTCAATGGCGAGATCAAGTTCGTTGCCGGTCTGAATGATGTCCCCGGCGGTGAAAACCTTTTGCACTGCGGCCATTTTGGCGCCGAGGCCGATCTGGATACCGGTGGGCGTTTCGGTCCCGCTGGTGCTGGTCCCCCCGGCGCTCTGGATGGTCTGGTAGAGCAAATCCTGGAAATCAGCCCGGCTTTTCTTGAAGCCGGTGGTGTTCACGTTCGCCAGGTTGTTGGCGATGATGTCCATATTGAGTTGCTGTGCTTCCATCCCGGATGCGGCAATTGAGAGGGCCTTGATCATGGTCAGCTCCTTAATAATGCTTGTTCGACAGCCGCTGGCATGACGAACACCTAAAACGCGCCGATTTCGGCCGCCTTGCCTGCCAGCTGGCCGTAGGCGTGAATCAGTTTCTGATAACTTTCAAATTCCCGTTCCAGGGTCACCATGCGCGTCATTTCACGCAGGGGCTGGACATTGGCCTGTTCAATCCAGCCCTGCATCAGGTGCGGTTGCGCCACCGTATCAGCCTGAAAACCGTTGGGCGCGGCCAAAAGACCTTCGCCGACCCGGCTCAAGGGAATGTCGTCCGGGATATCGAACAGACGCAATTGACCGACCGTTTGTCCAGCCACAAGGACGGTGCCGTCGGTGCGGATTTCCAGAGGGGATCCGGCCGGAAGGGTCAGGGGACCGCCGTCGCCGATAACCGGTTTTCCGCCTGATGTCACCAGGGTCCCTTCGGCATTGCGGGAAAAATTGCCCTGCCTGGTGTAATACGTTTGCCCGGTCGCGGGGTCCTGCACCTGGAAAAAGCCGCGTCCCATGATGGCGACATCCAGAGGATTGCCGGTCTTTTTCATCTCCCCGGGGGAACGGTCCTGGTTGACACGTTGCAACCTGGCGGTGGTGACGCTGGTTCCCCCCTGTTGGGCCCGAACCAGAAAGGCGTCGAATCCCGGAACGTCTCGCTTGAAACCGGGGGTGTTGCTGTTGGCCAGGTTGTTGGTGACGATATCGAGGCTGCGCAACCGGCTCATGGCGCCGCTTGCAGCCGCTATCAGTCCGGCGTTGTAGGCGATGTCACTCACGCTGCGACCTCCGTCGGTTTCGCGGCCACGCGCAGGCGCGCCAGTTTGACCAGTTGTTCCGCCTCGCCGCGGCCGATGTTCAGGATTTCGGCGATTTGCTGGGGTTCCAGCCCGTGAGCCGCCAGGGAGCGAATGAAACGGTACCTTTCCGTGGGCGTTGCGGCGTTGGCCTGCTGGCGCAACAGAGACTTCATATTGGCTCCCAGAAGCGCGCTGTCAAAGGGTTTGTCAGGGGCTGTCTGCCCGGCCTGTTCGCCAGGCTGCTCCCGCGTGTCGACCAGGGTTGTCAGTTGCCGGGTCATGCGGTTGAGCTTGCAGTAAAGCAGGACAAATCCTGTCAGGCACAAGAGGGTGATGGCTCCCAAAAAGAGATCGATCAGATCAAAGGGCAGCATGGCTCACTCTCCTTTGGTCTTGTTGCCCGGGTAGGGGGGCATGGTGGTGCGCCGGGTCAGCTTGACCTTCAGTTTGAGCAGGGCCTGGCTGTGGATCTGCGAAACCCGGCCTTCCGAAATGCCGAGCACCTCGGCGATTTCCTTCTGGGTCAGCTCTTCGTGATAGTACAGGGCGACCACCAGTCGCTCCTTTTCATTGAGCTGGCTGATATGCTCAGCCATCTGCCGGGTCAGGTCGGCCGCTTCCAGCTCTTCCAGAGGACTTTTGCTCTTTTCGTCTTCCAGGTTTTCAATAATCGTTCGGGTACCGCCTTCTTCATCAATCGACTCATTGAGGCTGATGCAGCCGAGATAGGACACTTCGCCCAGCATGGTGTGATATTCCTCCAGACTCATTTCCATTTCCGCGGCGATTTCCTCTTCCTCGGGCGCGCGACCGAGTTTGCGTTCGAGCCGTTCGATGGCGCGGGAGAGCCGGGCGTGTTTTTCGCGCAAGGTGCGTGAAAACCAGTCCATACGCCGCACCTCGTCGAGGACCGCGCCGCGAATACGCCTTTCGGCAAAGGTCTTGAACTGCACTCCCATGCTCGGGTCGAAGCGGTTCGCGGCATCGACCAGGCCAAGCATGGCTGCGCTGCAGATTTCGTCCTTGTTGACGAAGGTGGGGACCTGCGTGACCATGCGTTCAACCAGAAAGTTGACCAAAGGCAGGTGGGCGCTGATCAGCTGGTCGCGGTCGGGCAGCCCGTTATCGGTGTAGGTGGCGGTTTTGTTCATGATTCACCTCCCTGACTCAGGGTGAAGAAACGTTTCCAGAAAAATTGCACGGTTCCCTTGGGCTCGGGATGGTCCTGGCGGACGAGGGATTCCGCCAACGCCTTAAAGGCGCTGCTGGTTTTCTGCCCGGGGAACAGTTCCACCATCGGCTTTTGCCGCCGCACCGCTTCCAGCATGCGTTCGTTGGCAGGGATGCAGCCGAGGTAATCGATGGAAATATCGAGATAGCGGTTCGATACGATGGTCAATTTTTGGTAGACGTCGAGCCCGTCATCCATTTCATGAACCTGGTTGACGACCAGGCTGAAATGCTTCTGATGATAGCGGGTGGACATCAGTTTCATCAGAGCGTAGGCGTCGGTGATGGCTGTCGGTTCCGGAGTGGTCACGACCAGAATGTTCTGGGCGGCCATGTTGAAATAGGTGACGTTTTCGCTGATGCCCGCTTCGGTATCAATCAGAACCATGTCATAGCGGCCGTGCAGGCTGTCGAGATCTTCAAGAAAACGCATTTTCTGGCCGGCATCGAGGTGGGTCAGGTGCTGCAGGCCTGAGCCGGCGGGCAGGATGCTGATTCCGGCCGGACCGGTGGTGATGATGTCCTCAAGGGATTTGTCGCCGGCAAAGTAGTGATTCAGGTTGTGGCGGGGCGTCAGACCACACATGACATCGATGTTGGCCAGGCCCAGGTCGGCGTCGATGACCAGCACCCGCTGGCCCATACGCGCCAGCTCCACGGCCACGTTGGCGGCAACGGAGGTTTTGCCCACGCCCCCTTTGCCGCTGGTGATGGAAATCACCTTTGCCGTACGGGCCTCAGACAACCGGTTTTGTGTGGTTGTGGCGGCCAGTTTGCGGTTGCGCTGGCGCAGGGTGCCTGCCTGGTCAAAGTGTCCATGAATCACGTTCATTGAATCACCCTCACTGCTGACCGAGAATGCATTGGGCGACCAGTTTGGGTTTTGCCGCGAGAAGATCCTCGGGCACACGCTGGCCGTTGGTCAGATAGCTGAGCGGCAGGTTCTGACGCAGGGGAATGTCAAGCAGGGCGCCGCGCTGCCGGGTTTCATCGATTTTGCTGAAAATAAGGCTGGCCAGGGGGATGCGACGGAAACTGGCCACGATATCCGTCAGATCCTGACCCCGAGTTCCAGTTGCGAGCACAAGATGGTTTTCGGTTCTGGCCTCGGGGCCCAGAAAGGCCTCGAGTTCCTTCATCCCCACCTGGTCATGATGGCTGCGGCCACTGGTATCGATGAGTATCAGGTCCTTGTCGCTGTGGCTGGCAAAGGCGGTGTGCAGCTGCTCGGGTGAGTAGATGATCTCAACCGGCAGATTCATGATGTCGCCGTAGATACGCAGCTGCTCCGGAGCGGCAATGCGGTAGGTGTCGATGGTGAACAGGGCGACCTTGCCGGCCTGCTGCTGAAGATATTCGGCCGCCAGCTTGGCGATGGTTGTGGTCTTGCCGACGCCGGTTGGACCGACCAGGGCCAGCCGCTTTTGTCCCTCGCCGGGGCTCAGGGGGCTGACGAACCGGACCAGATCGCCAATGGTGTCGAGGAAAAAGCGGTTCAGATAGCCGGGGTCGCTCAATTGCTGGCGATTGAGGCGTTCGCCGGCGTAGTGGGCCAGGGTTTCCGCTGTGCTGTCCTCAAGGTCACGGGCTTTCAGGTCGAGAATGAGGCGTTCGACCGGATCGCTGTGCCTGGCCTGGCTTCGGGAGACGGACGGTTCGACGGGGTGGGGGGCCGGCTGCTGGACAGGTTGGGGCGCCGGACGGTTGATGTCCCGGATGGCGGCCTTGAGTTCCTGCAGTTCGGCCCGCAGGCTGGCCAAATCATCGTCGCGCTGTTGTTTGCTCAAAGACTTTAGTTCTGTTTCGACCGGATCGATCACCTTGCGCTGACGCCAGAGCTGGCGATAGTCGACCTTCGGGTCCTTGGTCTCATTTTGGGACTGCCTGAGCGCCTGCAGGTTGGCCGAACTGTTGTAAAGCTGGGCGGTTTCGGCCGGGTCTTCCTCGATGGCGGCGGTGATTTCGATGCGCGGACGCTGGAGCAGACCGAAGGGGCCGGTCCGAACGGTCCGGGTGGAAAGAATCAGGGCATCCGGCCCGAAGGTTTCCTTGACCTTTTTCAGGGCCGCGGCCATGGTTTCGGCTTCAAAGACTTTAACCTGCATGGAGACTCACCGTTCCCAGAGAGCGCACCATCATGTCGGGGGCGATCTCGTTGTGCGAGAGCACCACCAGATGGGGCAGGTAGCGTTCAGTCAACCTTTTGACATAGGGTCGAATCGTTGGCGCGGTCAGCAAAACCGGCTGGGTGCCCGGAGTGATGGAGCTGATACTCTGGTTCAAGCTTTCGATAATCCGGTGGGCCGTGCCCGGATCGAGCGCGAGGTACCCGCCGTCACTGCCCTGCTGCAGGGCTCTGTGCAAGGTCTCTTCGGTTTCGCGGTCGAAGGTTATCAGGTTCAGGTTTTGCCCGTCCTGGGCGTAACGGCTGCTGATGGAGCGGCCCAGGGCCGCCCGAACCTGCTCGGTCAGATAGATGGGATCCTGGCTGGCATGGACATGGTCGGCCATGGTTTCCAGGATGGTGCGCAGATCGCGGATGCTGACATTTTCTCTGAGCAGGTTCTGCATAACGCGCATGATCAATCCTGTGTTGAGAGTGTCGGGAACCAGTTCCTCGACCAGCTTCGGATAGGTCTTTGACAGGGTACTGAGCAAGTTCTGTACCTCCTGCCGGCCGAGCAGCTCATGCGCGTGTTTTTTGATGATCTCACTGAGGTGGGTGCTGACGACCGTGGCGCAGTCAACCACTGTATATCCGGCTATTTGCGCGCGATCCTTCTTGTCTTCGGTGATCCAGATGGCAGGCAGTCCGAAGGCCGGTTCCGTCGTTTCTATCCCCTGAATCGACTCGGTTGCGGTTCCCGGATCCATGGCGAGATATTGACCCGGGAACACTTCTCCGACACCGACCCGAACGCCCTTGAGCAGGATGGCGTACTGGTTGGGCGTCAGCTGCAGGTTGTCCTTGATGTGCACAGGCGGAATAATGAAACCCATCTCGCCGGCGAACTGTTTGCGAATCGCCTGAATGCGGGGCAACAGTTCGCCGTCCTGCCCGGCGTCAACCAGAGGAATGAGACCATAGCCGACCTCGAGTTCGAGCAGGTCGACATGCAGCAATTCGTCGAAGTCGACCTCGGCCGAGGTCTCTTCTTCAACCTCCACTTCCTCCGTCTGCAACGCGGCCCTGCGTTCCATCTGCTTCTGGATCTGCCAGGCGCTCAGGCCGAGCAGGCTCGACAGGATGATGAAGGGGATGGTCGGCAACCCGGGAATCATGGCGAAAATGAGCAGAATGCCGGAAACCAGCCACAGGGCACGCGGGTGCATGGTCATTTGCCCTTTGAGGGTGGTGCCGAAATCCTCCTGCCCCGCGGCTCGGGTGACCAGGATGCCGGCGGCGGTGGAGATGATGAGTGCGGGTATCTGACCGACCAGGCCGTCACCAACTGTCAGGATGGTATAGGTCTGCGCCGCCTCCACGGCCGGCATGCCGTTTTGCAACACGCCGATGACGAAACCGGCGCCGATGTTGATCAGGGTAATGATGATGCCGGCGATGGCGTCGCCGCGCACGAATTTGCTGGCGCCGTCCATGGCTCCGTAAAAATCGGCTTCCTCGGCAATCTCCTTGCGCCGTGCACGGGCGACATCCTCATTGATCAGACCGGCGTTCAGGTCGGCGTCGATGGCCATCTGCTTGCCGGGCATGGCGTCCAGGGTGAAACGGGCGGCGACCTCGGCGACGCGCCCCGCACCCTTGGTGATGACCATGAAGTTGATGACCACCAGGATGCAGAAGATGACGATACCGACCACGTAGTTGCCGCCGACCACGAACTGGCCGAAGGAACGGATGACGGTGCCGGCGGCTGATACCCCTTCGTGGCCGTTGAGCAGAATCAGCCGGGTCGAGGCGACGTTGAGAGAAAGCCGGAACAGGGTCGTGGCCAGCAGCAGGGACGGGAAGCTGGAAAAGTCGAGCGTGCGCGTGGTGTAAAGGGTGATGATCAGAATCACCAGGGAAACCGTGATGTTCAAGGTCAGGAAGAGGTCGAGCAGCAGCGACGGCAGGGGGATGATCATCACCATCAGAATCAGAACCAGCCCCAGACCGACGATGATGTCGGTGCGCATGAATAACCTGCTCCAGTCACTCTTTTGCATAACGGCCAGCATTATGACCTCCTGAACGGCTTCTTCTTCAGGTTGTAAACGTAGGCAAGGATTTCAGCGACCGCCCCGAACATCTCCTCGGGAATGGTGTCGCCGACGTCGAGTTTGTACAGGGCCCGGGCTACCGGGACATTTTCCACCATGACCACATTGTGTTCCCGGGCGATTTCCCGGATTTTCAGGGCCAGGTGATCGGCCCCCTTGGCCACGATTTGGGGCGCGTCCATGGTCGCCCGATCGTATTTCAGGGCGACCGACAGATGGGTCGGGTTGGTGACCACCACGTCGGCTTTGGGCACCTCGGCCATCATGCGCTTGCGCGCTACTTCCTGCTGGATGGAACGGATGCGGGCTTTCAGGTGCGGGTCACCTTCGGTCTCCTTGAATTCCTCCTTGATTTCCTGCTTGGTCATTTTCATCCGCTGCTCCATGTCCCAGCGCACGAACAGGTAGTCAAACAGGGCCAGGACCACCAGCACCCCGCAGCTTTTGAACAGCACGATCCCGGCGATTTTCCCGAGAAAAGACATGGTTTGGCTCAGGGGAGCATCGATAAGGAGAACCGAATCGGCAAAGGAGGCATGCACGGTTTTGAACGCGACAAAGCCGACCAGGCCCACCTTGGCCAACGACTTGATGACTTCGACGGCGCTGCGTTTGGAAAAGAACTTTTTCGCCCCCTGGATCGGGTTGAGTTTGTTCAGGTCCGGTTCAAGCGGTTTGGTCGTAAGCAGAAAACCGATTTGCAGGATGCTCGACAGCGCGCCGACCACCAGAACCATAAGCAGCAGGGGCGCGAGCAGCAGTCCGAGCTGCCCGAGAATGGAAAGGGCGAGGTCGTAGACCGAAGCGCCGGTGATTGTGATTTCGCCGGCACGGCGCCAGAGATGCGCGACCAGCCGCTCCAGACGGGGCCAGAAAAAGGGGAGATAGAAGTACCAGAGCAGCAGGGCAGAGGTGAGCAGCAGGGCCGTCTGCACCTCCTTGCTCTGCGCGACCTGGCCCTTTTTGCGAAAATCCTCGCGCCTTTTTTGTGTTGCCTGTTCTGATCTTTCCTGGTCCTGTTCTTCGGCCATGAAAAAGCTCCTACAAGGCGAGGAACAGGCTGGTAAAGCGCTGTTCCAGCTGGGCGAATTCCTGATCGAGCAGAACAACAAGCAGGTTGAGAGTCAGCCCGAGCAACAAAAAGGTGATGCCGATGTTGAGCGGAAAGGAGAGCAAAAAGACATTCAACTGCGGAAAAACCCTGGCCATGATGCCCAGAGCCAGGCCCGACAGCAGCAGGACGGCCAGAACCGGCGCGCTCAGCTGGACGCCCAGGGTGAACATGCGGCCTGCAAGGTCGAGCAGATACGGAATGGCCCTGCCGGAAAAATCCCATTTTCCGGGAGGCAGCAGGCGAAAGGATGAAACCAGGGCTGTGATGAAGTAGTGGTGGATATTCAGGGCCAAAAAAATGAGGATGGCCAGAACATTCTGAAACTGGGATATAAGAGACACCTGGCGCTGGTTCTGGGGATCAAAAACGTTCGCTGCGGCAAAGCCCATTTGATAGCCGATGACCGTCCCTCCCAGTTCGACCGCGGTAAAAATGAACCGCGCCAGGTACCCGACCATCAACCCCAGCAGACCTTCCCCAACCAGCAAGAGCGCCAGTGCCACCGGTTCGAAGGTGACAGTGGGCAACAGGGGGCGCACGACAGGGAAGACCACCAGGGTCAACATGACCACCAGTCCCGCCCGCACGCGCATCGGTGTCTGGCTGCTGCCGTAGATCGGCAGGGTGCCGACCAGGGCGCCGATTCGTATCAGGCAGATAAAAAAGGCCTGCACCAGTTCCGTGGACAGAATCGGCAGCTCCATGACTGTCAGCCTCCCAGGTGGCCGATCCGGCTGTAGAGGTCATGGGTGTAGCTGACCAGGGTCTGGATAATCCAGGGAGCGGCTATGACCAGAGCGACCAGAACAGCCACAATTTTGGGAATAAAGGTCATGGTCTGTTCATTGATCTGGGTGGCCGCCTGAAAAATGCTGATGACCAGACCCACGACCACGGCACAGATCAGCATGGGGGCGGAAATCATCAGAACCATCTCGACGGCGCTGCGACCGACATCGATAACCATTTCCGGAGACATCTGCAGATCCTTTCCGGCCGGCGCTCTGTCAGCTGAAACTCTGGACCAGCGAACCGACCACCAGCCCCCAACCGTCGACCAGCACAAACAGGAGCAGTTTGAAGGGCAGGGAAATGATAGGCGGTGGCAGCATCATCATGCCCATGGCCATCAAAACCGAGGCCACAACCATGTCGATGACCAAAAAGGGAACGTAAATGAGAAAACCGATCTGAAAGGCGCGCTTCAGCTCCGAAAGCATGAACGCCGGTATCAGCGTCATGGTCGGAACATCTTCCATGCTGTCCGGCTGCTGATCGTTGGTCAGGGAGACCAGCAGGGTCAGATCGGCTTCATCCGTTTGCCGGAACATGAAGTCGCGCATGGGTTCGACCGCCCTGGACAATGCCTGTTTTTGGGGCAGTTTGCCTTCCAGGTAGGGTTTCAGGGCGGTGTCATTGATCTGGCTGAAGACCGGAGCCATGATGAAAAAAGTCAGGAACAGCGACAGGCCGATAATCACCTGATTGGGAGGCATTTGCTGGGTTCCCATCGCCTGACGCACGAAGGAGAGGACCACGACGATGCGGGTGAACGCGGTCGTCATCAGCAGAATGGCCGGCGCGACCGAGAGCACGGTCAAAAGCACCAGTATCTGCAGGGCGGTTGAGACCTCGCCCGGACTGCCGGCCTCCCCGATACCGACCGTCAGGGTCGGCAGCCCCTGGGCCGTTGCCGTTTGGGCCAGGGCCAGCAGAAACAGAACTGTTGCGGCGACCTTCCAGTGTTTCACGACGACTGCTCCAGACGGCTTTCGAGTTCCCGGTCAAACCGGGGGCTGTCGGTTGTTTCCACGAGCAGGCGCACGCCGTCCGCACCCAGCCCGAGCAGGAATTCCCGGCCGCGCACCTCGACGAGCGCCACAGCCTTTTTGGGTCCCAGGCCACGGGTTTCCACAACCCGAATCGCACTGGTCTGCCGACCGGGCAGGATAGGCAGGCGTTTTTTGGCCAGAGCCGCGATAACCAGCGCCAGGCCGATGACCAGTATCAGCGACCCGAAAACCTTCAGACCCGCGCCCAGCAGGCTGGGCGTTGGTGGCGCTTCTGCGGCCATGGCCGGAGCGGCGAGGGCCCAGGAGATTATCAGACAGACGAGCAGCCGCATCAGCCGAGTTTCTCGATGCGTTCCGCCGGGCTGATGACATCGGTCAGGCGCAGGCCGAATTTGTCTCCGGCGAGCACCGCCTCTCCCCGGGCGATCAGCTTGGAGTTGACGTACAGGTCGAGAGGTTCGCCCGCCAGCTTGTCCAGTTCGATGACATAGCCTTCGCCCATTTGCAGCAGGTCCTTGACCAGAATGCGTGAGCGTCCGACTTCCACTGAAACGTTCAGGGGGATATCGAGCAGAAAGTCGATACTGCGAGGCTGGGTTTCCTCCTGCGGGGCGGCTCCACTTTCCTTGATGGTTTCGTTAGTGGTTTCCATGGCTTGCTCCTTCGCTGTAAATGCCTTTGATGCGTATGGCTTTGTTTCCGTTTTTTACTCCCGCCTCAGCAAAATATTTGGGGCGGCCCTCGACCCTGACCAGCAGAGGTTCGGAGGGGCTCCAGGGCAGGTCAATGATGTCGCCGGCCTGGAAGTTGATGAAATCCCGCATTTCCAGGGTGATGCTGCCCAGTTCCGCCTGCAGTTCCACGGGAATGCCCGGCAGCTCCTGGAGCAGCAGGCGGCGCCAGCTGTCATTGCCACCGTCGCCTTTGCGGCCGAGAACCTGCTCCCGGATGGGGTCCAGGATGGTGTTGGGAAAGACCAGCTCCAAAAGGCCCTGACAGGCGCCGAACTCGACCTCGAGGGTCGCGACGACGGTCATGGCGTCCGGAGGGATCAGGCTGACCATCCTTGGATTGCTCTGCAGCTCGGCCAGGCTGATGGTGACCCCCTCGAGGCCGCTCATGATTTTGGCCAGATCCAGAGCCACATCCTGGAACATGTTTTTGAGAATGTTGATTTCGATGGCTGTCAGCGGGCGGTCCGGAACATTGGCGAGGTGGTTGGGGTCGCCTCCGAGCTGGACCTCAACCAGACCGCAGGCCAGGGAGGGGGACAGAACGCTGAGGACTCCGTAGCGCAACGGGTCGAAGCGATACAGACCGATGGCGACGCCGCTTTGCAGCCGGTGCAGGAAGGATTCGCATTCGGTCGGCCGAATGCCGGTGCGTCGGATGTTGACCGACTGCTGGACCCGGTTGGTCAGGGAAATACTGTAGTTGCGGGCAAAGGAATCGATCAGCAGATCGAAATTGGTCAGTTTCAGGTCGGCCGAAGCGTGGGCCCGAATCAGGTTGACAGGCGATATTTGTCTGCCGCCACCGACCGGTTCAAATTCGGGTTCAGGGGGGATTTCCCCCTTGTTGACCGCCGACAGCAGTTCGCTGATTTCTTCCTGGGTCAGAATGCGTTCCACGCCGCCTCCTACTGCACCACAAAATCGGTGAAATAGAGCTTTTTAATTTTTCCGGTGGTCATCAGGTCGTTCAGTCGGGCTGTCAGTTCGGCGCGCAGTTGCATCTTGCCCTGGTAGTCCTGCAGCTCGCTGAAGGTTTTGGTGCCGATAAGCATGATGACCGCATCTCTTATTTGCGGCATGCGCTGGTTGACTTCCTCCGTCACCTTGTCATCGGTCAGTTCAAGGGTCAGGGCCGCCTTCAGATAGCGGGTCCCTGACTCGTCCATGATGTTGACGATGAACGGTTCGATATTGACCATGGGCCCGACATCGGGGCTGGCCAGGGCCTCGGCCTCTTTGGCGGCCTTTTCCTTGGCCAGCTCTTCCTCGCTTTTGCCCATGAGCAAAAATGCTGCGACTCCGCCGCCGATGAGGACCACCAGGGCGATGGCAATAATCAGAATCAGCTTCTTTTTTTTGCCGCCCCCTTCCGGGGCCTGTTCGGTTTTTTCCGCCATGTTGTGACCTCGTGTTTTTAGAAGGGCATTTGTTCGGTTGCGTCTATCAGGTAAGGCAGTTCTTCACGGTAGTTGCCAAGGCTTTCCAGGACGAATTCCACCCGCCGGTTCATGGCCCGGTGTTCCGGGGTGTCGTTGTCGACCACCGGGTGCATGGAGCCGTAGCCAACCGCTGACATTCGGTCCAGGGGCATCAGCTTGTTGCTCGCCAGGAATTTGAGGACGTTGACAGCCCTTTGCACCGAGATGTCCCAGTTGGACAGGCCGGAACGCCGGCTTATGGTGTTGTCGGTGTGGCCTTCAATGCGCAGTCCCATGGGCAGGGGACGGACCAGTTCCGCCACCTTGCGCAGAATGGGCTCGGCTTCCTTTTTGACCCGGGTTTGTCCGGCCTCGAACAGGATGGCGCTGTTGACGCGCAGAACCACCGCGCCGCGGTCCTTGACCAGTTCGATGTCGCGGTCGATGCGCAGGCGCTGCATGTGGGACTGGATGCGCTTGTAAACCCGGGTCACCAGGTCATCAAAAATCGGCGCGACATCGACAATCTTGGGTTTGGTCACCTCGGCCTTGTCCGAGGAACCGAGGACTCCGAAGGCGCCGCGCAGAGACCCGGCGGCGTCCATGAATTTCATCTTGTCCAGACGCGCCATGGAGAGCATCAGGACAAAAAAGGTCAGCAGCAAGGTAACCATGTCGCTGAAGGTGACCATCCAGGCCGGTGCGCCGGCGGGTTCACTTTTTTTCTTTTTGGCCATGGCGTACCTGTCCTACTTGTTATCGAAACTGCTTTCGCGTTCCTTGGGTGCCAGGAATGCGTGCAGTTTCTGTTCGATGATGCGCGGGTTTTCACCCTTGAGAATCAGCTTGAGCCCTTCGGCAATCAGGGATTTGTCCAGCACTTCGGACGCGCTGCGGTTTTTCAGTTTCCCGGCCACCGGGGTGCAGATAACGTTGGCGATGAGCGCGCCGTAAAAGGTGGTCAACAGGGCGACCGCCATGGCGGGTCCGATGCTGGAGGGGTCACTCAGGGATTGCAGCATCTTCACCAGCCCGATCAAAGTCCCGATCATGCCCATGGCCGGCGCGTAGGTGGCAAAGGCCATGAAGATATCGGCCCCTTTGTCATGGCGTTCCTGGATGTAGTCGATTTCCCGATCGAGCAGTTCCTTGAGGGTTTCCGGCTCCTGGCCGTCGACGGCCATTTGCAGGCCCTTGGCGAGAAAGTCGTCATCGACACTGTTGAGCACGGATTGCAGCGAGAGAACACCCTCCTTGCGGGCCTTGCCGGCGTATTCCACCAGGGTTTTGACCCGTTCGCGCGGGTTGGTCCCCTTGTGGAGGACCGCTTTTTTGAACACGTTGATAGACCCCAGAACATCTCCGAAGGGGTAGTGGGTCAACACCGCGGCCACCGTGCCGCCGCAGACGATGATGACGGAGGGAATGTCGATGAAGATGAGCAGACTGCCGCCACTGGCCATGGCGACGGCCATCAGGACAAACGCTCCAACGATACCGAGAATGGTTGAGAGATCCATGGGCTCCTCACGCCTTCGTACGATGCGGATATCAGAATCGCTTTGCTTCGCTAGGGGGGAATATCAAGAGGTATGCCACGGGTGACGGGAGAAAAAATTGACACGCCATCCTGCGTGTAACATGGCGAAATAAAAAGGGAAAAAAATGGGGCAGGGCGGGTGGAAAAGCAGGAGCCGCCTGCGATGACGGCAGGCGGCTCCCGGTCGCGTCATGATTTTGACCCGGTTTTCGAGGGGCCCCGATCAGCGTTTGAGGTTGATCAGTTCGTTGAGCATTTCATCGGTGGTGGTGATGATTTTCGAGTTGGCCTGGAAACCGCGCTGGGTGGTAATCATCTGCACGAATTCCTGGGCCAGATCGACGTTGGATTGCTCCAGCGAGTTGGTGAAGATCTTGCCGACGCCGGAACCGACGGTGCCGATGATGGGCGGTCCGGAGTTTTCACCGACGGAAAAGAGGTTGTTGCCTTCTTTGGTCAGGCCCCCGGGATTGGAAAACTTGGCCAGGGCGATCTGGGCCAGTTTGCGCGGCTGACCGTTGGAGAAGTTGCCGATGATGTAGCCGTCGTTGTCGATGTTCAGCTTGACCAGGGTTCCGGTCCCGAAACCGTCCTGTTCCTGGGCGACCACCACCGAGTCGCTGGAAAACTGGGTGCACTGGAAATCGATATTGATCTGCTGGTTCTGGTCGGCAGAGTTAACCCAGGTCAATGCTCCGGCGTTGGTTGTTCCGACCACCGGAGCGGTCAGCTGGCCGGTGTTGTCGAAGGTCATGGTTCCCTGGCCAACGATGGTCAGGGTTCCGGGGGTGCCGCCGATTTCGGCACTGTTGACGGTGGTATACCAGCCCCATTCGAGCGGGTTCGTGGCCGGATCCAGCTTGGTGAAATAGGTGGTCAGCAGATGGGTCTGGCCCAGCGAATCGTAGACCTCGATGGAGGCGGCGTAGTTGGAGGTGTTGGCCGGGTCATTGATGTCGAAGGGGCCGACGTAGGGCGAATTGGAGTTCAGATTGGTGTTCAGCGTGATGTTGGCGGTCATGTTGGCCGGGCTGAAACTGCGGGTGTTGGCCTTGATGTCGGTCAGGTCGCCGACTGTGTTGCCGTTCATGTCGAGCATGTAGCCCTGGACCTTGAACCCTTCGGGGTTGATGAGATAGCCGTCGGCGTCAAAACGGAAGGCGCCGGCGCGGGTGAAGCGCAGTTCCGAGGTGACCGGATCGGCGACCATGAAAAAGCCGGGGCCTTCGATGGCGAGATCGGAATTGAGTTCAGTGTTCTGAAAGGTCCCCTGGCTGAAGATGTTGTCCACCACGGACAGACCGGAACCACGGCCGATCTGGCTGGTACCGGCCGAGCCTGAAACACTGCTGGAGAGCAGGTCGGCAAAGATGGCCCGGCTGGACTTGAAACCGATGGTGTTGCTGTTGGCGATGTTGTTACCGATGACGCTCATGGCGTGGGAATTGGTGGTCAGACCCGAAACACCACTGTAAAGACTGCTTGCGATACCCATGATTTATCCTCCGTGGCTGGGCCGCTTCTGTCGGTCGGCGGCCCGCGAACCTCCTCACTGAGGACCGGTTCGGCTGTGGGGTGATCAGGCGATCACCGCGCTGTCGATGTTGGTAAAAACACTCTCTTTCATCTGTTGCTGGTCCGCGACGGTGACGACGGTCGCATTGTCGACACTGACCACCAGGGCGAGATGGTCGAGCAGAACCAGGGAATCACGGCCCCCTTTGGCCTCCAGACGGGCGACGGCCTGCTCCAGACGACGGGTCTGGGATGCGTTGAGGTTGAGGCCGCGCTGCTGCAGGCGTTCACTGGCGTGGCGCGAGAATTTCAGCGCGCCCGTGTCGAGTTTCTGACGCAGCAGCCGGTCAAAGGTTCCGGGCTGAGTGCCCGGAGTCTGGCGGCCGGTTTTGCCCGGTGCTCCTGGCGCCCCGACGGGACCGGGGATAATGGTGACAGGCCCTGTCATGGCGCGGCTCCTTCAATGGAGCGCAGGCTGGCCATGGAGAACGCGCCGTTGCCGGTGTCGACCCGGACCTGACCGTCCCCTGTCTGGACGCCATCGACACGTGTGCGAACCAGCGGGTCGGTTTCGATGGTCTTGCCATCGGCGTCCCTGGCGTTGACAACCAGACGGTAGCTCCCTTCGGGCAGAGGATTGCCGGCGTTGGTGGTGCCGTCCCAGAGATAGAAATGTTCCCCGGGAGTCGGGCTGGCATCGGTCAGGGTGGCGACGGTCTGGTTGTTGGCGTTGACGATGTGGAAACTGATCTCCGTCGCCTGGACCGGCAATTGATAGCCGATGCGAACCGGCTGCCCCTGATATTCGAAGATGTCGCTGTTGGCGACCACCTCCCGGCCGATGAGTCCGAGGGCCGAAAGCCGCTCCATGTCACCGCTGAGA
This sequence comes from uncultured Geothermobacter sp., assembly GCA_964501815.1. GTDB lineage: Bacteria > Desulfobacterota > Desulfuromonadia > Desulfuromonadales > Geothermobacteraceae > Geothermobacter. The sequence goes on from CAZCUR010000002.1 coordinate 22,270, forward strand.
GAACTGAGTCCCTGCAGGGATTTGTTCATGTTGAACATCTGCTCCAGTGAGCTGAACTGGGCCAGCTGGGCGGTGAACTGGGTCGGGTCGGCCGGGTCGAGAGGGTCCTGGTTTTGCAGCTGGGCCACCAGAAGACGCAGAAAGTCCTCTTTGCCAAGCGCCTTGCCGCTGATGCTGTTGTCGGCGGCAGCGGTGGCGGCGGCGGACTGTGCGCCGAGTGCGTTGATTGTTGTCATAACCACTCCTTGCTCTGCTCAGATTCTCAGACTGACGCCCGAGGTTGCCGCAGGCCTCCCGGAGATCCGGGGGGCGGGCTGTTCGTCGGCCGGAGCCTGCGAACCGGTGTGTTCCAGACGGCTGTCAAACAGTCCCGGCTCGGTATGGTGCTGCTGCCGGCCCTGATGCTGGAACAGGCTCTCGTTCTGGGTCCAGTTGAAACCCTGCTGGCTGCCGGTTCCGCTGTGAAACGCCTGGTTGTCCGCTCTGCTGCTGTCACTTGTGACCGCAACTTCAAGACGGTTGACCTTGAGGCCCTGATGTTCCAGCGCCTGACGCAGGTGATCGAGGTTGCGTTGCAGAATGTCACGGACCTCAGGTGTTTCGGCGTGCAGTCTGGCCGCCAGATGTCCCTTGTCCAGGTCGATGTGCAGATGCACCTCTCCCAGCTCTTCAGGGTAGAGCTTCAGGTGTGCCTGGCCGCTTTCAAAGACCCCCTGGCGGTCGAAGTGACTGGTTATCTGCTCGACCACCACATGGTCACGAACCGGAACCGGATGCGGCTGTTTCATCGCGGCCGCATCAGCCGGGCCCGCTGCCTGGATGGGACTGGTGCTTTCCACCCGGGGGGCAGTCGGTGCGGCTATCAGGCCGGAATCCTGGCCTGTTCTGGTGTCCGGCTGGTCGGATGGCCCTCTGGGTTGGGGCATGTCAGGTTGCCGGTGCGCCATAACCCTGGGGGCAGGTCCCTTCTCCGGGGCCTGCTGAGCCGGTGCTGGCGGCGCTGTTTCCGGGCCCTGGTTTCGGCCGGCTTGCAGCAGCCGTTCGAACCGTGCTTCCGTCAGGGGCTTGCCCTGTTCCGCAGGCTGTGTGCCGGGTTTCCCGGTCTGTTGCACCAGGTCGGCTCCGCCAAGGGGCAGTGAGGGTCGCGCGGATTTTTTGTCCGCTTCCTGACCCTGCCCGAACACCACGACCAGGTTCTGTTTCACAGTGTTGCGGGCCAACGTGCCGGCCGGAACCACCCTGGGGGCGGCGTCTGGTGTCTGGGCAACCTGCTTGAGCATGTCGGTCTGGGCCGGTGTTTTCGGGGCGATCAGGGGCTGCGCTGCCAACAGGGCTTTTTCCGGCGCCGCAAAAACGGCCTCCGGAGCCACCTCGGCAACCCCACGGGGCTGTCCGGACGGGACCTCAGGAGCCCTTGGCTGTGGGAGCCGGTGTAGCACCTCCATCAGGTTGCCGGGCTGCCAGGGCGCCGGGATCAGCGTCGCCAGGTGATCCAGGTCGCCAGGAGCCTGCATCTTGTGCAGGCGTCCGGTGAACAGCTCCTCAAAAGGACCCGGAGAACCATCCGGTGCGCCTTGCGGGAGGCCCGCATCAAGCCCGTTCCGGATCAGACCGATGCCGGCGGCATCGACCGGAACAATCATCCCTGTGTTCATGGTCATCTCTTTTCACCTCCTTTCTGTGTGGAATGGGTTTTTATAAAAAACTCCCGCGTGACCCGTTTTACTTCAGACTGGAATAATCTTTGGTAAAACGGATTGCGCTGGAAGGAGACATTTCCACCAGAATCTTGCCGCGGGTTTTGGTTTTGATTTGCGCCAGAATGTCCCGGGCAAGGGGCCAGTCCATTTTTTCCAGCAGACGTGCGGCCTTGGCCTTGTCCATTTTTTCGTACATCTTGGCCAGTTCGGCTACGCGCTCCTGTTCGGCGGCATCTTTCTGTTTGAGCAGCTTTTCAAGATCGGCGCGCAGGGTCGTCAGTTGCTCCAGCTTTTTCTCCAGCTCGACCTGCATGCTGTCGAGTTCCAGTGCACGCTGTTTCAGCGCTTCTTCCCGCTGGCGCAGGTGCTCTTTTTGTCTGGCAATTTCCACCATCAGCCTGCGTTCCTCGACCGAGTCGGGGGTGGTTTCTGTCTGGGCGGCCGCAGGCGCTTTTTCGGCCCGGCACAGGCTGCCGGGCAGCCCGGTCGAACAAAACATCAGGAACAGCAGAGTGAAAAGAGTGCGCCGTGTCATGACATTTCCCCCAGGTTGCGCAGGGCAATTTCGTCCAGAACCGCTCCTTCCAGGCGTTTCTGGCGTTGCAACTGCTCACGCTCGTGACGATCGCGCAAACGTTCCACCGATTTTTTTTCGGTACTTATCTTCAGCAGCAGATTTCTGGCTTCGGCAACCTCAGCCTTTTTCTGCTGCAGTTCATCTTCAAGCTGATGCAACTGATGCTGACGCAACTGGATGTTGCGTTGATACAGGTCGATTTCAGCGGCCGGCAGGCCTTCAGCCTGGCGGCGAACAAAATCGCGGCAGAGGCAGTCGAGCTCGGCCCGCATGCGGTTGATTTCAACCAGCACCGCTTCCTGCCGCTGCAATGCGCTCGCGAGGCTTTGTTTGGCCTGGCGTTCCTTCAGTTGGCGGTAATCGAGCAGGGTCTGCAGATGAAACGGCACAGCCATGACTCAAATCCTTTCAGCTATAGGTTCCGGTGCCATGTGACGCAGCTGGTTTCGGCGCCGCTGCCACAGTCTCCCGGCTTTCCATTTCGATAAGACGTTGGACGGTTTCGGCAAAGGCGGTGCTGTCTTCCATGTTCTGGCGCAAAAAGGCGGTGATCTCGTCGATGCGGGCGATGGCCCGGTCAATTTTCGGATTGCTGCCGGCCACATAGGCGCCGATGTTGATAAGGTCCTCGGCCTCGCGGTAGGTGGCCAGATTCTCCCGTAACCAGCCGGCGGCCTGGCGGTGTTCGGGCGATACGATGTCGCGCATGACCCGGCTGGCGGATGTGAGGATGTCGATGGCCGGATAATGGTTGCGGGCCGCCAAATCCCGTGACAGAACGATATGGCCGTCGAGAATGGAGCGGACGGCGTCGGCGACCGGATCGTTCATGTCATCCCCCTCGACCAGGACGGTATACAACCCGGTGATACTGCCTTTGCCCTTGAAATTGCCGGCCCGTTCCAGAAGCTTGGGCAGGGTGGCAAACACCGAAGGGGTATAGCCTTTGGTGGTAGGCGGTTCGCCGATGGCCAGCCCGACCTCCCGCATCCCCATGGCAAAACGGGTGGCGGAATCCATCATCAGCAGAACGTTTTTGCCCTGATTGGCAAAATATTCGGCGATGGTTGTTGCCACAAAGGCCCCCCGCATGCGCAGCAGGGGAGACTGGTCGGAGGTGGCGACCACGACCACAGAACGGGCGAGGCCGTCCGGACCAAGGTCGCGTTCGATGAATTCTCGCACCTCCCGACCGCGTTCGCCGATCAGGGCGATGACATTGACATCGGCACGGGTGTTTTGCGCCATCATGCCGAGCAGCACCGACTTGCCGACACCGGACCCCGCCATGATGCCCATACGCTGGCCGATGCCGCAGGTCAGCAGACCGTCGATGGCGCGTACCCCCAGTTCCAGTGGCTGGCAGATGTTTTCCCGCTCCAGCGGTCCGGCCGGCAACGCGTAGATGGGCATTTCGCGGTCGCAGTCAGGGTAGGGGAGGTTGTCGATGGGGTTGCCCAGCGCGTCGATGACCCGACCGAGCAGGGCGTCACCGACGGCCATGCTGGCGCGATCTCTCAGTACCCGGATCAGGCTGCCCGGGCCCAGCCCGCGCAGCTCGCCCAGCGGCATCAGCAGGGCCCGCTCGCCCTTGAATCCGACCACCTCGGCCAAAACCGGCGGCTCTCCATTGAGCGGCTTGAGCTGACAGAGGGTGCCGACGGCTGCGGTCGGACAAAAGCCTTCGACGACAAGACCCACAATCTGCACGACCTTGCCGCAGACCTTCATCGGCTGAATCCGTTCAAGTTTTTCCAGCAACCGTTCCATCAGGCCTCATCAATGGCGTCGAGCAGGGTGCGTCTGACCTCATCCAACTGACCTTCAATGGTTGCGTCCACCTGCCCCAGGTTGGATTCCACCAGGCAGCCGCCCCGTTCCACTTCGGCATCGGCCCGGAAATGGATGTTCTCAAGACCGCGAATGCTGGCGAGGAAGAGGGGTTTGCGTTCTTCGACCAGCTCCAGGTCTTCCGGATTGACGTGAATGGTGTAGCTGTCACTGCTGACCGAGGCCTGCAGGGCCATTTCAATGGTGGACAGGACGATTTCGGGATTGACGGTCACCTCCCGGTGAATAACCTGCCGTGCAATGGTCAGGACCAGACGGAGCATGTCCTGACTGCTGTTGCGCAGAATCGATTCGCGCAGTCTGCTGATTTCTTCCAGGCCCCGTGCCAGGGCGTTGGCGGCCTTGTCGAGTTTTTCCCCGGCTTCCAGCAGTCCGTCCTGTTTGCCTCTGGCATAGGCTTCTTCGGCGCTGAGGGCTTCGGGAGCGACAGGGGGCGTTTCCGGCTGCTGCGTCTCGCTGAAGCTGGTCTCCGTCGGAGGTGCCTCGGGCGCCTGTTCTTCCTGGGCCTGGTCGAAACTGGCGAAGTGAAACGCCTCCAGCTCGGAAAACTCCTGGGCGCGATGGACTCTAGACAAGGACATCGCCACCTCCGCGACCGGCTATGACGATTTGCCCTTCTTCTTCCAGCTTCAGGGCGATTTCGACGATGGCCTGCTGCATGGCTTCCACTTCCGACAGCCGTACCGGCCCCATCGCTTCGAGGTCTTCCTGGATCATGGCCGCGGCCCGTTCGGAAATGTTGCTGAAGATCTTGTCCTTGACCGAATCGGAACAGCTCTTGAGCGCCATGGTCAGCTGATCGTTGTTGACCTCGCGCAGGATGGTCTGCAGAGCCCGGTTGTCCAGATCGCCCAGATCGTCGAAGGTGAACATCCGCCGCTTGATCTCCTCGGCCAGCTCCGAATCGTTTTCGTCGATGGCATCGAGAATGTCGCGGTCCAGACCGCCTTCAAGGCGTCCCAGAATCTCAACCGCCTTGTCGATGCCGCCGACGGTTTGCTGGTCGTCGCCCGAGACCACGCCGATTTCGCGCTGGAGAGCTTCTTCAATCTGGGCGATGACTTCGTGCGATACCTTGTCGATGCGGGCGATGCGGTACATGATGTCGGCGCGCATCTCCTCGGGCAGAAAACTGATAATCCGGCTGGCGTGCTCCGGCTTTTGGGTCGAGAGGATGAGTGCGACCGTCTGGGGGTGTTCCGACTGCAGCAGGCTGGCAACCATGCGCGGCTGCATCAGCGAGATGGTTTCCAGCGGACGTTCATCCGAGGTGTTTTCCACCTGTTCAATCAGATGGGAGGCGCGTTCGGAATCCGAGGCCGAGGAGATGGCCTTGCGCACGAACTCGCGCCCCTGGACAAACAGGCCCGTGTACTCGGCCGAATCGCGCTTGAACGCTTCGATAACGTCTTTGGCGAGGTTGGCCGGTACGTGCGAGATGTTCATCATGCAGCGGCTCAACAGGCGCACATCCTCGTCCGGCAGTTCTTCGAAAACCCGGGCGGTGGTTTCCTCGCCGAGACAGAGCAGCAGCACGGCGGCCTTTTCAACTCCGGTCAGTTTGGCAAAGGTCTTGTCCGCAATCATGCCGTCAGTTCTCCTGCATCCATGCCTTGACGATTTGTGTTGGCGACGACTGGGATTGCATCAGCTGGCGACGCAGGCGCTCGGCCGGGTCCTTGGCGGCCAGCAGGGCTTCTTCTCCCCCCTCGATCATCTCCTGCTCCATCTCTTCGACGGTTTTGTATTGCGGGATTTCCTGTCCCGACTTGAGGCTGCGCACCATCGGGCGGACCAGCAACAGGTAGGCGAACAGGCCGCCCAGCGCTATGAGCAGATAACGCACCAGCGGCAGATAGTCGTTGACGCGGTCCATGACGCCCGGTTCAGGAATCGGTTCCGCCAGAATGTCCGGTTCGAAGGGCATCGACACCACACTGATAACGTCGCCGCGCTGATCACTGATGCCCAGGGCGCTGCGAATCATCTGCTCGATGGAGGCCAGCTCCTTGGCATCCCTGGGTTCAAAGGTGGTCTGGCCGTCTTCTGTGGTCACCTGCCGGTCGGCGACGAGAACCGCAACCGACAGCTTGGTCAGATCCCCCACGGGGTCGACCATTTTGTTGACGATTTTGCTGACCTCGTAATTGGTGGTTTCTTCGGTGCGGCTTGAAGGTGTGCCGGCGACCAGCGGCTGGGCGCCGCTCAGGGTGCTGCCGATGCCGACCGTACCGCCTGTGGCCTGACCTCCCGATTTCTCTTCGGTGACCTGTTCACTGACCACCGCGGTGCGTTTGGGGTCGTAAATTTCCTCAACCTTTTCCCGCTTGGTGAAATCGATCTGGGCCGTGACCTGGACCATGGAATTGCCGGCGCCCAGGGCCCGGTCGAGCAGAGCCTGGGCTCTTTGCTCCAGTCTGGTTTCCAGGGCGGCCTGATGGGAGAGCATGGCCGGGGTGCCGTCGGCGGCAAGGCTGGATTCCGGTTTGTTCAGAACCTTGCCGGTGGCGTCAACGACCGTGACTTTTTCCGGTTCCAAACCTTCAACGCTTCCAGCCACCAGGTTGACGATGCCGTTGATTTGCGCATGGCTCAGGTGCCTGCCGGGCTGAAGTTTGACGATGACAGAGGCCGTGGGTTCCTGCTGCTCCGACTTGAACAGACGGCGCTCCGGCAGCGCCAGATGAACCCGGGCGCCCTTGACGGGGGCAAGGCTGGCGATGGTGCGCGCCAGTTCCCCCTGCAAGGCGCGGCGGAAATTGATTTTCTGGGCGAAGTCGGTCATGCCGAAACTTTGCCGGTCAAAGATTTCAAAGCCGACACCACCGCCCTGGGGCAGCCCTTCACCGGCCAGTTGCAGCCGGGTTTCATGCACCTTGTCCGCGGGAATGTAGATGGCCTGGCCGTCGTTTTTCAGCTGGTAGGGAATTTTGCGGTCCTTGAGCCATTCCACTACCGCGGCGGCGTCTGCGGCGCCCAGGTTGGCAAAAAGCAGGGAATAGTCAGCCACGCGCGCCTGAATAATCAGCACGGCAAAGAAAATCAGGCTGACCAGCACGACACCGACCAGGCTCAGTTTCCTGCTTGTCGGCCATTCCCGGATTTGAGCCAGGGGCGATTGTTTTTCGGTGGCAGCAGCTTCAGCCATGGTGTCCTGTCCTCCTTAAAGGGTTCAGACCTGCATGCGCATGATTTCCTGGTAGGCCTCGACCACCTTGTTGCGCATCTGGACCGCCAGACGCATGGTGATGTCGGCCTTTTCCAGCGACAGCATGACGTCGGGAATACTGACATTGTCCCCGGCCTGGAGCCGGGCCGATGCCTGGTCCGCCTGCTTCTGGGCGTTATCGACCTGTTGCAGCACCTCCCCGAGAGTTTTGGCGAAATCCGCGGCCAGGCCGCCGGCCTTGCCGGAAGGTTTTGCCTGAAGGGTGGGGAGGCTGGTTGCCAATCCGATTTTTTCCATACCGTCCTCCCTGATCAGCGGCCGATTTCGAGAGCCTTGAGCGCCATGCGCTTGGCCGCCTTGATGACGTTGACATTGGCTTCGTAGGCTTTGGTGGCCGCCACCATATCGGTCATCTCCTCAACCGGATTGATATCCGGCATGGCGACATAACCGTTTTCATCGGCATCCGGATGCCCTGGCTCATACACCATGCGCGGCGGCCGGTTGCTTTTGACGATGGCGGTTGCTTCCACGGTCTGCACCCCCTGACGGGTTGCCTGGTCCAGACGGCTGCCGAAATCCGCCGGTTTTGAGGCGAAGACCACGTTGCGCTTCTGGTAGGGCCCCCCCTCCGGGGTGCGGGTGGTATCGACATTGGCCAGGTTGGCGCTGATGACATTGAGACGGATGCGCTGGGCCTTCAGGGCTGCAGCACCGATTTTCATGGTTGCGAAGATGTTCATGTGCATCTCCTCCCGTTACCGGCCGCCCTGGGCGACGTACTTGAGCAGTCCGAGCTTCTTGTTGAGGGCCTGAACGGCGGCTTCATAAAGAATCTGGTTTTCCGCCAGCCGGGTCATTTCCTGGTCGACATTGACCGCATCCGGTTCCAGGTGAACCTCCGGGGTGACCTTGTCGGGGCCGCCCCCGGGACCCAGGTGACGCGCGCGGGTTTTGCGTACACCTGCCGACTGCCGGACCGCCTGCTGCAGTTCCTTTTCAAAATCGACGCGCCGCGGGTGATAGCCGGGGGTGTCCGCGTTGGCGACATTGCCGGCGATGACCTGCTGGCGCAGCTGGCGCAGTTCGATGGCCTTTTGCAGCGTCTGAAGTCCTGTGTCGAAAAGTGTCGGGCCTGCCATGACAAAAATCCTTTTACAAAGTCAGCTCTTTGAGGCGGTCCTGGGCCAGGGCCTGCCAGACCCGACCGCCGCTGCCTGTCTGTTCCGCGAGTTCCCGGTACAGGGCGGCCGCCTTATCCTTTTGCTTGCGGGTTTCCAGAATCTGTGCGAGACGAAACCGCGCCTGTGCGGAGAACCGGTCGTTTTGGGCGAGCTGCCGGAAATGGCTTTGGGCCAGATCCAGATGGTTCGAGCGATACGCGGCTTCGGCCAGGCGCAGCCTGTCCTCGGTTGAAAGGTCACTCAGGGAATCCTTGATCTCCAGCAGACGGGCCACCTGGTCGAACCGGCCCAGCTTCCAGCAAAACTCGGCGGCCAGGGAAAGGGCCGGGGCTGTTTCCGGGACCGGGTGCTTGTCCAGCCAGCCTGCGGCCTTGTCGTCTCCCAAAGCTTTGATTCGCGCCTGAAGCTGGAGGGGGTAGGCCCGGTTGCGGTTCTGTTCAAGTTGGAAATGTCCGGCGGCACGGTCTGCGTAATTGAGCGCTTCCTCCCACAGCCCCAGGGCGGCGAAGTTTTGGGCAATGGCCAGGGCCGCTTCTCCCTTGTGTGTCGGATTTTTGGCCCGGTCGTACAAAAAGAGGAAAATCCGGTTGGCACGCCGGTGCAGTTCCAGCTCGGTGAAGGTTTCAGCGATGCGAACGAGAAAATCCCAGGAGATGTGCTGCTGTTGCAGGCGGTCCCGGTGCCTTTCGACCAGGGCCAGAGCTTTCAGCGGTTGCCCGTCGCCAAGGTAGGCATTGATGGCATTGGGCAGGATTTCGGAAAGAAGAGCGCCGGCATCGTTGCGCAGCAGCCCGCGGTGGGTCCGGCGCAAAAGTTGTTCGAGGCGCTTGACCGCCTCGCGGTCCCGGCCTGCCAGATGCTGCATGACCGCGACCTTGATGGCCGCTTCCATTCTCAGGTCGAGATTGTCCGCCTTTTGGGCGATCGTGTCATAGGCCTGAAGCTGCTGCTGCCAGGTGAGCTGGTTTTTGGCCGGTGCCATGATGTCGGTCAGGCGCATGAGCGCTCTCAGCGAGGCTTCGCTCTCCGGCTGTTGCCAGCGGATATCCTGCAGCTCGTCAAAGTGCTCGATCACCTCGTCCCGGGTGCGGTTCAGGGTCAAGCCGGCCAGACGGGCCAACAGTTTGCTCGATTCATCCAGTCTTTCACTCTTGGCCAGGCGCGCAAAGGCGTGGCGGGCCTGCTCCGGACGGCCGGTCTGATGAGCCGTGATGGCGTACAGGGCCAGGCTCATGGGGCTGGCCGGTTCGGGAACACCCATGTCCTGATAAATCGCATACGCCTGCTCGTAGTGATGGGTCATGGCCAGGGCATCGGCCCTGCGGCGCCGTGCGACTGTGGTCAGGGCCGGCAGGGTTGGCTCCCGGCCGGTCAAAAGGTCCAGCGCCCTGTTGCCATCGTTGGCGGCCAGATTGGCTTCGATTTGCAAAATCCAGACGGCCTCGTTCCATTCGTCCGGCCAGAAGGGCTGGGCGTCGAGATGGGCTCGGGCCTCGAAGGGCCGGTTGGTCAGGGTCAGCAAAACAGCTTTCAGGTAGACCAGCCTGGCGCGCATCTTTTCACTTAAGGTTTCCGAACGTTTTTCCAGGACCAGGAGCCGTTCTGTCGCCTCCCGATACCGGCCGCGCCTTGTCAGTGCCTCGGCGGATGCCAGCAGTTCCGCTTCATTCAGATCGGTTGCGTCGGCATGAATGAGTGCGTCCCAGTCCCCAGCCAGCCAGGCGGTGCGAAGCTCTGCGCGCAGGCTGTCCGGTGGCGGCAGAAGGGGCAGGGAGAGCGCAGGTGCGGGCAGAATGACAAAGGGGGTGTGGGAGGCGGTCAGAAAATCCTGCCAGCGCCCCTGCCAGGGGGACTGGTAACGGCCGGTCGCCTTGAGCTCCTGGCCGATTCTGCGGAAGTTCGGCACCCCCGGCAGGTCGAATACGATGGCGGGCCGCACGGTATCGCCCTCGGTCCAGCGGATATCAATGCTTAACCTGTGAGTCCGCATGTTGGGGGTTGCCACCGCGGTTGACGGGATGCGGCGCAACAGCACCGAAACAACCAGATCGTGGTGGTCGCGGGCGATGAAGGTTTTGACAATATGTTCGTCCTCGGGCAGAGAGCCGATGGCGCTGACGGCGGTGGTGTTTTTCAAACGGATTTCCAGTTTCTGTCCCAGGGTTCTGAGGTCCCATGCCGGGATGCGGTTGAAATCGAGAGCAAGACGCGTCTGGCCCAGGTCACTTTTGGCCTCAACGGCAGTCAGTCTGGCGTTCTCATCGGCCGCATCGGCAGAAACGGGCCCTGCGAGCATCAACCACAACGCCGTGAGCAAAACAGGGAATGTGACGGTCAGACGATTCATCATCGGTTACAAATCCTCCGACCGGGTTGAATGCCAGCGGCGTGCCAATTTGTAAGTCGTTGAAATTCATAAAGAAAAAAGGGTCGTTGTGCTGGCGCGCAAGCGGCAGGACATTCTTTTGACAGGGGCGGGAGATGTCCGAACCCCGGAGGGAGGGAGAAAAGCAGGGTGGAAGGAATTTTTAGGTTAAAGCCCGGGGCGATCGGGTCGATATGTGATGTGACAGAACGCAGCGATTGCGGTCGACGACCATCAGCCTGCCTGTTGATGGTCGCGAGGGAATCAACAGCCGAGTGAGGATGCGATGAGCCAGATCACCGACGACCAGATTGAAATCATCAACGACTTTATTCAGGAAAGTCGGGATATGCTCGACAACCTCGAGCCGACCATCATTGAGCTTGGACAAAGCTGTCAAAAAGTCGACTGCTGGGCGACCCTGGGGTGCACCAACGAGTCCTGCCCACGTCACGGGCGCAGCAGTCAGGATGCCTGCTGGTTGAAGGAAGGGTATATCGGTAACGGCGCCGGGCGTTGTGTTTTTGCCGAAAGCGAAGCCGATTGCCGCCAGTGTCAGGTCTTTGCCCTGACCAATGGCGATCCGGAGACCATGAATGCCATTTTCAGGCTGTTTCATTCCATGAAGGGGAGCGCAGGTTTTCTGGAGCTGAACAACATCGCTCATGTTGCCCATCAGGCGGAAAACCTTCTCGATCTGATTCGCCAGGGGAAAATCCTGCTGGAGCCGGACCATGTCGACCTGTTGTGCCGCAGTTGCGATTTTGCCCGGGAGGCGCTTGAACAGATAGAAAGCGCCTATACCGATGAGGAGACCGCGGATGCCGCGCAGGCTATCGCCGCGGAGCTGGAACAGGCCATTGATGCGGCCAAAAGGGCGGCTGAAGGCTCCCAGGACCCAACCGATGATACGGACTCGAAGGAGCAAGGGAACGAGGCGGCCAACCTTGCCCTGTTGGGTGACGATATTTTGGGCAAGTTTGTTCAGGAGGGTGAAGAGCTGCTTCAGGCCGCGGAACAGCAGGTTTTGCAGTGGGAAAAAGAGCCCGAAAATCAGGACCTTGTCTCGGAACTTTTCAGGAATATTCACAGCTTCAAGGGAAATTGCGGCTTTGCCGGCTTTGCCGCAATGGAGCAGCTGGCTCACGGGATGGAATCGGCCCTCGACCGGGCGCGCCAGGGAGAATCTCTGCCGGTACCGGCCGTTTGTGAAATCCTGCTCAAATGTATTGACCTGCTGAATGGCTCGGTTGCCGAAGTCGCGCAAAAGGGGACGGAAAACCTGGTTGACCCGGCCGGGCTTCTGGCCGAGTTGGAGCAGGTCATGCCCGGGCCGCAAACCGGGGAGACAAAGCGGGACGAAGATCCCCTTCCGGACCCGGAGGAGTTGCGCATCGCCGATATTCTGGTCCGGCGCGGGGTCGTGGCCATGGGCACCATGGCGACCCTGATGCGGACCAAAAGCCGCCCGCTGATTGAAGCCCTGGTCGGATGCGAGATTGCGACCCGGGAAGCCATCGACAAGGCCCTCGCTGAGGAGGCGGCGGAGCAGGCCAAACAGGAAAAAGAACAGAAAAAGGCAGAGGCCGCTGCGCAGGCGCCCGGGAAAAAGGCCGCCGCCCAAGGTACCGCCACACCGGCCAAACCGGTCAAGCCGGCCCCGGTGCGCAAACCTGCTGCGCCCCAAAAGCGGCAGGATATCCGCGTCGATCTCGAAAAGCTCGACAAGCTGATCAATCTCATCGGCGAGATGGTGATTGCGGAGAACATGCTGGTACACAACCCGGATCTTGAAGGGCTGGAACTGGAAAACTTCAGCAAGGCCAGCCAGCAGATGAGCAAGATAGTGCGCGAACTGCAGGAGATGGCCATGGTGATCCGCATGATTCCCGTTTCCGGGCTGTTCCGGCGCATGATCCGGCTGGTGCACGATCTGTCCAACAAGACCGGAAAGAAAGTGGACCTCGAATTGGAAGGGGAGGAAACCGAAGTCGACAAGACCGTCATCGAGCAGATTTCCGACCCCCTGGTGCATCTGTTGCGCAACTCGCTCGACCATGGTCTGGAATCGCCCGAAGAGCGGCAAGCCGCCGGCAAGCCGGAAACCGGGAAGCTCAAATTGAGCGCCCGCCATGAAGAAGGAGAAGTCTGGATCACCGTACAGGACGATGGCCGGGGCCTCGACCGCGACAAGATTCTGGCCAAAGCCCTTGAAAAGGGTCTCATCGAGGGTGACGGCAGCGAGATGAGCGACAGGGCGGTTTTCAACCTGATCTTTCAGCCCGGGTTTTCGACCGCCGAAAAGATTACCGACATCTCCGGACGGGGTGTCGGGATGGATGTCGTGCGGCAAAACCTGGAAAAGATTCGCGGAAAGATCGAAGTGTACAGCACCAAAGGCGAGGGGACGACAATCCGCCTGCGTATCCCGCTGACCCTGGCGATTATCGACGGACTGATGATTCGGGTCGGCAAGACCCGCTGTATCCTGCCGCTTCTAGCCGTCCGGGAAATTTTCCGCCCCCTGCTCGAAAATCTGACCCACACACCGGATGGTCAGGAACTGGTACGTGTGCGGGACAATTTCCTTCCGGTTTTGCGCCTGCATCGCGTGCTGGATATCGAGCCGGACTCCCGTCGCCTCGAAGAATGCGTGCTGGTGATTCTCGAACACCAGGGAGACCGGGTCTGTCTCATGGTGGATGAAATCCTCGGACAGCAGCAGACCGTCATCAAGGGGCTGTCCGATTATCTGGGCAATGTGGACGTTGCCGCGGGCTGCACCATCCTGGGCAATGGGGATGTCTGCCTGATTCTGGATGTCGGTAGTCTCATCGACATTGTCGAAAGGGGCGACTGTATCGAACTCGAACCGGACCAGATCTATTCTCAGGCCGGCTAAGGCCAAACGGATACGAATCAACGGAGCAAAAAGGAGTGCAACATGGAAAACAGCGCTGTCAATCTGGACCTGAACCCTGTTGAGGAAGTTGACGGTCTGAAGGGGAAATACCTCACGTTTCACATCGCCGACGAGGATTACGGCATTGAAATCCGCCACGTGACGGAAATCATCGGTATCCAGGCGATAACCGAGGTTCCCGACATGCCCGCCTTCATCAAGGGGGTGATCAACCTGCGCGGCAATGTCATCCCGGTCATGGACGTGCGGCTGCGTTTCCGTCTGCCTGAAATCCCCTACGAAGAACGCACCTGCATTGTTGTTGTGAACATTGAAAGCAAAACCGTGGGACTGGTGGTTGACCGGGTCAACGAGGTCGTCGATATCGCTGATGCGGACATCGAACCGCCGCCCCGAACCAAGTCCGAAAGCAGCCAGTATATCCAGGGCATGGGCAAGGTTGGTGACCAGGTCAAGATTCTGCTCGACGTCGATCGTCTGCTGTGCTGCGAAGAGATTGACAAGTACAAGAGCAGCCCGGAGGGCTGAAAGAAAAGGGGTCCCGGAGGGGTATGATGGCACACCCAGTCGCCAGTTCGAACATTGCGGCCGCACTGCCGGCCGGCGGTATGTACCGTATCACTGACGAAGAATTCCAGAGCATTCGTCAGCTGGTTTACGACCGTTTCGGCATCAACCTGACCGAGCAGAAGAAATCCCTGGTGGTGGGGCGATTGCAAAAATTGCTGCGACAACATGGGTTTGCCGATTTCTCCAGTTATTTCGACTATCTCAAAAACGATACCAGTGAAAAGGGCCTGAGCGAACTGGTCGACAGAATCTCCACCAACCACACCTACTTCAACCGGGAAAAGGACCATTTCGACTACTTCCGTGACACCGCCCTGCCTGCGGTTCTGGATCGGCTGCGGCGAGAAAGGCGATTTGATCTGCGCATCTGGTGCGCCGGCTGTTCCACGGGCGAAGAAGCCTACATGCTGCTGATGCTGATGCGGGAGGTGATGGGAAGCGAGTATGGACGCTGGCAGGCCGGTATTTTGGCCACCGACATCAGCAGCCGGGCCCTGACGGTGGCGCGGGAGGGGCGTTACAGCGACGAGGCGTTGCAACACCTGCCGGACAAACTACGGAAAACCTATTTTCGCAATCTTGGGGATGGGACCTGGCAGGTCATCGATGCCCTGCGGCAGGATGCGACCTTCCGGCGGTTCAATCTGATGAACGAAACCTTCCCGTTCAAAAAACCGTTCCACATCATCTTCTGCCGCAATGTCATGATTTATTTCGACCAGCAGACCCGGGACCGTCTTGTCGCCCGGTTTCATCGCCATACCGAAAAGGATGGCTACCTGTTCATCGGCCATTCCGAAACCCTGACCCGTAACCAGAGCCTGTACCGGTACCTGATTCCGGCGGCCTATCAGAAAATGGAGGGGTAAGGCATGCCGCGGCGGGTACGCGTTCTTGTCGTCGATGATTCGGCCCTGGCCCGCCAGGTTCTCAGCCGCGGTCTCTCTCTTGACCCGGAGATTGAGGTTGTCGGCGAAGCGGTTGACGCCTACATGGCAAGGGACCTGATTCTCAAACTGCGCCCTGATGTCATGACCCTCGATGTCGAAATGCCGCGTATGAACGGGGTCGAATTTCTGCGTCGGCTTATGCCCCAGTATCCCCTGCCGGTCATCATGGTCAGTTCCCTGACCAGGGCCGGATGCCAGATTACCATCGAGGCCCTGCAGGCCGGCGCCGTCGATTTCGTGGCCAAACCGGGCGGTGTGGGAGCCAACCTCGAAAGTGTCCTGGCCGAACTGCGGGACAAGGTCAAGTTGGCCGCCACCATCGATGTCAGTCACTGGCGGCAAAAGCCTGCCGCCTGTCCCATGCCGGTCGCCATAAAACCCTCGGTTTTGAGGGCGCCCGATCTGGTTGTGGCCATCGGAGCCTCAACCGGAGGGACCGAGGCGACCCGCAAGGTCCTTTCGCAGTTGCCCGAAATTTTCCCCGCTGTGGTGATCACCCAGCATATGCCGCCGGGATTTACCGGCCTTTACGCCGAAAGTCTCGACCGTTGCTGTCGGCTTCAGGTCAAGGAAGCCGTGGACGGGGACCCGGTCCGGCCCGGTCAGGTGCTGATAGCGCCCGGCGGACTGCAGATGCGGCTGGTGCGCAAGCCGGACGGGCTGCGGGTTTCCTGTCAGCCGGGCGAGCCGGTCAACGGACATTGCCCTTCGGTGGATGTCCTGTTCGAGTCCGTGGCGGCCGTGGCCGGAGCCAGGGCGGTCGGTGTCATTTTGACCGGCATGGGGAATGACGGCGCCAGAGGGTTGCTGGCCATGGCCCGTGCCGGCGCCAAAACCATCGGCCAAGACGAACAAACCAGCGTTGTCTACGGCATGCCGAAGGAGGCGTTTCGCCTGGGAGGCGTGCAGCAGCAGCTGCCTCTGGAACGCATTCCCCAGGCCCTTGCGGCAGCGGTGAAGGGGGGCGCAGCATGTCCGACCTGACCCTTGGCATTGGCGACTATGGCGCATCGCGCGATCCGGCTGCCAGCATCAAGACCTATGCTTTGGGCAGCTGTATCGCCGTGGTTTTGCTCGATCCTGCGACCCGGACAGTCGGCATGATTCATTTTGCTCTGCCCGACTCCTCCATCAATGGCAAAAAGGCGCAGGACAAGCCCGGCTATTTTGCCGACAGCGGTATTCCCCTGCTGATTCAGGAAATGAGTCGGGTCAGTGGAAATGCCAATATCTCCCGCTGGGTGGCCAAGCTGGCGGGGGGCGCGGCGGTTATGAAGTGTGAAGACAACTTTAATATCGGCAAGCGCAATATTCTGGCCGCCAAGAAAATCCTCTGGGAGAAGGGAATTCGTCCCATTGCCGAGGATGTCGGCGGCAATTACAGCCGCACGGTTGTGGTTCCGGTCGGTACAGGAGAGGTCATCGTTTCCTGTCCGGGGCGCGGGCAGTGGAAAATCTGAGGAGCCAACGATGGAAGACAATCGCGAAAAAATCAAAAAAGCCATAGCCCGGGCTCCAGTTCTTTCCGTCCATGCCCAACGTCTGCTTCAGGTGTGCGCATCCCGTGAACACGACATTGAGGACATAGTCGAGGTGATCAAATGTGATGCGACCCTGACCGCCCGGGTCCTGCGGGTGGTCAACTCCTCCGTCTACGGACTTTTGACCCCCATTACCACCATTGAACGCGCCGTGACCTATCTCGGCGAACGCATGGTGACCTGTATCGCCCTTGGCGAGAGTGCCGGACGTCTGATGAAACAGCCCCTTGCGGGCTATCTGGCCAAGGAGGGCGAGCTTTGGAAGCATGACCTCTATGTCGGCTTCGCCTCCCGGCAGGTGGCCCGGTACGTGCGGGAGGAGCTGGACATTGATCTCGCCTTTACCGCCGGTCTGCTCCATGACATCGGCAAGGCGATTATCGCCGATTTTCTCAGCGGCAGCGCCGAACAGTTCGTCAGTCATATCGCCTGTGGCGAGCTTCCCGACTACCTGGAGGCCGAGCGCAGCGTGCTTGGATATGACCATTGCGAAGTTGGTCTGGAGCTGGCCCGCCAGTGGCGCCTGCCCAACCAGATCCACTGGGCTGTGGCCTGGCACCACACCCCCGACAAGGCGCCCGAGGAAGCGCGCCCCCTGGTTTATGCCGTCCATCTCGGCGATATCCTCGCCATGATGGCCGGTTTTGGCACCGGCAGTGACAGCCTGCAGTATCAGCTCGAACCTGGCTACAGGAACTATGTCGACCTGGGGGAAGAACGGCTTCCGGAAATCATGCTGGCGGCTTCCGAAGAATTTCAGCAGGCCTATGCGGCCATGAACAATGACAGCCAAACCTGATCAACCCCAAACAGGACAAGGGAGGTTTTTTCATGGGCAAATCAGTTTTGATCGTAGACGATTCCAATACCATGCGCAAAATCGTGGCCCGATCCCTGCGGCAGGCCGGGTTCGACTTCGAAACCATACTCGAAGCCGGTGACGGGCAGGAGGCCCTGAATGTACTGGCCGAAAGCAAGGTGGATATCATCCTGAGTGATATCAACATGCCCAACATGAACGGCGTCGAGTTTCTGCGCAAAAAGTCGGAAGACCCCGCCATCGCCGGGATTCCCGTGGTGATGATTACCACCGAAGCCGGGTCCGATATTTTGCGCGAGGCCCTGAACCTTGGTGCCAAGGGGAGTGTGAAAAAACCGTTCACGCCCGACCAGATTCAGGCGACCCTGGGAGATTACGTATAAGTTGAACTGCGGCACGAGGAGCGAACCGTGGAATTTTCACAATGCCTTCTTGAAGGGACACGGGAAATTTTTGACACCATGCTCATGGCGCCGGTGTCGGGCGGTGAGGCCTGGACCGGCCCGACCGCGACCTTTGACCGGGATATGACCAGCATGGTTTCCATGGCGGGTGCGTGCCGGGGACTGGTGGCGATTCACTGCCCCAAATCGGTTGCCCTGGGCGTGACCGGGCTTTTGTTGGGGATGGATGTGGCAGAGTTCGGTGAGGATGTGTTCGATGCCATGGGCGAATTCGCCAACATGCTGGCCGGCAGTGTCAAGAGCGAATTGAGCGCCAGAGGTTTTGAAGTCGAACTGGCCATCCCGTCCGTTGTGACCGGTCCCGACT
This sequence comes from uncultured Geothermobacter sp., assembly GCA_964501815.1. Classification (GTDB taxonomy): domain Bacteria; phylum Desulfobacterota; class Desulfuromonadia; order Desulfuromonadales; family Geothermobacteraceae; genus Geothermobacter. The sequence continues at coordinate 40,691 of CAZCUR010000002.1, forward strand.
ACACGATTGACAGTTCCGCAGACCGTGACATTTGGGTTTTGCGCTTCGAAACCGATAGCGGCCCGTTTCTGGTCGAGCTTCAGCTCGAGAGTTCGGCGGTCGCCGCATGAGGACGGCCGTGGAGGCGAATATGAATACCGCTGCCGAACTATGCCAGAACGTTCAGGACCTTTTCGGAGAGGCTGTTTCCAGTGCGCTGGCGGATATCTTCTCCGAAATGATCCCCTTGCCTCTGGGGGTGGCAGGCGATGTCGAAAAGCGCCCCGAGCAATTCGAGGACGGGTTTTCAGCCCTGGTCGGCTTTGTCGGGGACCGGCGGGGTCTTTTCGGAGTCCATTGCAACCGCGAGCTTGGGCAGCAATGTTACCAGGCCATGCTGGGGATGGATGATGACGGAACCGACGAGGATATCCGGGATCTGGTGGGAGAGGTGGCCAACATGCTGGCAGGAGGGGTAAAGGCCTTTCTCCTGGATACCGGCATGTCCATAGAGATCGCTGTCCCGCAGGTCTTCTCCGGGGGGCGTTATCAGGTGTATCTGCCCGCCGGTGGGCGCTGGAACGGTTGGGTTTTCCAGGTCAACGATGCCGAGATACTGGTAGAACTGAAACTTCTAGATTGACAGGACGACATGGACAAGCTGGATGTTGCCAGAAAAATCCTGGAAGCTTTTCCATCACGCGGCAAAGAAGAGCTGAGCGCGCTTTTGGGGCAGGATGTCTCACTCCAGACCAAATCTCTGGATGCCCTGCAGGCGCAGGCCTTTTTTGAACAGCGCGAGGGCAAGCTGGTACTGGCGAGCATCCAGGTCGAAGGCGAAAAACCTGGTCAGGCCTGGTGTGTCGCCCAGCTCCAGGACGCCCTGCGCCTGGGGGGCACCCTGATTATGCTGCCCGAGGAGGAGATTCAGGAACGGATCTCCTCGGGGGAATTCGGCGATGAGGCCCAGGATGCCTTCGGGGAAATCATCAACGTTTTGACCGGGGTCCTGTCGGCGCTGTTTGAAAAGATCTATCCGGATAAAATCCGCATGGTCAAAACCGGCGTCGAAATGGTTGACGCTTTGGAGGTGGCCGCAGGGGGGCAAGGTCCCATACCGGAAGGGGACCTTGTCGTACTGGAAGCCAGCGGGGAACTGGCCGGCAATGCCTTTGCCGGACCTCTGGCCCTGGTCTTTCCCCAGGAGCTGTTTGCCGGCCAGGAGAGCGAAGCAGCTGCGGAGACCGGCGAATCAGCACCATCCGCCGACGAAGCCGGACCACAACCGACCGGCGACCAGGGCGACGCCGGCCCGGCCGGTTCCGAAACCGAAACCCGACAGGACACAAACACGGAGGATGCGGCCGCAGACAAAAGCGCCAAAAGCCCGGGAACCATGACTTTGGCGGCTCTTGGCAACATCCTCAAACTGGCGGCCAACCGTGTTGGTGCCGAAGTGACCGGCTTTCTGGGCCAGAACTTTGCCGTTAAGGGCGCCAAAGTCCGGGTCGTACCTCACCATGAGACCCTGGCCGGACTCGACGGCCAGATGGTGCTGAGTGAAATGCAGCTTGAATCGGAGGACAAGCACCCGGGCTATCTGTTGGCGCCGCTGCGGGCTGCCATTCGACTGGGCGGAACCCTGATCATGCTGCCCGATGCCGAAATGGAAAACCGACTGGCCAGCGGGGAGTTCGGTGAGGAAGACAGCGACGCTTTCGGGGAACTGGTCAATATCATCGCCGGGGTCTTTACCTCGGTGTTCAAGGACCAGTGCAAAAAGGACCCGGTTCGGTTTGTCAAAACCGGTTTGCAGCAGTTAGATCCCCTTGAAGCTGCGGCCGGTTCTTCTCCCATAGCCGACGGCGAGTATCTGCTGATCGAGGCCGAGGGAGAATTCGCCGGCGAATCGATCGGCCCGTTGCGCTGGTGTTTTCCGGTTCAGGCCTTTCCTTTGGCTGAAGAACCGGTCGAGGGAGAACCCGGAGCCGAACAGAGCCAAACAGCTGAAACGGACACAGAGCAGCCTGAGGGGGCTCCGGCGGCTGCGGAGGGCAAACCCGTTGTGGTGCTGCTTTGCAATGATGCCGATCTGGGCAGTGCCTTTGCCGATGCAGCCGCGCAACTGGGATTTGTGGTCCGGCGTTCAACCCTGGCGGCCCCCGATGGGGAACAGTTGCTGGCTGACCCCGAGGTGAAACTGGTTTTGCTGGTGATGGAAGAGGTGGGGGAGAAGGGCCTGGCTGCCGCTATCCGCATTCATGCGCTGGTGCAAAACAGGATTCCTGTTATTGCCGCAGGTCCCAACTGGACGCGCAGCATGGTGTTGCGGGCCATCAAATATGGCATCCGCGACATTCTGGTCACACCCGCCGCGCCGGACTGCATCAGCAGCAAATTGCGCGAATACGCTGCCTGAGACGGATCGGGAAAAGGACGAAAGAACAAAGGGCTTCGGTCGACAACCGAAGCCCTTTGTTCTGTTGCACCCAAGGAGGAGGAAAGTCAGGCGCAGGTGGCGTGCTGAACCCCCATGCCGACATCGATTTGTTTTTTCTTGATTTTTTCAATCAGGGTGGTGCGTTTCAGATTGAGAAGTCTGGCGGCTTCCTTTTTGTTACCGCCGGTACGCGCCAGCGCCTGGCTGATGAGCTGCCTTTCGATGCCGTCGACCAGATCGTTGAAATCGACACCATCCCCGTTCCAGATGGCTTCGTGAACATTCAGAGGTGTCACGACGGTGCCCGGGGAGGTCGCCATGCGGTTATCCGCAGGCTGGGCGGCCAGGTGGGCGGTATATTTTGCCGGCAGATCCGCGACATCGACCGTTTCTCCCCCGTGAAGGACAACGAGACGCTGAACCAGGTTTTCCAGTTCACGCACATTCCCCGGCCAGGGGTAGGTCGTCAGGGCGCGCACGGCTTCATCGGTAAACCCTTTGAGCGGGTTGCGCTTGCCGCGATTGAAAACCCGGCAGAAGCTGTTGAGCAGAACCGGTACGTCTTCGCGACGGTCGCGCAGCGCGGGAATCTGCAGGGGGATGACGCTCAGGCGATAGTAGAGATCTTCCCGAAACTTGCCTTCGGCCACCAGTTTTTCCAGGTCACGGTGGGTTGCGGCAACGATGCGAACATCGACCGGTACCGGTTTGACGCCGCCGACCGGCTCATATTCCTTTTCCTGCAGGACCCGGAGCAGCTTGGCCTGCAGTGAGGGTTTCATGTCACCGATTTCATCGAGGAACAGGGTGCCCCCGGCGGCGTACTGTATCCGGCCCATTTTGTTCTGGGTCGCGCCGGTGAAGGCTCCCTTGACATAACCGAACAGTTCACTTTCCAGCAGGTCATCCGGAATGGCGGCACAATTGACGGGCACGAAATTCTTCTCGCGGCGCGGGCTGCGTGCGTGGATGGCTCTGGCGACCAGCTCCTTGCCGGTGCCGCTTTCGCCCTGAATCAGCACGGTGCTGTCACCGTCGTCGGCCACCTGGTCGATGATCCGGAAGAGTTTCTGCATGCGCAGGGAGGTTCCGATGATGCCTTCGAAGCCGTCTGATTTCCGGAACATGTTGCCTCCTTTGTACCTGTGAAAGTGAACTGTCGGAATGTTGGCTCCTTTCTATGTCAAAAAGAGTGCCAACCGGATGGCGGCAGTCAAAATTTTGAAGACGCACACTGGAGGGCTGGATGCAAGAAGGCGAAATGTGCGGGTTTTCGGTCTCTGATAAAAAAGGATGAGGCAACCCCAGACCGGGCAGAGAGGAAAGGGGAGGGGGGCACAGTGCGCCTCGGGGAGCTGTTCGAGTGTGCCACAGGTGTGCACTGTGTCATGGCACAGTGTGTCATGACACAGTGCACAGTCCGACTGGTGTCAGATCCCGTATTCCTGGATTTTGCGGTAGATGGTGCGGCGGCTCATGCCGAGCAGCTGGGCGGCGCGGGTTTTGTTTCCGCCGGCCCGCTCCAGAGCCTCGATAATGGCCTCTTTGTCGTCCCGAAAGGACCTGGTGCTGCTGGTCGGGGCAACAGGGTTGGCCCGGCACTTTTCCAACAGGTCGGCGGAGAGGTGGCTGGTGGAGATGAGATTTTCATCGCAAAGAACAAAGGCATGTTCCAGCGCATGTTCAAGTTCACGGACATTCCCGGGCCAGCTGTAGTTGCGGAAAATGGTCATGACCTGTTCCGAAACGCCCTGAATCTGCTTGCCGAAGCGGGCATTGAATTTGTCGATGAAAAAGGCCACCAAAAGCTCGAGATCGCCATCCCGTTCCCGCAAGGGAGGCAGACGCAGATTGACGACATTCAGCCGGTAGTAGAGGTCCTCCCGAAATTCCCCCGTCTGCACCTTTTCCAGCAGGTCCTTGTTGGTGGCGGCGACAATCCGGACATCGACCTTGACAGGGGTTGAATCACCGACCCGTTCTATGGTCTTTTCCTGCAGCACCCGCAGCAGGCGCACCTGCATGGCGGGCGAGATGTCTCCGATTTCATCAAGAAATATGGTTCCCCCGCTGGCCTTCTGAAAACGGCCGATTTTGTTGCTGACAGCCCCGGTGAAGGCCCCTTTGACATGGCCGAACAATTCGCTTTCCAGCAGGTTTTCCGGCAGGGCGGCACAGTTGAACTTGATTAACGGTCCCTTGCTGCGGTCACCCATGCGGTGCAACGCTTCGGCGACCAGCTCCTTGCCGGTCCCCGATTCCCCGGTGACCAGCACCGTTGTGTCCACCGATGCCAGCGAGTGAATCAGTTTGTAGAGCTTTTGCATCGCCGGGCAGTTGCCGATCATGTTGTCGGGCCGGTGCTGCTGGCGCAGGGTGTTTTCAAGGTTCACCATGGGGGTTTCATCCCGCAGGGACAAAACGGCGCCGCTGAAATGGTTGCCCTGGAGAACCAGCGGCGCCGCATGCAGGGTCAGGACCTTGTGGCCGCCGGTTCCGCTGGCCGGGAACTCAACACGTCGACGTTCGGTCGGACGGCGCGACTCCAGCGTCTGGGAGATGACCTCCGCGCAGACCTTGCCGACGGGACCAATGCCCTCCAGGGCCTCGCCGAAGACCTCGCCGGCGACCCCCAGCAGTTCGTGGGCGGCCCCGTTCATTTCCTGCACTCTCAGTTGCCTGTCCACGGTGAGGATACCGTCACGCATGCACTGAAAGATCGCTTCGAGGTGGGCCTGATACTCTTCTCTCTGGCGGGTGAGGTCCAGGTGGGTGATGGCCAGTTTGGCAAGGCGCACCAGGGTTTCCTGACGCACGGGCTTGGACAGGTAATCGAACGCCCCCAGGCGCACCGCTTCGGCGGCTGTTTCCACTTCCGGAGCCCCGGTTATCATGATGACCGGGGCCTTGATTTTCTTTTTGCGGATAACCCTCAGGACATTGATGCCCGAATGCGGGCCGAGCATGATGTCCAGAAAAATCAGGTCGTAGGTCTTGTCGGCCAGCTTGCTCAATGCCTCATCCGCCGAGGCGGCGGTATCGACACTGTAGCCTTCATCCTCGAGAAAAGCCCGGAAGGTAACGCGGATGCTCTCTTCGTCGTCTATGCAGAGAATACGTCGATTCATGGTCTCGTTCAGTTGTCCTTGACCCGGGGCAGGGTGATGATGACCCGGGTATAGGCGTTTTCCTCACTTTCAAAGTCAAGGGTGCCGCCATGTTCCTGAATGATGCCATGGCAGATGCTCAACCCGAGACCGGTCCCTTCATTTTGTGGTTTGGTGGAAAAGAAAGGATTGAGAATCCGGTTCAGCAGGTGTTGCGGAATGCCTGTCCCCAGATCTTCGACGATCAGGGTGGCCTGGTCGTCTGTCGGACCGACCCTGGCACTGATGGTCAGGCGCTTGTCCGGGTGGGTGCCGCGATATTTGGCGTTCAGGGCATAGCGGGCATTGTTGATCAGATTGATAAAAACCTGTTCCAGCTGCTGGTGGCGCCCGAGCAGGCAGGGGAAGTCCTTCGGGATGTCGACCTTGAGGCTGATGCCGTCTTTTTTCAGACGTGCTTCACACAGGGTCAGGGCTTCCTGGATGATATCCTGCAGGGCCACCGGCCTGGGCTCCTCCTTTTTGTCTCGGGAAAAACTGAGCAGATTGCCGACAATGGTGGCGATCCGGTCTCCTTCCTTGAGAATGCGTTCCGCTATTTCATTGGTTTCGCCCTGCTTGGCCGCCTTGTTGATAAGAATCTGGGCATAGTTGATGATGCCGTTGATCGGATTGTTGATTTCATGGGCGACGCCGGCCGCCAGTTCGCCCAGGGCGGCCAGCTGCCCGGTGCGCATCGTTTGCGCCTGCAGGCGGATTTTTTCGGTGACATCATGGGCCAGAACCATCACCTGGATCACCTGGCCGCCGGTGTCGTGGATCGGAAAGGCGCGCAGCCCCCAGGACCGCTCGTCGGGAGTGCCGACCAGGGAGTGGGCCGGTTCGCCGGTTTCCAGACATGTGCGGACCATTTCGACATCGCAGGGGAGATTGCACTCCTCGTGCAGGTCTGCGCAGGGCCTTTGCAACAGCAGGTCGAGGCTTTTTCCTGCCGTTTTGATAGCCCCCTTGTTGGCCCAGCTGATTTTCAAATCGGGCGTCAGCAGGATCAAGGGGTCGGGGATGCCGTCGAAAAGGACCTGGAACTGGTCGTAGAGCAGCTGATAGTTGCGTTTTTGCTGACTGAGCGCCTGCTGATGCTGCTTCAGTTCGGAAATGTTATGCAACAGGCAATGGGTCCGCAGGCGTCCGCTTTTCGGGTCCCTCTCCAGCCGGCCGTCGACCCGCACATCGACCTTCTGGCCGTCCCGGCTGATCATGGTGAACTCGGCACCGTCGACCTTGCCGGTCCGCATGAATTCGGAGAAGCGGTCCGGCAAAAGTTTCCTGGATTCGCTGGTCAGCAGATCCGCGACGGGTTTGCCCAGGATTTCTTCACGCTTGTAGCCGAGCATCCTTTCGAAGGCCGGGTTGACATCGAGAAACCGGCCTTCGGCATTCAGGGACTGATAGGGGATGGGGGTGCTGCGGTAAAAACTCCCCAGCTCTTCCCGGTTGCGGGCCAGGCCTTCTTCGGCAAGGGTTTCCCGGGTGACATCGATGGTGACGACGAGGATTTCCTTCCAGCTGCGGCGCTGGCCTGGGGGAAGGGTGCCTTTGAGCTGCAGGTGGATGACTTCACCGCGCAGGGTGCGATTTTCCCCTTGGGTGTGCAGTTCGGTTGCCCCCGAGGCCAGTTGTGCCAGCTCGCGGGCAAAGGCGCTGTAACTGTTTTCGGTGAAAACCTTGTCGAGATTGGCAAGCAGCTGTTTTTTGCTGCGGGCGCCAAAAAGGCGCAAGGTCTGACGGTTGACATCGATGATGCGCACCAGCGAGGCGCATTGTCTGACAATATCGGGATGCTCGGCGAAAAAGGCTTCCCAGTTTTCGACGGAATGCTCCTTTTTCAGCCGATGCAGAAGCTTGCGCACCTCGGAGAGGTCCTCTATCCATGCGGGAACAGGAAGCTGGTTGAACAGAGTTCGGGCGTCGAGTGCGCACATGGCTGTCACATCCTGTCAGGTCGCTAACGGGTGCAGGTTTGCCTTGTCGTGTGGGGTTGCTAGTTCAAAAGTCATGCCGCCATGTCGCGCTACGACGTTTCGGTCAGACTGGACCGGTAGGCGAGCGCTTTTTCGGCCATGGTCAGCAGGGTGTCCTGGCGGACCGGCTTGGGAATGTAGGCAAAAGCACCGGTGCGGATGGCCTCGGAAATGGTCTGTTCATCCGGAGCTCCGGTAACCATCACGACCGGCGTTTGGGGAAGCTGTTCGCGAATCTCCTTGAGCAGGGTCAGGCCTGAATGCAGCCCCAGCAGCAGATCGAGAAAGATCAGATCGTAACTTTTTTGCGTGATCATTTGCCGTGCCTCGTCCGAGGAGCCGGCGGTCTCGACCAGATAACCCTGGTCACCGAGCAGGTATTTGAAGGTGAACCGGATGCTTTCCTCATCATCAATGACCAGAATCTGTTTTTGCATGGCCCTGTTTGCCTTTCCCGCGCTTGCACGTGATACTGTCCGTATCGGACCCCTGACATAAATTCATAACACATTCGTGCCGATTTTTCTCCACGGGAATCAGGACTTTTTCTTTCCGCGTCCGGATATTGTCGCAGGGGGCAGGCTGTGATAACGTGCCGCCAACCCTGGAGATGACAGACGGATTCATGGCTTCTGGCAAGATCAGACTCGATAAACTGCTCGTGGACCGGGGCCTGGCGGGCTCGCGTGAACGCGCCAGAGCTCTGATTCTTTCCGGGCGGGTGCTGGTGGCGGATCGACCGGTGGACAAGGCCGGACATGCCGTCGCGCCTGACGCCCCGGTGCGGGTCAGAGGAGAGGATATCCCTTACGTAAGTCGCGGCGGACTGAAGCTGGCGGCCGGTCTTGAGGCTTTTCCGGTAACGGTAGCCGGTCGTATCGCTCTGGATGTCGGGGCTTCGACCGGCGGCTTTACCGATTGTCTGCTGCAGCATGGTGCCCAAAGGGTGTACGCCGTGGATGTCGGCTATGGACAGCTTGCCTGGTCCCTGCGCAACGATGAGCGCGTCGTCAATCTGGAGCGGACCAATATCCGGCACCTCGAACCCGGCACCCTGGAACCGTTGCCCGACCTGGCCGTTATCGACGCATCCTTTATCAGCCTGGCCAAGGTGTTGCCGGCTACGCTGAGGCATTTGCGGCGCCCCGCCGATATCATCGCCCTGGTCAAGCCGCAATTTGAGGTCGGTCGGGGCCGGGTCGGCAAGGGGGGAGTGGTTCGAGACGAGCAGCTGCGTCAGCAGGCCCTCAGGGATGTTGTCCGGGTCGCGGAGGAATTGAAGTTGCGGGTTTTCGGACATATTGAGTCCCCCATCCCCGGACCCAAGGGGAATCGGGAATTTCTCCTTTATCTGCAACGTCCGGAGGAGGCTGATGCCTGAGGTTTTTTTTATCGGTGCCGGCCCTGGAGATCCGGATCTGCTCACCCTGGCCGGGGCCAGGGCTTTGGCTGGGGCCGGCGTGGTTTACGCACCGGAGCCTTTTGAGCAGACCTTTGCCGGGTATCTCAAAGGCAAACAGGTCGAAATCCCCTTTGACTATGGTTTTGCCGAACTGGTTGAGCGTATCAGACGCCAGGCGCGCTCCACCCCCGTCGCGTTTCTGGTGCCGGGGGACCTGACCTTTTATTCCCCCTTCCAGCCGTTTATCGATGAGCTGGGGGATATTGTCCGGGTGATACCTGGAGTCGGGACGGTGAACGCCGCCTCCGCCCTGCTGCGCAAAACTCTGGATCTCCCCGGGGTTTGCAACAGGGCCGTCATTGCTTCGCCCCGTACTCTGGGGGATGGTAAAGACGCGCCGACGCTGGAGGATTTGGCCCGTCCGGGTGTGACCCTGGTCATCTTCATGAACAACATCCCCCTGCCGGACCTGGTGGCCCGTTTGCGCCGCGGGTACGGCGGCAATGTCCCGATCGCTTTGCTGCACCGCATTGGCCTGCCCGGTGAGGAGGTGATCGTCTCGGATCTGGACGGCGTCGTCGCCCAGGTCGGCGACCGGGACTACTTCAACCTGTCGGGTGACAACCCCCGGCCGGCTCTGACGCTGGTGGTGGTCGGAGAAACCCTTACTGCGACCCCCGGTGGCGACTGGTGGGACTGGCGCCGGGAGCATGTCTGGAAAAAACGGTCATGAGACTGATCAGTCCGGTGGATAAACTCGAGGACGTTGAAGCGCTGATAGCGGCCGGCGCCGATGAGCTTTACGGCGGGGTTGTGCCACCGCAGTGGCAGGGCTATGGGCTGCTGGCGTCCACCAACCAGCGTACCTTTGCCGGGGCCCAGTTCGATTCGCTGGAGGATTTTCTTGCAGCGGTTCAAAAGGCCCGGGCTGCCGAGGTTCCCTTTTTTCTCACCCTCAACAGCCCCTTTTACACCGACGACCAGCATCCGCTGCTGTTCGATCTGATTGAGCGGGCGGCCGGGGCCGGGCTCGCAGGGGTTATTCTCGCTGATCCCGGCTTGCTGAGGGAGCTGAAAGACAGGTTTGGGGGGCTGCAGTATCATGCCAGCACCCTGGCCCATCTGGGGAATGCCGGTGCCGTCCGTTTTTACCGACGTCTGGGCATCGACAGAATCGTCCTGCCGCGCCATTTGAGTGTCGCCGAGATGGGCGAGGTTGTTCGGGACGTGCCCGAGGTCGCCTTTGATGCCTTTTTGCTGGTGGGCAAATGCCCCAACACCGAAGGGCTCTGCACTTTTCATCACAGCAGCCCCGACAAGATTTGGCCTTGTGAAATTCCCTACGAAATCAAACCATTAACTGAAAATTCCTCAACTGGTTTGATAGCTGCTGTCAACCGCCAGCAAAGCTGGTCTCACAGCAACCGTCGCCATGGGTGCGGGCTTTGTGCCATCCCTCATCTCAAAAAAGCCGGAGTGGCCGGTTTGAAACTTGTGGGGCGGGGCGCGCCCCTGAAAATGAAACTGGCCAATCTCAAGCTGGCGGCCGACTTTCTGGCGTTGGCCGACACCTGTTCCGATTTCACCAGCTATCGCCGGCAGGCGCGCGCGGCCCATTCTCGCCGCTTCGGCAGCCCCTGTTCCCCCAATGTCTGTTACTACCCGGAATTCTATCTGAGTGAGTAGCGCGGTGCTGAGTCTGCTGCATACTGCCGATTTGCATCTGGGCGCCCGCTTTCCGGGTCTGGGCGAGGTCGAAGAAGAGAGGCGGCGGGATTTTCTCGCCACGTTCCGCAGGCTGATCGATGTGGCGCTCGAACGTCGTGTCGACCTGTTCGTGGTCAGTGGCGACCTTTTCGATGTCCCGCGCCCGGAGAGCGGTCTTGTTTCCTTCGTTGCCGGCCAGCTCGAACGTCTGGTTCAGGCCGGCATCCTTCCCGTCCTGCTGCCTGGCACCCATGACTGGCAGACCGGGAGGTCCGGCCCCTATAACAGCGAACGGCTTCCCGGGGCTGTTCTTCTTGTCTCTTCCGGGGTCACGGAGGTCAGGGTCGGGGAGACCCGCGTTTGGCTCTACGCCGCCATTCCGCAGGGCAAGGACGCTTCTTCCCTGGCCACAACCATGCGACGGCGTCCTGGGCAGGGGATTCATGTCGGTCTTTTGCACGGTTCCCTGGTTGGCAACCCGGAATGGGATTACCGCAGCCGGGATCTTCCATTTTCCTGCAGCGACCTGGTCGGGTGGGACCTTGACTATGTTGCCCTGGGGCACTACCACCGTTATCAAACCCTGGAGGCAGGAGGCCGTCTGCTGGCTTGCTATCCCGGCTCGCCTGAGGGAAAACGGTTTGGCGAGGATGGCCCGCGCTACGGGTTGCTGGTCCGGGTCGGCCATCGAACCGCAGCCGTGGAACCCATTGAAGTTCAGCAGCGGCAATTGCGCCAAGAGTCGCTCGAACTTGCAGCGGATCTGGACGATATGGCCATTGCCGCTCTGATCTGTGAACGCGCAGGCGGGCGGGACCTGGTTCGGCTGACCCTTGAAGGCACCCTGGACCGTGTGCTCGACCTTGACGCGCTGCGTCAGCGCTGTCTGCCCTCCTGTTTTTATCTCGACCTGGTGGACCGTACCCGCTGGTTCCGGCTCGATCGCCTGGACCGGCTGGCTCGGGAGGAATCTGTGCGCGGTGAGGTGATTCGCCGGTTTCAGCGTCTGCGGGACAACGCCGCGGAAGAGGCCGACCGGGCCGAAATCGATCAGGCCCTCAGGGAAATCCTGGTGCGGTTTCACAGCAGGGAGGAACTGTGATTCTGCGGGCGGTCGAATTGGACTCTTTTGGGCCTTTTGTGCGGCGTCGTTTCGAGTTCCGGCGCGGCCTCAACCTTGTTTTGGGGCCCAATGAATCAGGTAAATCGACCCTTATGGAGGCTGTGCCTGCCGTCCTGTTCGGTCTGCTGGACAAAAAGCGGTATGTCCCCTGGGGGCGCAGCTCCCAGTGCCGTGCCCGGCTTCATTTTGAAACCGCCCAGGGGGCTGTTGTGGTTGACCGGGATCTGCTGACCGACGAGGTCAGCCTGCACACAACCGATGACCTGTACCAGGTCGGCATGCAGCTTGAGGGCAAGGCCTCCCCGCGAGGCCGGTCCCAGGAGCGCGAAATCTATCTGGACCGCCTTGAGGACCTGATTGGTTTTCGGGATGCCGGACTGTTCCGGTCGTCTGTGTTTCTGGGGCAGGGCGGTTTGATGCCCGGGTTTGAATCCGATCTGGCTGAACGCATCAAGACGATTCTTTCCGGTGGTGGAGACAGTCATTACGATCAGGTCCTGGAAGAACTGTGTGAAGCCCTGTTCGAAGTAACCCGGGTCAACCCCTGGGGGCGGGATAAAAACCGACCTCGCCTGCTGGAACAGGCCCGGATGGAGCGGGATCGGCTGCGCGACGCTTTGGAAAAAAGTCGGGGGGCCTGGCAGGAGTACGTTCAGATTGAGGAGCGTCTGCGATCGCTCGACAGTGAAAGACAGCAAATGCGGCAGGCCCTGTCCCGGGCCGAAGTCGAACTGGAGCAAAGGCGGCGCGCGGAACCTCTGCGGAAGGAGCGGACGCGACTGGCCGAACAGATGGCTGAATGTCAGCGGCAGCTGGACCGAATCCGTCACTGGCAAGCCTCTGTTGTGCGCCTGACTGACAGGCTTGGAGCCCTGTTTCAGGCCGGCAGCCAGCCTGATATCGTCGATTTGCCGCGACTTGTCGGTCTGCTGGATCGGGCCCAGGAGGAGTTGGCCCGGGCCGACAGCGCGGACGGGAAAGAGGTCCCCCGACTCCGGGGCAAACGTTTTGATCTCTTTGCCGGGTTGCTTTTGTGTCTGTGCGGCGGTGGCGGGCTGGCTGCGTGGTCTCTGCGGCTGCTGCAGGATACATGGGTTCCGGGGGCAGGCTGGGCTTTGGTGCTGGCCGGGCTTTTTTTTCTGCTGTTGGCTGCCCGTCCCCGGACCGACACCGGTCAGCGGCCTGCTCCCGAAGGGAGTGCCTTTGCAGAACTGGAAACCCTTTTTCAGGTCCCGGCCGGACTCAGGGCCCGGATGGTTCTCAACCGCCAGGAGATTGCCGATATTCTTGCCCGTCTGCATGAATGTCAGGGTGCTCTGGATGTCCTGCCTGAGCCGGAGATGCTTGAACATGACGTCCGAAGGCTGGCGGGCGAAGTGGCTGTTGTGGATGAACGTCTGGAAAAACTGAATGTTCAACCAGACGGGAGCGGCGGTGACTCCACCCGGCTGATGGAGGACAACCTGGCCCGCCTGAGAGATCAGGTTGCCGCCCTGGAACGCGAGCGGTCCCGATTGCTGGAACGCAGAGCCGAACTTGCCTTTGTCGCTGAAGACCGGGTGGTTCTTGAAGAGGAACTGGCTGACAAGGAACAGGAGGTCGCGGCCCTTGAGCGGCGCAAACGCGTTCTGACTCTGGCGGCCGTGGAGTTGCGGGCTGCCGTGCGCGCCTTCCAGGAGAACTATCTGCAGCGGTTCGCAGAACGTACCGGCAGGTATTTCGGTCTGCTTACCAACGCTCGCTATCAGCAGTTGCGCCTCAACGCCGATTTTCAGGTGGAGGTCCTTGCGGGCAAGGGCTGGCGGCCCGCGGGTCGGTTCAGTCAGGGGACCCGGGACGCATTGGGGCTGGCCCTGCGGCTGGCTCTGGTTGACATGCTGTCGCGTGGCAGACGGCTGCCCTTGCTGGTGGATGATGCCCTGGTCCATATCGATCAGCAGCGTCAGTTGCAGGCCCTGCGACTGTTCAAAAGCCTTGCCGTCGACCATCAGGTGGTTTTGTTCAGTCATGATGATCGTCTGGGGCGCCGGGCTGCCAAAGAAGGCTGGAATGTGATAACGTTGGACAGGCAGAACCAAGGCCGTCAGGAGAACCAGGAGGAGACTCATGCCGGACAATTGCATCTTTTGTAAAATTATTCGTGGCGACATCCCCGGGAAATTCGTCTATCAGGACGACCGCCTCGTGGTGCTGGAGGATATCAACCCCCAGGCGCCTCATCACTATCTCATCGTGCCGAAAAAACACATCCGCACCACCCTCGACCTGACCAGCGCCGACAATGATCTGGTCGGCCATATCTATCAGATCGCCGGCAAGGTGGCCCATGACAAGGGATTTGCCGAGGATGGTTTCAGGGTTGTGAACAACTGCAACCAGGCCGGCGGACAGGTGGTCTGGCACATCCACTTTCATCTGCTCGGTGGCCGGGACATGGGTTGGCCACCCGGCTGAGACAAGAGCGTTCGACCTGGATCAAGGCCTTCTGGCCAATCAGCGAAGGGGCAGCCGTCCGGAAATTTTTGTTTATCGGGCGGCTGCAATTTATTAAGATGGCAGGAAAAATCCCATCGGCTGCCGGGGGACAAGGTGAGCGCGCAGGCAAAGAATCAGTTGCAGGAGTATGATCAGCGGCGGGAAGTGCGCCTGATCAATGAAATGATGGAGCTGCTGGTCACCCACCACGGTGGGGAAATGACCGAAGAAGGGCTCGACAGCGCCATTGACGACCTGCAAAAGGCTATTGAGGTCTCCCGCCAGTCCCATTCAGGCCAGTATCGCCGGTCCGGAGAACCCTACTTTTTCCACCCGCTGCGAGTCGCCCACATGGCGGCGCGTTACTGGATGGATTTCCCTTCGGTCATTGCTGCCATCCTGCACGACGTCGTTGAAGATACCGACCTTTCTCTTGAACATATCAACCGTAATTTCGGCGCTGAGGTGGCCCTGCTGGTCAACGGACTGACCAAGGTTGAAGACGACCGGCTCAGTCGCGAGGCTCTGCAGGCTGAAACCTACCGGAAGCAACTGCTGGCGGCCATCGAGGATATCAGGGTTCTCTGCCTGAAGTTCTGGGACCGCATCGACAATATGCGCACGCTTTCGGCCCTGGCTCCTGCAAAACAGCAGCGCATTGCCGAGGAAACCCGGAAGGTCTATGTCCCTCTGGCGCGCCACCTGGGAATGGGGATGGTGGCGGCGGAGCTTGAATCCCTCGCTTTGACAACGATCTATCCGGGACGGGCGACCCGGTATCGCAAGGCTCTCGAGGCGGTCAAGGTGGAAGCCGGACCCAGATTGCGTCAGATACGCGCGGCCCTGGCAGGCAGCTTCGAACATCACAAGCTGTCCACAAGGCTGGTCGACCGGTGGCGGCCTTTCTCTGTTGGCGCAGCCCGGGATGCCGGTCGTGGCCTGGCATCCCTGTACACCCTGGACATCCAGGTCGACCGGGCGATGGATGCCTACCTTGCTCTCGGTATCCTGCACAGTCTGTTTGCCCCCATTCCCGGAAAATTGCGCGATCATCTCTACACCATGTCCCGGCATGGATATCAGGCACTCAAGACCACCGTGCAGGCCGGAGAATACCGGTTGCGGGTGGAAATCACCACACGCAAGTTCGCCCGCTTCAATGAAGCCGGAGTGCTCGCCCCCGGTTTTGATTTTCCGCTGAAAAATTTCCGCAAACTGATGACGTCGCTGATGGAAGGGGAGTCGGCCATCGACACCGAAAGTCTCAGGCTGGCTTCGTCACAGATTCGGGTTTTCACGCCCCGTGGGGAGCCCCGCATTCTGCCGGAAGGCAGCGGCGTGCTCGATTTCGCTTTCGACATCCACGAGGAACTCGGACTGCACGCTTTCCGGGCCCGCATCAATGGCAAGACGCGCCTGCTCAAAGCGCGCCTGATGGATGGGGACCAGGTCGAAATCGAACGGGCCGAAGTTCCACAGGTTCTGCCCAAATGGCTCGAATGGGCGATCACCCCACGGGCCCGTAACGCCATTCGCAAGTATCTGCGCACCCAGGTGCAAAAATCCCAGGCATGATTCGTCTGTTCGGTCTGTTGCTGGCCCTTCTGCTCTCTCCCCTGACGGTCTTTGCCGATGGGGGGCAGGCCAACCTGTTCATCTACCATCGTTTTGGTGAATCGGCGCACGCCAGCACCAATGTCGATGTGGAAACGTTTCGCAACCATCTGGACATTCTCAGGAAAAACAAGATTCAAGTTGTTCCCCTCGGCGAGCTGGTCCGGCTGCTTGAAGAAGGCCGCCTGGGTGAGCAGCACCTCGCGGTTCTCACGGTGGATGACGGGTTTCGCAGCTTTTTGCAGGCCTTTGAGCTGCTGCGTGAATACGGTTTTCCCGTGACCCTGTTTGTCAATACCGATTCGGTAGGCGGGCGGAGTTATCTGACCTGGAAAGAACTGGCCGCCTTACAGCAGCAGGGGGTGGAAATCGGCAATCATTCCGCCTCCCATCCGCACATGGTCAACAGAAAGGCCGGGGAGACCCGTCAAAGCTGGCTTGAACGCCTGCGCAAGGATCTGGAAAAATCCCAGGAAGCTTTTCGCCGTCATCTGGGGCGCGTCCCCGATCTGTTCGCCTACCCTTATGGCGAGTTTGATCCCGATGTGAAGAGGCTGGTTCGTGAGATGGGGTTCCGTGCTGCGGTGGCCCAGCAGTCCGGAGTTGTCCACGCCGGCAGCGACCTTTTTGCTCTGCCCCGTTTCCCCATGGGCGGGCCCTATGCCGGGACCGCCTCGTTTCGGGACAAACTTGCCATGAAGCCCTTGCCGGTTGTGGCGGTTGAGCCCGAGTCGCCGATATTGGCCCGCGACAATCCTCCGGTTCTCGAGCTGGTTGTCAAACCGGACAATCTGATCGTCGAACAGCTGGCTTGTTATGTCGCCGGGCAGGGAAGGGGGAACATCACGTGGATAGACCGGAAACGGGGACGACTTCGGCTCCGGGCGGACAGGCCCCTTTCCGGCAGGCGAGGCAAATACACCCTGACGGCGCCGGGGCGGAACGGCGGCTGGTACTGGTACAGCCATCTGTGGATTCGTCCGGAGATACCCGAGAACGGCTACTGAGTGGTTGCCACCATTTGCTGAGGACGTCCGTAGTGACGGCGGTTGCGCAGCGGCCTCAATTCCGCAGCCGCCAGCTGTTCCAGACGGTGACTGCGAATCAGTCGGCGGATATCATCCACATAGTCCTGCCGGCGGGTTGAGTAGAGGGACAGGCCCGCGGCCAGCTCCAGACCACTCGGAACCAGGCCTTGTCGGCGCAGTTCCTCCCGGCGCTGGCGCAGGGATTGATAGGCCCAGTGACTGTTGAGGTTGCGCGCGTAGGATTTCAGGGATTGAAGCAGGTTGGGGAAAATCCTCACCTCATACCGGGCCCCTTCGGGACGGCCTTCCGGAACCAGACCGGTTCCGGGGGTAAAGGTCCATTCGCCAAAGAGATTGTTGGCCCGTTGGCAAAAACGCGAGGTGCCGTAGGCGGATTCATGGGCCGCCTGGGCCAGAATCAGGTCGACGGGGATGGTGTCGACACGACGGAGCAATTCGGCCCGTACGTCCTTGTCTGCCAGCGGGTCCCCATTGAGCCGGTATTTTTGCATCAGGCTGGCCAAAAAGGCCTGGCCGGCATGGGACAAGGGCTGGCCTGAGTCGAGGCTGTGCAAAAGCGCCTGCAACTGCTTGCGTTCGATCCGGATCTCCTCGTTGACCATCAGAGCCATGGGCAACAGGGCGAGATAGAAGAGCCGTTTCTTTTCCGCCGCCTGGGGGATTTGCCCCATGTCGGCGGGCAGGGACTCCAGAACCAGAGGGGGCACGCCCTGGTCCAGAGTGGTCAGGTCGTAATCGAGCTCGGCAAACAGCTGGCGCAACCCGGCCACGTCGTCCGGCGCGGCCACTTTGGGTGGAATAAGAAGACTGGGCCGGCCGCGCAGGGCTGAGTCACGGCATCCGCTGATGAGGGCCGGAACGACCAGGAGAATGATGAGGGTCAGACTGAAAATTTTTTTCATAGGCTGCAGGGGCCGGCTGTGCTGCCAGGCACAGGGCCGCATCATATAGCACGTTGCCCAGACAAAGGCAACCTCTCCATTTGCCGTTGGAAAGGAGTGTCATGAAATCCTATCGAAAAGAACTTTGGTTTCAGCTGCCATCGAGACGCGGGTTTGTCAATATTACCAGACAGGTCGAGGATTGTGTGCGGGACAGTGGTGTGCGTGAGGGTTTGTGTCTGGTCAATGCCATGCACATCACCGCGTCGGTCTTTGTCAACGATGACGAAAGCGGGCTGCACCAGGACTTTGAACGCTGGCTGGAGGAGCTGGCGCCACACGAACCCCTCAGCCGTTATCGCCACAATCTGACCGGCGAGGACAACGGCGACGCGCACCTGAAACGCACCCTGATGGGAAGGGAGGTTGTTGTCGCCATAACGGATGGCCGGCTCGATTTCGGCCCCTGGGAACAGATTTTTTACGGCGAATTTGACGGCCGGCGCAAAAAACGGGTTCTGGTGAAGATTATCGGCGCATAGGCTGCGCTGACATGGAGTGGGCCACCAAACTGCCTGGCGACAGGCTATAA
>CAZCUR010000002.1:59180-78819 GCA_964501815.1 uncultured Geothermobacter sp.
TATAATTTTTTCAAGGAGTTTTGAGGCTGTCATATGGAAACTGTCAAGACCGCGACCTTTGAATCCCTGATCGCCCTTGCGGAAGAACAGCCGGAGGGCGGCTATGTCTTTCGCCTCGACGGGGAGGAGTATCGCATCCAGGATGTACTGGAAATCTCCCGCATTGCTGAAAAGCATGGTTATATTGTTATTTACTGAAACCTATCGAAAGGATGGACTTCATGAGCAACGCTCCTGTCTGCCACACCTATGAAGCCGCTCTCGAAATGGCCATCGACATGGAAAACGAGAGCTTTCGGCACTATCTCAGGGGGCTTTTGACCGTCAAGGACAAAGGCGCCCGCAGTTTGCTCCGGGACATGGCCCTGGAGGAGCTTGAGCACAAATACGCCCTCGAGAAGGCCCTGGTGGAAGGGAGCATCGAAGGGGGGCACGCTCTGGAAAGGCCGGTGCCAACCATGAATCTCGACTACGTTCTGACCAAAAAGGAGCTGGCCCCCGATTCGGGCCCCCGGGATGTTCTGGCCTACGCCATTCACCTTGAGAAAAACGCCCTCGATTTTTACCGGCGCATGGCACAGGGCTGTGCCGGCGCCCCCATGGCTCCCCTGTTTGAACGCATCGGCAACGATGAAAGCCTTCACCTGCAGAAACTGGAGGATATGTACGAACGGCATTTCCTCAGCGAAAACTGATTGCGTTTGCCAACGCTTCCGGCTGGGAGGGGGGATGAACCGAGTCCTTCTCATGGGCGTTTTTGCACTGGTTCTGGCTCTGTTGCCTCTCTGGCGCATTTTGCGTGACAGGGAGGATGGAAGGCTTGTGCGGCTGAACCGTGCCTGGGGCCGCAGGACCGGGCTGGCCCTCTTTTTCGTCCTCCAGGTTGGACTTCCCATGCTGTTCGGCATTCTTTTTCTCAGCCAGGGGGTTGTCGCCTTTGCCCGTGACGGGATCGCCTGGGACCTTTCCGCCGGGCTTCCGCTTCTGCGCAATTATCTGAACGAACAGGTTGTCGTGCTTGTCCCGCCGCTTGAACCGCTTTTCCCGCCCGATCTGCTGGTCCCTTGACACCTTTTGCGACCGGGATTAGTTTGCCTGCGTTCCTGCTGCAGTATCGCAGACAAAATCCGGAGGTTTGTCATGGCCGAACAGGACAAGATCGAACAGGGAACCATTTCGATTCACACCGAGAATATTTTCCCCATCATCAAAAAATGGCTGTACAGCGAGCATGATATCTTTTTGCGCGAGCTGGTCTCCAATGCCGTCGACGCCATCAGCAAACTGAAACACCTCAATGTTGTCGAGGGACTCAACCTCGCGGAAGATTTCGGGGTTGATGTCAGAGTTGACAAATCGGCCGGGACCATCACCGTTTCGGACAACGGCATCGGCATGACCGCCGATGAAATTCGAAAATACATCAACCAGATCGCCTTTTCATCGGCCGAGGAATTCGTCAGCCGGTTTCAGAACGCCGAAGATCCGACCCAGCTGATCGGGCATTTTGGTCTCGGTTTCTATTCCGCCTTCATGGTGGCCGACAAAGTGGAGATCCGGTCCCGGTCGTATCGGGAGGAGACGGGAGGCGCGCACTGGAGCTGCGACGGCAGCACCAGCTACGAACTGCGTCCTTTTCCCAAGGCGGAACGGGGCACGGATGTCGTTCTGCACATCAACAAGGACTCCAAAGAGTTTCTCGAACCGGACCGCCTGAGACAGATTCTCAAGCGTTATTGCAATTTTCTGCCGGTTCCCATCCGGCTTGAGGGCGAGCAGGTCAACGACAGCGAACCGTTGTGGAGCCGCACTCCCGGTGATCTGAAGGACGAAGATTATCGGGAGTTTTACCGGAAGCTCTATCCCCTGGCGGATGAACCTTTGTTCTGGATTCACCTGAATGTCGACTTTCCCTTCAATCTCAAAGGCATCATCTATTTCCCACGACTCAATCACGAATTTGATGTGACGCGCAGCCATATCAAGCTGTTTTGCAACCAGGTCTTTGTTACCGACAACTGTCCGGAGCTGCTGCCGGAATTTTTGCGGCCCCTGCAGGGATGTCTGGACGCCCCTGACCTGCCGCTTAACGTCTCTCGCAGTTATCTGCAGAAGGAGCCCCAGGTTCGCAAGATTCAGGAGGTTGTCAGCGGGCGCATCGCCGGCAAATTGGTCGATTTGGCCAAAAAGGATCGAAAATCCTTCCTCGACGTCTGGGAGAACATTCACACCTTTGTCAAATACGGCATGATGCAGGACGACAAGTTCTGTGACCGGCTGATGGATCATGTGCTCTACCGGACGACTTCGGATGAGGGATGGACCACCCTGAAGGATTACCTGGAGCGAGCCGCTGAAAAACATCGCGGCAAGGTCTATTACGCGTCAGACGAGGTTTCCCAGGCGCAATGCCTGCGTCTGTTCAAGGGGCAGGGCATCGAGGTCCTGATCCTCGACGCCATGATCGACAGTCATTTTGTCAATTTTCTTGAAATGAAACGCAAAGACGTCAACTTTGTCCGGGTTGACGCCGATATTGATGACAACCTGGTGGACGGATCGGCCGACAGCGGCCTGGTGACCTCGGCGGACGGGCAGACGGACCGGGAACGGCTGGAGTCCTTTGTCACCAAAGTGCTGGAACAGGAAAAGGTTAAGGTTCGGGTCCAAAATCTCAAGGACGAGCAGCTTCCGGGGCTGCTGGTTGTCGATGAACGGTTACGGCGCTTCAGGGATATGACCCGTGTGGTGGGCGGGGACAGCAGCAGTGTCGATGGCGAACAGGGGACGTTTGTCGTCAACGGCGCCAGCAGGGCCGGCCGACGGGTCGTCGAACTTCTGGGCGATGGACATACAGACACCGCCGAAATGCTGGTGCGGCACATGTATGACCTGGCGTGCATGCCCCATCAGGCGTTTGACGGCAAACGCATGGAAGCTTTTCTTGAACGCAGCAGCAGGTTGCTTGGGCTTGTATCCGCCGCCCCTCAGGGCCGGTAGATACGTATGTTGCCGGTGGCAACCTGCTTTTCGAACCAGCTCTGGAGCTGGCGTTTGAGATAGATGCGGGTGCCGGGGGCCAGACAGAGGAATCCCAGCAGGTCGGTCCAGAACCCTGGCGTCAACAGCGTCAGACCGCCAGCCAGAATCAGCGCACCATCAAGGAGCTTGTCGGTCGGGACACGTCCCTCGGCAAGCTCTTTTTGTATCTGCACAACCAGATCGAGGCCCTGGCTTTTCGCCAGCCATGCGCCGGCAACACCTGTGGCCAGGATTAAACAGATGGTTGGCAAAACGCCCAGAATGCGGCCTGCCTCCAACAGGGTGTAGATTTCCAGGGCGGGTATGGCCAGGAACAAAATCAGCAGTCTTGTAAACACGTGAGATCCTCTTTTCTTCCGGGCGGTTCTTCCCGCCCCTTTGGGCTTCATTAACACCAAACCAAAACTGGTAACAGAGTGGCAACTGTGCGCTATTTAAGGGAAATTTAGATTGCCTAAAAAATAGGCAATGTGCCACCTGTGCCATGAAACCAGTTTTTCAACATCTTGTTCACAGTTTTTCAAACAGCCTGTCCACATGCCGTGTGGACAAAAGAAGCAATCCCCTGAAACTGCGCCGTTTTTATTTTGCCTGGTTCCGGCTGCCCGGGGGTGCGTGTTTCTTTTTGAGGTGATTCAGGTTGTCGTCCACCCAGCTCAGCAGGGCTGTTTCGGCATCGCAACCAACGGCTTCTGCCTGCTGGATGATGGCGGCCAGGCGGGATCCGATGGCCAGTTCCCTTTCGTCGGAAGGCAATGCGGCCAGATTGTCGGGGGCGCCTGTGGGGACTGTCGGATTGGGCAACCTGTCTCCTTCACGGGCGGCGCGCTTTATCAGTTTCTGGGCCCTGGCCAGCGCAGGCAGGGGGCGTGGAATGCGATCGTAGACGGACGTTGGTTCTTCCCTGGATTCTTCCTTTTTGATTGCGTCCCACTGGCGGTGCAGGTCGTCTTCGCTACGGAATGTTCTGTTGGCAAAAACGTGGGGATGGCGCCGGACCAGTTTGTCTGCAATGCCGTTGGCCACATCTGCCGGGGTGAAGTCTCCCTGTTCGGAAAAGATGGTCGCCTGGAATACGACCTGTAAAAGCAGGTCGCCCAGTTCTTCGCAAATTTTTGTCTTGTTTTTCAGGTCAATAGCCTCAATGAGCTCATATGTCTCTTCAAGAATGTACGGCTTCAGGCTCTCCGGTGTCTGTTTGGCGTCCCAGGGGCAGCCGCCGGGGGACCGCAATCGTTTCATGATCTGACACAGGCGCTCGAATGCTTCGCCGGGGGCTTTTGCCTGTTTTTGGACGCCGTCTTCCATGGATGTCCTTCTCCTTGTTCAGGGTCTTGTGCCGATGGGGCAGAGGTTAATCCCTGCCCGGCCCGAGGTCAACGGCAAGTCAAGGGAAATGCCTTGCAAAATTGTCGTGAATGGGCTAAGAGTGAGGGGCTTTGGCACCGGGAGTAACAGCGTGCCTTTTTTCTTGACAGTAACGGGATGAAACCTATACTACGCACCCTCGTGCCGGGGACGTCAGGTGTTTGAATTTCAGTGGGATGAGGTCGGTGAAAAGCCCTTCAGGGCTTCCTGGGCTGATGAAGCCGATCATTTTGACGAACTGTTGGCGCTGGTTGACAGCGGCGCCTGCAGATTTACCGAGCCCATTCGGGCAGAGATAGAAGCACGTCCCCTCGCCGGTCTTGTAGAGGTGGCCGGACAGATTTCCACGGCGGTGGTGCTGGCCTGCAGCCGTTGTCTGGAAGAGTATCGTCTGACCATCGAGGCCCCGTTTCGGTTGACATTCACCCGCGACGCCGCCGAAACGGTGGCGGAAGAAGACCCGGATGCGGACGATGAGGCCGGAATCGAGCTGGACGTCGAGGCTCTCGGGCTGGTTTATGTTGAGGGTGAGGTTGTCAGGTTGCGCAGTCTTGTGGCTGAGCAGGTTATCCTCGAAATACCGGCCCGGGGCGTGTGTGGCGAAGGGTGCAAGGGGCTGTGCCCCCATTGTGGCCAAAACCTGAACGACACAGAGTGCGGCTGTAAGGAGCCTGTTTTTGATACCCGCTTTGCGGCTCTGGCCAAATTGAATATCGACAGCAAACCCGAAAAGTGAAGCCGTCGGCCACGGATGGGTTTGAAATTGTAAAAACCCCGCAAACGGAGTGCGGGTAAGGAGCAGACAGATGGCAGTACCCAAGAAAAAAACCTCCAAATCCAAGCGTGATATGCGTCGGGCCCATGACAGCCTGACTCCTCCCGGGATCTCGACCTGCCCCCAGTGCAATGAGCCCAAACAGCCGCACCGGGCCTGCGCCAGCTGCGGCTACTACAAGGGCCGCGACGTTCTGGGTACCGAAGACTGAACCGGGGCAGGCCTTTGAGTAAAAAGGTCACAGTCGCGGTTGACGCCATGGGGGGCGATCATGCTCCGGTCGTTGAGGTGGCCGGTGCTGTAGCCGCCTGCAGGCAGTGGGGAATCGACATCATTCTTGTCGGTGACCGGAACCGGCTTGAAACCGAGCTCGGTCGGCACAATACGGCCGGGCTCGGCATCAGTGTTCACCATGCTTCGCAGGTGGTGGGCATGCATGATTCCGCCTCCGATGCCGTGCGCAAGAAAAAGGATTCCTCCATCCGGGTCGCTTTTGAACTGGTCAAGCAGGGGCAGGCACAGGCTGTTGTCAGTGCCGGCAATTCCGGAGCGACCATGGCCGCCGGGATGTTTGTCCTCAAGCGGGTGCGCGGAATTGAGCGCCCGGCCATCGCCGCCATCATGCCGAATCTGGTCGATCAGACCATGGTGCTCGATGCCGGCGGCAATGTCGATTGCCGTCCCCGTCATCTGGCGCGGTTCGGGCTGATGGGCGCAGTCTATTCCCAAAAAATTCTTGGCAAAAAACGGCCCAGGGTTGGACTTTTGTCCAATGGCGAGGAAGAAAGCAAGGGGAATGAGCTGACCAAGGAAACCCATGCCCTGATGCGCGCCTCCCGGGTGGACCTGTTTGATTACGTCGGCTATGTCGAGGGACGCGACATCTACAACGGTTCGGTCGATGTCGTTGTCTGTGACGGGTTTGTCGGCAACGTGGTGCTCAAGACCTCCGAAGGGCTTGCTGAGGCCCTTGCCAATATGTTGCGACAGGAAATGGCCGGCAGTCTTCTGGCCAAGATCGGCTATCTTTTTGCCCGGCCGGCATTCCGGCGCTTTCGTCGCAAAATCGATTATGCCGAGTATGGTGGCGCGCCTTTGCTGGGGATTGCCGGCACCGGCATGATCTGCCATGGCGGGTCCAATGAAAAGGCTATCGCCAACGCCGTACGTCTTGCCGCGGACTATATTCACAAAAATGTCAATCAGACCCTGGAACAGGCTCTGGTAGAAATCATGTCGGTGGAGGCGGCTCTTGATGCCAGCTCCGCGGCGGCAGGGGACTGAGAAAGGTTGCAATGTCATGGTGAGAGCACGTATCACAGGGACCGGCTCCTATGTGCCGGAAAAGGTTCTCAGCAACGTCGAACTGGAACAAATGGTCGACACCTCGGACGAGTGGATTACCACCCGTACAGGGATCCGGGAACGACGGGTCGCGGCCGATGACGAAAACACCTCCGATCTTGCGGTGAAGGCCGCCCGCGCCGCTCTGGAGAAAGCCGGAGCGACGCCGGAGGAAATCGGCTACATCGTTGTGGGTACCATAACCGGGGATTTCCCCTGGCCGGCAACCGCCTGTCTGGTCCAGGACAAGCTGGGTGCCAAAAACGCCTTTGCCGTCGATGTCTCCGCTGCATGCAGCGGTTTTATCTACGCCCTGGATTCAGCGGTCAAGCAGGTCCAGAGCGGGGCGGTCAAAAAGGCCCTGGTGATCGGTGCGGAGATACTGACCCGTATCGTGGACTGGACCGACCGCAACACCTGTGTTCTGTTTGGGGATGCTGCCGGAGCCGTGGTTGTTGAAGCCAGTGATGACGACTCCGGTGTTCTGTCGACCCACCTGCATTCCGACGGCAGTTACTGGGAATTGCTGTATCAACCAGGGTTCGGCACCCGGTATCCGGTGAGCGAAGAGGCCCTCAGGCAAAAGGTCCACTGTCTCAAGATGCAGGGCAATGAAGTTTTCAAGGTTGCTGTCAGGTCCATGTCCGAGGTTGCTGAAGAGGCTCTGGCGGCAAACGGTCTGACCGCTCAGGACCTGAAACTTTTCATCCCGCATCAGGCCAATATCCGCATCCTCGATGCCGTCGCCAAGCGGCTCAAGCTGAATCAGGACCAGGTTTTCATCAATGTGCACAAGTACGGGAACACGTCGGGTGCCACCATCCCTGTTGCCCTTGATGAGGCTGTATGTGAAGGACGCATCCAAAAGGGAGACCTGGTCCTGCTTGACGCCTTCGGTGGTGGCTTTACCTGGGGCTCCGTTTTGATGCGCTGGTAGGAGGGCGATATGCTGGCATTTCTTTTTCCCGGACAGGGGTCACAGGCTACCGGTATGGGGCAGGACCTCTTTGAACAGTTTCCGGTTGCGCGGCAGATTTTTGAAGAGGCCAATGATGCCCTTGGCTTTGATCTGGCCGGGCTGTGTTTCAATGGTCCGGATGAAAAGCTCAAACTGACCGAAAATACCCAGCCTGCCATTTTGACTCACAGCATTGCCGCCCTGCGGGTTCTGCAGCAGGAGGCCGGTCTTGAGCCCGACCTGGTTGCCGGGCATTCCCTGGGGGAGTATTCCGCGCTTGTGGCGGCCGGAGCACTGACGTTCGCCGACGCCGTACGGACGGTTCGAGCCCGTGGACAGTTCATGCAGCAGGCGGTTCCGGTCGGCGAAGGAGCGATGGCGGCTGTTTTGGGTCTGGACCCGGGTACCCTGCGTTCGGTTTGCGCCGAAGCAGCACAGGGTAGAGTCGTGGCCCCGGCCAATTTCAACAGTGCCGGGCAGGTTGTGATCGCCGGGCACGCCGATGCTGTAGGCAGGGCTGTTGAGCTTGCCAAGGAAAAAGGGGCCAAACGCGCCTTGCCCTTGCCGGTCAGCGCGCCCTTCCACTGTGAGCTGATGAAACCCGCCGCCGACCAGCTCGCCGAGGTGCTGGCCGGGATTGAGGTTGCCGACCTTCGGGTTCCCGTTGTTACCAATGTCGAGGCCCGTCCCAATACAGACGCTTCCCGGGTTCGGGATTTGCTGGTGACCCAGGTCTGTGCGCCGGTACGATGGGAAGAGAGCATGCAATACATGGTCGATCAGGGCGTAAACCGATTCATTGAAATTGGTCCGGGCAAGGTTCTGATCGGCCTGATCAAGAGGTTGGCAAGAGGAGCTGTTTTGCAGAACTTTGGAACGGTTCAGGACCTGGACGAAGTGAACCGGAAAAACTGATCGGAAAGGATGCCGTTATGCCTGCCGGGAAAGTCGCACTCGTTACCGGCGCGTCGCGAGGAATCGGTCGCGCCATTGCTTTGGAGCTGGCACGTCAGGGGGCTGACATTGTTGCCGCCGGGCGCGACCGGGATGCCCTGGAGGGGGTTGCCGCCGATATCCGTGCCCTGCAGCGTGAGGTCGAAGTGGTAACCGGAGATGTCAGTGATGCTGCCGCAGTCGATGCCATGGTACGCGGCGGGGCAGACCGGTTCGGCCGGATTGATATTCTGGTCAACAACGCCGGGCTGACGCGCGACGGGCTGCTGCTGCGCATGAAAGATGAGGATTGGGATGTTGTCCTCAACGCCAATCTCAAGGGGGCTTTCATGCTGACGCGGGCCGTGGCCAAACTGATGACCAAACAGCGTTACGGGCGCATTGTCAATATCAGTTCCGTTGTCGGGGAAATGGGCAACCCCGGTCAGGCCAATTACTGTGCCAGCAAGGCGGGCCTGATTGGTTTGACCAAATCGAACGCGCGCGAATTGGCGCGCCGCAACATTACCGTGAACGCGGTGACCCCCGGTTTCATCGAAACGGCCATGACCGAGGCCATGACCGACAAGGCCCGCGAGGAGATGAGCGGTCAGATCCCCCTTGGCCGCCTGGGAACGCCGGAAGATGTCGCTGCCGCGGTGAGCTTTCTGGCTTCCGAGGCTGCCGGATATATCACGGGTCAGGTTTTGGGGGTCAATGGCGGCCTCTATATGTAAATCTTGTCCGGGCTGTCACCATGAAGCCCGCCTGCTAAAAAAGACGGTCTAACCGTCTCAACGAACGGTCAGAGGAACCGACATCCAATTGAGGAGGTAACACGTTATGGCTTCTGTGGAAGAACGCGTCAAGCAGATCATTGCTGAACAGCTCGGTGTCGATGAGGCCCAGGTCACCCCCGAGGCTTCGTTTATGGACGATCTTGGGGCCGACTCCCTCGACACTGTGGAACTGGTCATGGCCCTCGAGGAGGAGTTTGATATCGAAATCTCCGACGAGGATGCTGAAAAGATCCAGAAGGTTCAGGACGCCATCGACTACATCACCGAAAACTCCTGAGACAAAGGGGGGGCGCGAGGAGTTTTGACCTCTTCGCGCCCCTTTTTCGACGAAGCGGTCACGTTGACCGGTCTGGCGGAGGCGAGTAACAGATGCGTAGAGTTGTTATTACCGGTGTAGGGGTGGTTTCTCCCCTTGGTACCGGAACGGAGAAAAACTGGGAGGCCCTGATGCAGGGACAATCCGGGATCGACCGGATTACCTCCTTTGATGCGTCGGATCTACCGACCCAGATTGCCGGTGAAGTGCGCGATTTCAATGCTGACGACTTCATCGAGAAAAAAGAACAGCGCAAGATGGACCTGTTCATCCAGTATGCCCTCGCCGCGACGGATATGGCTGTCAAGGATGCAGGTTTCACCATAGACGATTCCAATGCCACCCGCGTCGGGGTTCAGGTCGGTGCCGGACTCGGTGGTCTTCCGACCATTGAAAAGTACCATCGCGCCATGCTTGAAGGCGGTTACAAGAAGATTTCGCCTTTTTTTATCCCGATGCTGATTATCAACCTGGCCCCCGGATACATTTCCATGAAGACGGGGGCCAAAGGGCCAAACCTGTCCTCGGTTTCGGCCTGTGCTACCGGTACACACTCCATCGGTGACGCCTTCAGGGTCATCCAGCGCGGTGATGCCGATGCCATGATCTGCGGCGGGTGCGAGTCAACCATCACCCCGCTTGGAATCGGCGGCTTCAACGTCATGAAGGCCCTGTCGACCCGTAATGACGAGCCGCAAAAGGCGAGTCGGCCGTTTGAAAAGAACCGGGACGGCTTCGTCATGGCTGAAGGTGCCGGTATTCTCTTTCTTGAGGAGTATGAATCGGCCAAAAAACGCGGGGCCCATATCTACGCAGAAGTGGTCGGCTATGGCATGACCGGTGACGCCTACCACCTGACAGCTCCTGCGCCCGGAGGCGAAGGGGCCGCACGCTGTATGCAGATGGCTCTTGATACGGCAGGCGTCAATCCCGATGAGGTCGATTACATCAACGCTCATGGTACTTCGACCAAGTTTAACGACCTGTACGAAACCATGGCGATCAAGACCGTATTTGGGGAACACGCCAGGAAACTCATGGTCAGCTCAACCAAAAGCATGACCGGGCACGCTCTCGGAGCTGCCGGTGGCATTGAGGCCGTGTATCTCGCTCTGGCTATTGATCGCGGTGCGGTGCCGCCCACGATCAACTACGAGGAGCCCGACCCCGAGTGTGATCTCGACTATGTTCCGAACCAGGCCCGTGAAGCGGCCATTCGGGTTGGGCTGAGTAATTCTTTCGGCTTTGGCGGGACCAACGCAACCCTTGCTTTCAAAAAGGTCTGATGATGATAGTGGTAGGAAGTGACCACGGCGGCCTGGCCCTGAAAAACGCCATTATCGACTACCTGCGGGAACGCGATTGCGAGGTTCTCGATATCGGCACCCAGGATGACCGTTCTGTCGATTATCCCGATTTCGGGGTCAGGGTGGCCGAAAAGGTCAGCCGCGGCGAGGCCGAAAAAGGCATTCTCGTCTGCGGCACCGGGATAGGCATGTCCATTGTCGCCAACAAGTTCCCCGGTGTCAGGGCTGCGCTGGTCACCGACGAATTCACCGCCCGGATGGCCAAGGAGCACAACAACGCCAATATCCTCGTTATGGGCGGCAGGGTGCTGAATCCCGATCAGGCGACCGTGATGGTCGGCATTTGGCTCGATTCGACCTTTGAAGCGGGACGGCACCAGCGCCGCCTGGACAAGATTGCCGAAATCGAAAAACGGCTCTGCGGAGAGTCGCAGTAACAGAGATACTTCGGGCAGGCATGAGCCTGCCCGAAGCGTTTCATCGGTACGTCACCCCCTCGATAGTTCCAAGTTTGACTGGAGGAGTTTTCATGCAAGATCACCTGACCGGATTCGACCCGGAAATTGCTCAAGCCATCCGGAAGGAAACGGAGCGGCAGGAGTACAGCCTCGAATTTATCGCCTCGGAAAACTTTGTCAGCGAACGTGTCCTTCAGGCACAGGGGTCGGTTCTGACCAACAAATACGCCGAGGGCTATCCCGGCAAGCGCTACTACGGCGGCTGTGAATTTGTCGACATCGCCGAACAGCTGGCCATTGACCGGGCCCGAGAGCTGTTTGGTGCCGAACATGCCAATGTGCAGGCCCATTCGGGGTCCCAGGCCAATATGGCCGTCTATATGGCCGTCTGCCAGCCCGGTGATACGGTCCTGGGGATGAATCTGGCTCACGGCGGTCATTTGACCCATGGTTCACCGGTCAATTTTTCCGGCAAACTCTACAACATCGTTCCCTATGGAGTGAAAAAGGAAACCGGCACGATCGACTACGACGAGGTTGAGCGCCTGGCGGTGGAGCATAAACCCAAACTGATCGTTGTGGGGGCAAGCGCCTATCCGCGGATTATCGACTTTGCCGCATTCCGGGCCATTGCCGACAAAGTCGGGGCCGTGGTCATGGTCGATATGGCCCACATCGCCGGGTTGGTCGCAGCCGGTGAACACCCCAGTCCGGTGCCCCATGCGGAATTTGTGACCACCACCACCCACAAGACATTGCGTGGTCCGCGGGGCGGCATGATTCTTTGCACCGAAGAATGGGGCAAAAAACTGAACAGCAATATTTTCCCCGGGATTCAGGGGGGACCTCTCATGCATGTAATCGCCGCCAAGGCGGTTGCGTTGAAGGAGGCCCTGCAACCTGAATTCAGGGATTATGCGCGCCAGGTGGTCAAAAACGCCCGGGTGCTGGCCGAAACCCTGGTGGAGAAGGGCTTCAACCTGGTTTCCGGAGGCACGGACAATCATCTGATGCTGGTCGATTTCACCGGTACCGACCTGACCGGCAAGGTCGCAGAAGCGACCCTGGAAGAGGCGGGGATCACCGTCAACAAAAACGCGGTCCCCTTTGACACCAGGTCTCCGTTCGTCACCAGCGGCATTCGCATCGGGACCCCCGCAACCACGACGCGCGGTCTGCGGGAAGAGGAGATGCGTCAGGTCGGAGCGTGGATTGCCGAGGCGCTGAACAATGTCGGCAACGAGGATGTCCTCAAGCGCATTCGGGCGGAAGTGCGTGAACTTTGCCGCCGGTTCCCCCTTTACGCACACAGGCTTGTCTGAACCATGCGCCCCGGTTGGGATCAATATTTTATTGACATCGCTTCCCTTGTGGCCAGTCGGTCCACCTGCTTGCGTCGTCAGGTCGGGGCTGTGGTGGTCAAAGACCGGAACATTCTGGCTACAGGGTACAATGGCACCCCCTCAGGGATCACCCATTGTGAAGTAACCGGATGTCTGCGCGAGCAGCTCAAGGTTCCCTCGGGGCAGCGTCACGAGCTGTGCCGCGGCCTGCATGCCGAACAGAATGCCATTATCCAGGCGGCCCGCCACGGGGTGAACCTTGATGGCGGTGTTCTTTACTGCACGCATTCCCCGTGTATCATCTGCACCAAAATGCTTATTAACGCAGGTATCCGGAAGGTCGTCTACCTCGAAGGCTATCCCGATGAGCTGTCCCTGCAGATGCTGCAGGAAGCCCGGATTGAACTGGTTCAATTCTCCAGGGAGGGTGACACATGAAATGTCCATTCTGCGGGTTTTCAGACACGCGTGTGGTTGATTCGCGCCTTGGCAAGGACGGAAACAACATTCGGCGTCGGCGGGAATGCGCAGAGTGTGAAAAACGTTTTACCACCTACGAGCGGGTTGAAGAGACCCTGCCTTTGGTGGTCAAGAAGGACGGTCGGCGCGAGCCCTTCGACCGGACCAAAATTATCGCCGGCATGCAGCGGGCCTGTGAAAAGCGGCCGATTTCCATCGAAACCATCGAAAAAGCCGTGGACAATCTGGAGTCGACGCTTCAGGAGAGTGGCGACAAGGAAATCGCGGCCAGCCGTATCGGTGAAATGGTCATGCAGATCCTGCATGGCCTGGATGAAGTCGCCTACGTCCGCTTTGCTTCGGTCTATCGGCAATTCAAGGATATCAATGAATTCATGAGTGAATTGCAGGAGTTGCTGGCCCAGAACCAGAAGACGGCCAAACCGCACCAATGAGTTCGTCTGACAGCCATATGATGCGGCGCGCCCTCGATCTGGCCCGCCTTGGAGAAGGGCGCACCCGCCCCAATCCACCCGTCGGGGCGGTCGTGGTCCGGGACGGTGAGGTTGTCGGAGAGGGGTGGCATCAGCGGGCCGGCATGCCGCACGCGGAAATTGAGGCGCTGCTTGCCGCAGGAGAGCGGGCCCGCGGGGCCACTGTCTATGTCACCCTCGAACCCTGTTCCCACACGGGGCGGACCGGACCTTGTGCCAGGGCTCTCATCGATGCCGGGGTGCAAAGGGTCGTTGTCGGCGCCATTGATCCCAACCCCAAAGTTTCCGGCCGTGGTGTCGCCCTGTTGCGGGAAGCCGGTATCGAGGTCGTTACCGGAGTTCTGGAGCAGGAGTGTTCCTGGCTCATTGGCCCTTTTCGCCGCGCTGTTCTCGATGGGCGTCCTCTTGTCACCCTGAAGGCCGCCATCACCCTGGATGGTGCCACCGCGACCAGCCGGGGGGAAAGCCAGTGGATTTCCTGCGAACAGAGCCGCGCGGATGTTCATTCCCTGCGTGACCGGGTCGATGCCATTATGGTCGGGGTCGGCACCGTTTTGCGCGACAACCCCAGATTGAACACGCGCTTGCCCGGAGGGGAAGGGCAGGATCCGGTTCGGGTTGTGGTGGACAGCCGGTTGCGCACCCCGCCCGACGCCGCCATGTTGACAATGCAGTCTGAAGCCCCGACTCTGATCGCCACAACGCCCAACGCCCCGGCTGACAAAAGACGGGAGCTGGAGAAGGCGGGTGCCGAGATTCTGGTCTGTGACGAAATCGAAGGACAGGGCGTTGACCTGGCCGGACTGCTTGAAGAACTTGGACGCCGGGATCTGATGCATCTGCTGCTCGAGGGGGGCGCCTCCCTGAATCACAGTATGCTGGCGCACCATCTCGTTGATCGCCTGCGTCTTTATGTGGCCCCCAAACTTTTTGGCGGCTCAGACGCCCGGGGACTTTTCAGTGGTTCTGATGTAGGCTATATAAGAGCGGCCCACAAGGCCCGGTTTCACCAGGTCCGGACGTTGGGTACCGATCTTGTCGTGGATGTGGAGTTGCTGAGTTGTTCACCGGATTGATTGAAGATGTCGGCCGGCTTCGACGGCTTGAACGTGGTGACGCCCAGTGCCGGATGACCGTCACAACCCGGCTGCCTGTTGAGGAACTGGGGCTGGGGGACAGTGTTGCTGTCAATGGCGCCTGCCTGACAGTGGTCCACACCGGCCAGGATGATTTCACGGTTGATGTCTCTCCGGAAACCCTTGCCCGCACCATTCTTGGGGATCTGAAGCCCGGCGACCCTGTCAACCTCGAGCGGGCCCTGCGCCTTGGGGACCGGTTCGGCGGTCATATTGTCACCGGGCATGTCGACGCTGTTGCGACATTACGGACGCGGCAGCGGCAGGGCAATGCCGAAGTGCTTGATTTTGCGCTCGAACAGCAGTCCTTGCGCTATCTTGTTGACAAGGGTTCCGTGGCGATCGACGGCATCAGCCTGACGGTCAACAAGGTTTTCACATGGGGGTTTTCGGTCGCCATCATCCCCCATACCATGGAAAAAACCACTCTTGCCGGCATGAAACCGGGATGTCGGGTCAATATTGAAACGGACATTCTGGGCAAATACATTGAAAGACTCATTCAGGGCGGCTCGGAACACCGTGGAGGCCTGAGCTTCGAGGACCTGGCCCGAAGCGGATTTTTGAGCTAGCCTGCCAACAACAATAAAGGGAATATCACCCATGCCCATCGACAAAATCGAAGCCGCCCTGGAGGATATCCGCCAGGGCAAGATGGTTATTCTGGTTGACGACGAGGACCGGGAGAACGAAGGCGACCTGACCATGGCCGCCGAAAAGGTGACGCCCGAGGCTATTAATTTCATGGCCAAATATGGTCGTGGCCTGATTTGCCTCTCCCTGACCGAGGAACGGGCCGACTACCTGGATCTTCCCCTCATGGTCCAGGAAAATTCCTCGTCCTTCGGCACCGCTTTCACCGTCTCCATTGAGGCGCGCCGCGGCGTGACCACGGGGATTTCCGCGGCTGACAGAGCGCGGACCATTCAGGTCGCCATTGCCGACGAGACCACGCCGGCGGATCTGGCGCGCCCCGGACATGTCTTCCCCCTGCGTGCCAAAAAGGGAGGCGTGCTGGTCCGGGCCGGGCAGACCGAAGGGTCTGTCGATTTGGCCCGCCTGGCGGGGCTGAAGCCCGCCGGTGTTA
The DNA here is from genome assembly GCA_964501815.1 of uncultured Geothermobacter sp. Taxonomy (GTDB): domain Bacteria; phylum Desulfobacterota; class Desulfuromonadia; order Desulfuromonadales; family Geothermobacteraceae; genus Geothermobacter. The sequence goes on from CAZCUR010000002.1 coordinate 75,001, forward strand.
TCTGCGAGATCATGAACGAAGACGGCACCATGGCCCGGATGCCGGAACTGAAGAAATTCGCCAAAGAGCACGATCTCAGGATCGTCACCATCGCCGACCTGGTTGCCTACCGGATGCGCAAGGAGCTGTTGGTGCGAAGGGCGGCTGAAACCGTGCTTCCGACCCCCTATGGCGGCGAATTCCGCGCTATCGCTTATGAAAACGATGTCGACAACCTGAATCATCTCGCCCTGGTCAAGGGGGAGATCGACTCATCCCGGCCGGTTCTGGTGCGCGTCCACAGTGAGTGTCTCACCGGGGATGTTTTCGGATCCCAACGCTGTGACTGTGGCGACCAACTGCACGCCGCCATGCGCATGATCGCCGAAGATGGTGTCGGCATCATTCTCTACATGCGCCAGGAAGGACGGGGCATCGGTCTTGTCAACAAGCTGCGCGCCTATGCCCTTCAGGATCAGGGCTGTGATACGGTCGAGGCAAACGAAATGCTCGGTTTCAAGGCCGATCTGCGCGACTATGGCATCGGCGCGCAAATCCTGTCCGAGCTGGGGGTGCGCAAGATCCGTCTGATGACCAACAACCCCCGGAAGATAGTCGGTTTGGAAGGCTATGGTCTTGAGATCGTCGAGCGGGTTCCCATCCAGGTCGAACCGACCGGAAAAAATCTCAAATATCTGAAAACCAAGCGGGAAAAGCTGGGTCATCTGCTTGAAAATATCTGATACCACTTTGCTTTGAGGAGAAAGATTCATGGCCAGGGTCATTGAAGGGAATATGGAGGCCAAAGGCTTCCGTTTTGCTCTGATTGTCAGCCGGTTCAACAGCTTCATTTGTGACCGCCTGCTCGAAGGCGCTCTGGATGCGCTCCAGCGCCATGGTGCCGAGGACAAGGACCTGACCATTGTCAAGGTTCCAGGTTCGTTTGAAATCCCCCTGGTGGCGCGCAAACTGGCTGAGTCGGGGAACTATGACGCGGTTATCTGCCTGGGCGCGGTTATTCGCGGAGCCACTCCCCATTTCGACTATGTCAGCGCCGAAGTGTCCAAGGGGATTGCCGCGGTCGGCCTGGAAACCGGCGTACCGGTCATATTTGGTGTTCTGACCACCGATACCATCGAACAGGCGGTGGAACGGGCCGGAACCAAGGCGGGCAACAAGGGTGCCGACGCTGCGCTTGGCGCCATTGAAATGGTCAATCTCTGCAAGGCGCTGTAATGTCGCGTGGCAGGGGGACCCGGCGCCAGGGGAGGGAACTGGCGCTCAAAATCATCTACTGGCTCAAGAGTTCCGAAGACGATCTTCAGGCGGTTCTGAGCGATTTCTGGAATAATTTCCGGTTCAGAAACGATGCGCTCGGCGAACCGGCCGACGATGCGCCCGTTAACGAAGATGCCCGGCTTTTTGCCGAAAAGCTGGTTCGGGGTGTCCATCAGCATCTTGACGAAATCGACGGGATGATTTCCCGCTGCAGCAGTAACTGGAGCCTGGATCGCATGGCCCGGGTGGACCTGTCGCTGCTGCGCCTGGGCGCCTTTGAGCTGAAGCACTGCCCCGATGTGCCGACCAGTGTCGTGATCAATGAGGCGGTGGAAATCGGCAAGCGCTATGGCACCGCCGAGACCGCGCCCTTTGTCAACGGCATCCTTGACCGCATTGCGCGGGAGGAACGAAACGGGTCGGCCTGATGCCCGGGTTGGTCCAGGAAATCATGACGCCACCAGACCGGGTTGATACCGACCTGCTGGTGGCTTTTTTTCAGCCGGAGGCCGTGGCACCCGACGGTCCCGCCGGTCTCATCGACCTGCGGTTGGACGGGGTTCTTGTCCGGCACCTGGGCGACGGAGGCATGGCGGGCCAGAGTCTGTTGATCCGTCCGCGCAGGCGACTGGCCTGCCGTTGGGTTCTGCTCCTGGCTGATGTCGGGGAAAGGGATCCGGACGACCGAATCGAAAAGGCCCTGCAGACCGCCCGTGAATCGGGTTTCCGGTCCCTTGTGCTGGCCCCGCCCATGGAAAGGAATGTCAAGCCGGCCGCCTGGCTGGAGGCATTGCAGCGGCTGGCGGGGCAGGGGGGCTATGAAGATATGGAATGTCTGATTACGTTTAACAGCACCTACATGCATGAGCACAACGCTGTTATTCTCAATACCTGAACAGAGAGAGAAGACCTGCCATGAAAGAACTGAGAGTCGGATTGTTGGGTTTCGGCACCATTGGTACCGGTGTTGTCAAACTGCTTGGGAAAAACGCCGGTGTTATCGAGAAACGCTCCGGTTGTGGCGTCCGGCTGGTCCGGGTGGCCGATCTTGATATCGAGACCGACCGGGGTGTGGAGATTGATCGTTCCCTGTTGACCACGGATGCCTCGCAGGTTGTCGACAACCCTGAAGTCGATGTGGTGATAGAACTGATTGGTGGCTATGAGCCTGCCCGGACCTTTGTGTTGAGAGCGATTGAAAACGGCAAGCATGTCGTCACAGCCAATAAGGCGCTGCTGGCTCTTCATGGCCGGGAAATTTTTGCCGCGGCTGCCCAAAAAGGCGTTGAAGTTCTTTTTGAAGCGGCTGTCGGTGGAGGCATCCCCATTATCACCTCTTTGAAGGAAAATCTCGGAGCCAACCGTTTTTCAAGCGTTTTCGGCATTCTCAATGGCACCTGTAACTATATCCTGTCTCGTATGACCCATGAGGGGCTGGAGTTCGATGCTGTCCTCAAGGAAGCGCAGGCCGCCGGGTACGCCGAAGCCGATCCGACTTTCGATATTGAGGGGGTTGATACGGCCCACAAGCTGGCGCTCCTGGTCAGTCTCTGTTTTGGCACCGCCATCGATTTCGATGCCATCCACACCGAGGGGATTGCCGCCATCTCCAGTCAGGACATCCGGTTCGCCGACCAGTTCGGTTATCGCATCAAGTTGCTTGCCATTGGCAAGCTGCATGAGGATGACACCATTGAAGCCCGGGTGCACCCGACGATGATTCCCAAAAGTTATCCGATGGCTGATGTCGATGGCGCCTTCAACGCCATCAGGGTTGTCGGTGATTTCGTGGGACCGGTCATGCAGTACGGTTTGGGTGCTGGCATGGATGCGACGGCCAGCGCCGTCGTGGGGGATGTCATGACCCTGGCGCGTAACAGGTTGCTGGGGCAGGGGGCCCGCACCGCCGGACCGGGCTGTGCCCCTGACCGGCTTGCGTCCCTCAGGGTGCGCCCCATGACCGATATCGAAAGCCAGTTTTATCTGCGCTTCACCACGGTCGATCGCCCCGGGGTGCTGGCCGCCATTTCCGGCATTCTTGGGCGGCACCAAATCAGCATCTCCTCCATGGTCCAGCCCGAACGCCACGAGGCCGAGGCCGTGCCCATCGTTATCATGACGCACGAGGCGCGGGAAAAGGATGTGCAAAAGGCTCTGGCTGAAATCGACCAGCTGGATATCGTTCGGGAAAAATCCCATTTGATCCGGATCGAGTCCCAGCTTTAGGCTGGGTCCGGTTGCCGGTAAAGAGGCGTTTTCGGGACGGTAAAACATTATTTTATTTTGTGCTTGCAATACCCGGGTTCGGCCGGATAAAATCGCCGCAGCTTTCGCCCGCAACACTTTTTCAGGAGGAGACATGAGACACACACGAAACCTGGTTCTAACCCTGCTGGCAATCGGTTTGCTGGCAACCAGCGCCTGGGGCGCCGGCTTTGCCATCATCGAGCAGAGCGTCTCCGGGCTGGGCGCCGCCTTTTCCGGTGGTGCGGCTGCGGCGAATGACGCGACAACCGTCTTTTTCAATCCTGCGGGGATTACCCGGATCAAGGGACAGCAGGT
>CAZCUR010000003.1:0-75682 GCA_964501815.1 uncultured Geothermobacter sp.
AGGAGCACATCCGCCAGCCGCACCTGGCCGAGGCGATTCAGTACCGCGGGCTGGACCGGAAGTTGGGGTGAGGTTCGACTTGACCAGGCCGGCACCCCAAAGATAGAGTATTACCAAAATCCTTACCTGCTTTGGAGTTGCCATGAAAGTCACGATCAAGGGGCAGGTCACCATCCCCAAGCACATCCGGGACAAGCTCGGTATCAGACCTCTGGAAGAGGTCGAATTCATTGAGGAGCGCGGCCGGGTTTTTCTGGTGAAAAAGACCGGCACGGCAACCAGGGAGGGGAGCAGATTCACCCAGCTGCGCGGCAAAGCTTCGGCAAGCCTGAGCACCGAGGAGATCATGAACCTGACCCGGGGACAGGAATGAAGGGCGTTCTGGTTGACTCCAATGTTATCCTTGACCTGGTCACGGACGATCCCCGTTGGGGCGACTGGTCCGAGTCGATGCTGTCGCATTACGAGCGTCTGGGTGCCCTGTTTATCAACGACCTGATTTTCGCCGAGGTCTCCATCGGCTTTGAGCGGATCGAAGAGTGCGATGAAACGCTCCACAAAGGGGGCTTCCAATCGCTCCCCATACCCAGGGAAGCTCTTTTTCTTGCCGGAAAAGTTTTTCTGCGGTATCGCCGCGCCGGCGGCAACCGAACAGCCCCCCTGCCCGATTTTTTCATCGGGGCCCACGCCGCGGTCTCTGACCTGCCGCTTTTGACCCGGGACACCCGCCGTTACCGGACCTATTTCCCAACTGTTGAACTCATTTGCCCCACACAGTGAGCCCTCCCCCCTGCACACCCCGTGGATGAAAAACAGGGCTGCCGCAATCAGCCCTGGCCATTTCATGCGATTTTTTATATATTGAAGTCTCCGGGAGGCCTGTTCTTCCCAAACACAACCCAAGGAGACGACCGATGAAGATTACCGATGCGGCGCGCAAGGCTCTCGAGGAGATCCTGGCGGCCAACCCGGGCAAGATGCTGCGGGTGAAAATCGAAGGCTTTGGCTGAGGCGGTCCCCGCCTGGGACTGGCTCTGGACGAGCCGGACGACAAGCAGATGCACGACGTCGACGGGGTGCAGCTGCTGATGGACCCGATGACCCATACCCTGTCGCAGGACCAGGTCATCGACTATGTCGACACCCCGCAGGGCTCCGGTTTCAAGATCGGCGCCGCGTCGGGCTGCTGCTGAGCCCGTTTGACTGCAAAAAGCCCCGGGCATTGCCCCGGGGCTTTTTGCGTTTGGGGTCCAAGCGCGCCGTCACTCCACCTCTGCCCGGGCGATGGCGGTGAAGGCGAGGCGGTCGCCGTCGACCTCGACCCGGATGGTGTCGCCGGGCATGAACCTGCCGGCCAGAATCTCCTGGGCCAGGGGATTCTCCAGCTGCTGCTGGATGGCGCGCTTGAGCGGTCGGGCGCCGTAGACCGGATCGAAGCCGGCCTCGCCCAGCCGGTCCAGGGCCTCCTCGGTCACTTCCAGGCCGAGTTCGCGCGCTTCCAGGCGGCGGCGCAGCTGGTCGATCTGGATGTCGGCGATGGCACGGATCTGCTCCTTGACCAGCGGATGGAAGACAACGATTTCGTCGAGGCGGTTGACGAACTCGGGCCGGAAATGCTGCCCGACCACTTCCATCACCGCCGCCTTCATTCGGGCGTAGTTCTCCTCGCCGGCCAGCTCCTGAATCAGCTGGGAGCCGAGGTTGGAGGTCATGACCACCACGGTATTGCGGAAATCGACCGTGCGTCCCTGGCCGTCGGTCAGCCGGCCGTCGTCCAGCACCTGCAGCAGCACGTTGAAGACGTCAGGATGCGCCTTTTCGACTTCGTCGAGCAGGATGACCGAATAGGGCCGGCGCCGCACCGCCTCGGTCAGGTAGCCGCCTTCGTCGTAGCCGACATAGCCGGGGGGCGCGCCGATGAGCCGGGCGACCGAGTGTTTTTCCATGAACTCGGACATGTCGATGCGCACCATCGCCTCTTCGGTGTCGAACAGAAACTCGGCCAGCGCCTTGCACAGCTCGGTCTTGCCGACCCCGGTGGGGCCGAGGAAGAGGAAGGAGCCGTTGGGCCGGTTGGGATCGGACAGTCCGGCGCGCGAACGGCGGATGGCGTCGGCCACCGCCCTGACCGCCTCGTCCTGGCCGATGACCCGGCGGTGCAGTTCCTGTTCCATGCGCAGCAGCTTGTCGCGTTCGCCTTCGAGCATCTTGGCGACCGGGATACCGGTCCAGCGTGACACCACCTGGGCAATCTCCTCGGCGGTCACCTTGTTGCTGAGCAGGCGGAATTCCTGCTGCTCGGCACGCTGGGCCTGCTGCAGCGCCTTTTCCAGTTCGGGGATACGCCCGTACTGCAGCTCGGCCAGCCGCTCCAGGTCGTTGGCGCGCCGGGCCGCCTCCATCTCCAGCCGGGTGCGTTCCAGCTCCTCCTTGAGCTGGGCCGTCCCCTGCAGGGCGGCCTTTTCCGCCTTCCACACCTCTTCGAGATCGGCGTACTCGCGCTCGAGCCGTTCGATCTCCTCCTCAAGCTTCTTCAAGCGTTCCTTGCTGGCCGGATCGGTCTCCTTGCGCACTGCCTCGCGCTCGATCTTCAGCTGCACCAGGCGCCGGTCGAGCCGGTCCATCTCCTCGGGCAGGGAGTCGATCTCCATGCGCAGGCGCGCCGCGGCCTCGTCGATCAGGTCGATGGCCTTGTCGGGCAGCTGGCGGTCGGAAATATAGCGGTGCGACAGGGTGGCGGCGGCCACCAGGGCCGGGTCGGTGATCTCGACACCGTGGTGCACCTCGTAGCGTTCCTTCAGGCCGCGCAGGATGGCGATGGTGTCCTCGACGCTCGGCTCGTCGACCAGCACCTTCTGGAAGCGCCGCTCAAGGGCGGCGTCCTTCTCGACGTACTTGCGGTATTCATCCAGGGTGGTGGCGCCAACGCAGTGCAGCTCACCCCGGGCCAGGGCCGGCTTGAGCATGTTGCCGGCGTCCATCGAACCTTCGGCCTTGCCGGCGCCCACCATGGTGTGCAGCTCGTCGATGAACAGGATGATCTGCCCTTCCTGCTGCGACAGCTCCTTGAGCACCGCCTTGAGGCGTTCCTCGAATTCGCCGCGATACTTGGCACCGGCGATCAGCGCGCCCATGTCGAGCGCGAGCAGGCGCTTGTTCTTCAGCCCCTCGGGGACCTCGCCGTTGACGATGCGCTGGGCCAGCCCCTCGACGATGGCGGTCTTGCCGACCCCCGGCTCGCCGATGAGCACCGGGTTGTTCTTGGTGCGCCGCTGCAGCACCTGGATGGTGCGGCGGATCTCGTCGTCGCGGCCGATGACCGGATCGAGCTTGCCCTGCTCGGCCCGGGCGGTCAGGTCGATACAGTACTTCTCCAGCGCCTGGCGCTGGTCTTCGGCGTTGGGATCATCGACACTCTGGCCGCCGCGAATCGCCTCGATCGCCTGCTCGATGGCCTCGCGCCGGGCGCCGGCCTGACGCAGAATCTCACCGATACGCCCCTGGTCCTCGACCGCCGCGAGCAGAAAGAGTTCGCTGGAGATGTACTGGTCCTTGCGTTTTTGCGCCAGCTTGTCGGTTTGGTTCAACAGCCGGGTCAGGTCGTTGGAGGCGTAGATATCCCCGCCGCCTCCCTCGACCCGCGGCAGGCGGTCGAGTTCCTGCCCCAGGCTGGAGCGCAGCTGGCTGAGATTCACACCGGCCCGCTGCAGCAGCGGCCGGACGGTGCCGTCCTCCTGGTCGAGCAGGGCCAGCAGCAGGTGGACCGGTTCGATGACCTGGTGGTCGCGGCCCAGAGCCAGGCTCTGGGCGTCCTGCAGCGCCTGCTGGAATTTGCTGGTCAATCGGTCCATGCGCATGGGCATCACCTCGTTTCATCAGATTGTCCGCCGCACAGACAAGCATACGGCAGCCCGCGGCTATCTCAAGCCGACCTGTCGCAGGGCGGCGGCAGACAGGGAAGGTTTCAAGGGACATGCCAGCGGCCAAATGCCATCCGCAGGGCGCTCCGGCGGGATTTTTACGGAATGTTCAGGGCTTGCAACGTCGCAACCTTAAGGGGCCGGACAGGCTGCGACAGACATCAGGGGGCCAGACGCTCCCGTAACCACCGGCCCGCCTCACGTCGGTAGCGGATACGGTCATGCAGGCGATGGTCACGCTCCTGCCAGAATTCGATGACCTCCGGATCGACCCGGTAGCCGCCCCAGTGCGGCGGTCTGGGGACCGCGCCGCCCGCGAACCTGGCCTCGAACTGCGCCACGCGCTTCTCCAGAAAGGCCCGGTCGGGGATGACCTCGCTCTGGGGCGAGGCATGGGCGCCGATCTGGCTGCCGCGCGGCCGGTCGGCAAAGTAGCGGTCGGACTCGCGCTCGGTCACCGGCGCCACCGCCCCCTCAACCCGCACCTGGCGCTGTGCCGCCGGCCAGTGGAAGACCAGGGCGGCGCGGGGATTGTCCGCCAGCTCCTGTCCCTTGCGGCTGCTGCGGTTGCTGTAGAAGACAAAGCCGCGATCATCGAGGCCGCGCAAAAGGACGATACGCGCCGAGGGTCGCCCATCCGCCGTGGCCGTCGCCAGGGTCATCTCCTCGGGATGGCGGACTCCCGCGCGCAGCGCCTCGTCGTACCACTGGCGAAACAACAGAATGGGATCGGCCGGAAAGGACTCCATCATACTGCTCCTGCTCCGCTTAAGGCCTGCGCCCGCGCACAATGCCGCCGGGAGCCAGAGCTCCGGCGGTGTGCGGGCGCACGCTTAAAGGACTGAACAGGTCGAGCTTGACGCCGGCGTGCAGGGCGCAGGTCGCCCAGTAGCTGCCGGAAAGCTTCAGCAGTTCGGCGGGATTCCAGTTGTGCTGTTCCATGGGAACCTCCCGGAGTCATGACCTGACCAGGCTAAGGCAAGATTACCACAAGCAACGCCCGGCCGGGGCGCCACAGCCACGCAACACCCGCTTCGGCTACAATGAAACCAGAAAGGGGATAGGCGCTTTCCGGCATTCCCGAACGCTTCGTCACCGGATTGAACGGGCACGAGGAGCTGGTGGCCCTTGCCGAACAGCTGGCCGATGCCGTGGTTCGGGAGGCCGGCCAAGGAAAGGATGGATGAGATGACCCGAGAGGAATTTGAACAGTTCTGCCGTCTCACCCCCAAGGGGACGGCCCTGACCCTCGACAACCGCGACCTGCATCTGCGCGGCCGCTTTGTCGGCTGTTTCGAGGGCGCCATCCTCGTCGAGGTCAACGGCAACGTCAGCCTCTGGCCCCATGAGACCTGCGCCGTCGAGCGCCGGGATGACCCCAGCCCCCGCTACAGCTGAGGGTCGGGTGTCTTCAGCACCAGGGTGCCGCAGCCGCCGTCGAGCCGGCGGCGCCAGCGGTTGGCGCGCCGCACGCTGAGCCCCCGGGCGCGCAACCTCTCATGAATGCGGTCGATGGCAGCCTGCGGCGGGCTCTGGCAGGGGCTGCCGGGAACCGGATTGCAGACCAGCAGGTGCAGGGTCAGGTCGGGATGGAGTTCAAGGCGCGCGGCGAGCCGATCCAGCTCCATCTCCGTGTCGTTTTCCCCACCCAGCAGCAGATAGTTGATGCCGATACGGCGCCGGGCCCGGCGCGACAGCCGCGGCAGCTCGGCATCCAGCAGGGCCCACAGGTCCCTGAAGTCGGGACCCTTCGGCACCATGCGTCGATGGGTCGCACGGCAACCGGCGTGCAGCGACAGCATCAGGCCGTTGTGCGGCCAGCGCAGCGCCTCGCGCAGCTTATTGAGGGGCTGGCCGGTGGTGGTCAGGGAAACCGGATAAGGGCTGTCGTGGATGAAGCGGGCCACTGTCTCGAAATTGTGCAGCGGCTCGCCGATGCCGGAGAGAGTCAGTCGCTCGATGGCGCAACCGGCCTGACGCACCTGTTCGACCTGTTGCCACAACTCTTCAAGGTGCAGGTTGCGGCGAAACCCTTTTTTCCCCGAAGCACAGAAGGGACAGCCGAGGGCGCAACCGGCCTGGGTCGACAGGCAGAGAGTACCGCTCGGGTACCAGACCGCCTCAATGCGCAGCCCGTCGGCAAGCTCGACGGCAAAGCGCCGATTCATCATTGTCAGCCCTGTCCGATCCATCGTCCGCATGCCTGGCATCATAGCAGGGCGCCCAGCGGTTGACATCCATGACAGCCCCTATTCCGAGAAGTCCACCGGCGTCTGCCGCCGTCGGTTGACGCTGAGAGTGAAGATATCCGGGCGGCTGTAATGGCCGACGATATCGAGGGCGCGCTTGGCCGCCGCGGCGGCCTCGAGGTCTATCTCGGCGGTCAGGATACCGGCCTCTCGGTGCAGGGGGCCGACGACCACCTGGCCGTCGGGGGCGATGACCAGTGAATCGCCCGGATTGACCCACTCATCCGGGTCAGGGTAGAGGTGCTCCCTGCCGGGCAGATCGGCGGGAATGTCGGAGACATGCATCAGGTTGCCGCAACCAATCACCCAGCAGCGCCCCTCGCGGGCGATGTGGCGCAGGCTCGCGATCCAGTCGTCTCCGCTGTCGTAGGTCGGGGCAATGTAGATTTCGACCCCCTCGGCGTAGAGGGCGTAGCGGGCCAGCGGCATGTAGTTCTCCCAGCAGAGCAACGCGCCGATGCGGCCTGCCGGTGTCTCGACCACCCGCAGGCCGCTGGCGTCGCCAAAGCCCCAGACCATCCGTTCGGGGTTGGTCGGCATCAGCTTGCGGTGGTGGTTGAGCAGGCGGCCGTCGGGGCCGATAACCAGGATGCTGTTGTACAGGGTCGCCCGACTCAGGCCGCTGTCACGCTCCTCGATACCGCAGACCACGGTGACCTGGTGTTGCCGCGCCGCCTGGTAAAGCGGCTCGAGCTGGTCGGAATCGAGCTGCACGGCATTGGCAAGCAGGCGCTGGTGCAGCGCCTCGCAGGCACCCCAGTCGCCGCCGGGACGCAGGCGCCAGATCCATGTCGGGTAGCCGGGAATGAAGGCCTCGGTGAAAACCACCAGTTCGGCGCCGCTGGCGGCGGCTTCGGCAACCTTGGCCGCCGCCAGCTCAACACTGGCTTGACGATCGAGAAAGGCCGGAGCGCTCTGCACTACGGCGAGGCGGGTCGGGGGCATAAATACTCCTGGTCTGGATGGGTGGGCGACTATGAGAACCGGACCACCGCGTAGCCCTGCTGCTGATAGCCGATTACCGAACGACCACATCGATTGCGGGGATGACCGTTTTCGGATCGACCCCATCACCTTGAGGGCATAGGCACAGATCTCAAGATTCACCCCGTCCTTCTTCATCTCAAACAGGGTCTGCCGGAATTTCTGCACCTCGGCCCGTTCCGGGTCGTTGAAGGGGCTGGTCCGTCACCTGACCATCACCTTCTAAATCATCTTTTTCGATCTACCTCACTGCAGCTGACTGCGAATGTGATCGATCACCTCACCGTGCTCATGTTGCGGGCTGAAAAGGACCATCTCGGTGTCTTCCATGGCCATGACGGTATGTCCGGGAGGCCAGTAGAACAGGTCGCCAGCCCCTGGAGTCTCCGTCTGTCCATCGGCGAAACGAACCTCGAGACGCCCCTGCATAATGTAGCCCCAATGCGGTGACTGGCAGAGATCACCCTGGAGTCCCTTGAGAAGTGGAGCGATATCGGTCCCCGCCGCCAGGGAAAAGTATTCGCCACCGATCTTGCCGTAACCGGAGGAATCTCCAAAATCAGCAATCTGCCTGGCCTTCGCCCCGGGAACGTTGATCCGAACCGGGATATCATCTTTTGCGATACGCATAACTCTCTGCTCCCTTGTCATTGAGGCGCCATCGGGCAACCAGAAGGAAGAACAGGAGGAACCTTGCCCGGCAGCTGTAAAAACAACCTTCGGCAGCTCGGCCGTCTGGAGGTGACTGGGGAGAGACCCGGAGCTTTCCGTCCCTGCCTCACGGCAGGTTTGGCTTTTCGGGATAGTCGTATCAGTCTAACAGCAAAACATGACCGCACAAGTCAGAATTGCTTCTCCGGCCAACTATCCGGCTGCCAGTCCAAAAGATGAGAAAATGACGCCACCCCCGTAAGGAAGGTGGCGCCAGAGTCGACAGGAGGCAAAGTCTATGGGTGGCAGAGGGACATTCTACCTCATTGCCCCTCATCCACCTGGCCTTATCCCTCAACCCGGTCGGTACGGCGAGAATCGCCTTTCCAAAACAGGACTGACCGGTGGATAACCAATATTGAGATAGCAAGCCCCCCCTGCACCCGACCAGCCGCACAGCACAGTGACAAAACGCCACCCGGGACTTGTAAGCCCCGTTTTAGCCATTCTCAGGCCACCAACTCGTAGCAAAGACGACGCAGGGCACTATCGGACAGGGGACGTTTCGAAAGCCTGCTTTCAGCACGCACGCGCTTAAGAAGCTGCTCCAGGTCGAACCGGGCCGGGTCGAGTCCAAGCCGCCCGAGTCGCTCACGCAGACCATTGCGACCACTGTGCGTGCCGAGCACCAGTTGGCGTGTCAACCCGACCTCGGCCGGATCGAACCCTTCATAGTTGCCCGGATACTTGAGCACGCCGTCGGCATGCAGCCCCGACTCATGCGCAAAAACCCGCTCTCCCACCACAGGTTTGTCGACCGGCAGCGCTCGGCCACTGGCCTGAGCGACCATCTGGGACAGGGTCGCCAGCCGGCGGGTGTCAAGGCCCAGGTCGATTCCGCAGGCATGGCGCAGGCCCATGACCACTTCGGCCAGGGCGGCATTGCCGGCGCGCTCGCCCAGGCCGTTGACCGTGGTGCTGGCGAACTGAGCGCCTGCACGCAGACCGGCGAGGGCGTTGGCCGTCGCCAGGCCGAGATCGTTGTGAGTGTGGACTTCTAGCGGCAGTTCGACCGCCGAAACCAGAGTCCGGACACGCTCATAGCAATCGAAGGGGTCGAGAACGCCCAGGGTATCGCAGAACCGGAACCGGTCGGCGCCGCCCTCGCACGCCAGCCCCATCAAATCGACCAGAAAGGCCGGTTCAGCACGGCTGGCATCCTCGGCGCCGACCGAAACGTAGAGGCCGTGATCCTTGGCGAAGGCCAGGGCGTCCCGCAGCTGTTGCCGAACCCAGTCCCGACTCTTGCCGAGCTTGTGGCGGATGTGGATATCGGAAACCGACAAGGACATATCAACGGCCGCAACCCCGCAAGCAAGGGAGGCTTGGATATCGGCAACAAGCGCCCGGTTCCAGGTCATCAGACGCGCCTTAAGCCCGAGATCATGAAGGACGCGAATGTCCTCCTGTTCTTCTTTTCCCATCGCCGGAATGCCGCATTCCAGTTCACGCAGTCCCATAGCATCCAACAAACGGGCGATGGAGATCTTCTCCGCCCGGGAAAAAACGACTCCGGCGGTCTGCTCGCCGTCTCGCAGCGTGGTATCGGAAAGGACGATGTCGGAATGGTATCTGGCCTTCATGCTGACCTCCAAAAACAACAGCCCCCCTCCTCGAACTGAGAAGCGGGGCTTCTTTGCCAACCGATACCGACCGGCGCCATTGCCGGACGGGGATGACTACCGGGCAGAGCAATTCCCATGCCCGGAACTGGGGGGGGGGGAGACCAGCCCATTCGGAGTGAGTTTCTTGCTCATATTTGCCCAAAAAACAGGCACTATAAGCCAAATAATGCCCAATCCATGCCCCCTTCCTCGATGGCCAGGGCAACAAAGGCCCTGAATCCGTGTTTTTTGGGCTGGCACATCTGATGCTTCTGTCCCGGGGAGGACACAGCGCCGTGTCCTTCTCTCCTTCCCAACGACGCGATGGAAACCTCCTTCGATTGGAGCAGGTATCGTGTCATTCAAACCGAACATCCGCAAACTCCTCAAGGAAGACGCCTGTGAGCACAACGCCACGCGCAAGGCGGCCTGCAACGCGCCCAGGCCGGGCGCGACCACCGGCGGCTGCGCCTTCGAGGGGGCCCAGATCGCCCTCTTCCCCTACGCCGATGCCGCCCACCTGGTGCACGGGCCGATCACCTGCCTCGGCTCCTCGTGGGAGACCCGCGCCACCCGCACCAGCTGGCCGGGGGTTGATCTGACCCAGGTCGGTTTCACTACCGACGTTTCCCTCAACGATGTGATCTTCTCCGGCGAGGAAAAACTCGCCAGGGCGATCGACCGGATCATGGCGCGCTACGCGCCCGAGGCGGTCTTCGTCTACGCGACCTGCGTCACCGCGATGATCGGTGATGACATCGACGCCGTCTGCAGGCAGGCGGCACAGAGGCACGGCGTGCCGATGGTGCCGGTCCAGGCTCCCGGCTTCGTCGGCAGCAAGAACCTCGGTAGCCGCCTCGGCGGCGAGGCGGTACTGCGTCACCTGGTCGGCACACTCGAACCACAGGAGGTCACCGACTTCGACATCAACCTGATCGGCGAGTACAACGTCACCGGCGACATGTGGCAGTACAAGCACCTGCTCGACGAGCTCGGGATTCGCGTTCTGTCTACCCTCTCGGGCGACGGCCGTATCCGCGCCATCCGCACCGCCCATCGGGCCAGGCTCAATGTTATCGTCTGCGCCAAGTCTCTGGTGTCCCTGGCGCGCAAGATGGAGGAGCAATACGGCATCCCCTGGATCACCTGCTCCTTCTACGGCAAACGCGATACCTCAAACGGCCTGCGCGCCATCGCCAGGGCACTCGGCGACGCCGACCTGATCACCCGCACCGAAGCGGTTATCGCGCGCGAAGAGGCCAGGCTTGATGAACAACTGGCACCTTACCGCGCATTCTTCAGCGGCAAGAAGGCGGTGCTCAACACCGGCGGCAACAAAACCTGGTCGATCGCGGCAGCGCTCCAGGACCTGGGCATCCAGGTAGTCGGCACCGCGGTGAAAAAGGCGACCGAGGCTGACCGCGCCAAGGCGCGCGAGGTCCTCGGTGACGGCGGGGTGCTGATGATGAACCCCGGCGCCGAACAGGCCAGGCTGATTGACGAAACCGGCGCCGACCTGCTGTTGGCCGGCGGGCGTTCACTCTACACCGCCATCAAGAAGGGGATCGCCTTCGCCGACGTCAACCAGGAAAAGAAGAAGAGCTACGGCGGCTACCAGGGGCTGCTCAACCTCGCCTTCGACCTGAAAAACGCACTGGAAAATCCGGTCTTTCAGCTCGTCGCACGGAGGGCACCATGGCAGAAGTGAGCAAGCGCGACAAGCCGTTGCAGGTCAACCCGATCAAGCTCAGCCAGCCCATGGGCGCGGCTCTCGCATTTTTCGGGGTCGATCGCTGCATGCCATTGATGCACGGTGGCCAAGGCTGCGCCAGCTTTACCAAAGTCTTTTTCACCCGCCACTTCTGTGAACCGATCGCCATCCAGACTACCGCTGTGACCGATGCCCTGGCGGTTCTCGACGGCGGCGACTACTCCATCGTCGAGGCGGTCAGAAACATCTGTCACCAGGTCACTCCGAGCCTGATCGGCCTGCACACCACCGGCATGCCGGAAACCAAGGGGGATGACATTCGCAGTGTCAGCAAAAAGATCGACCATCCTCTGGTCTGGGTGAACACCCCCGACTATGAGGGGGGGCTAGAAAGTGGCTGGGCGCTGGCGACAACAGCATTGATCGAGCAGTTGGTCGAATCTTGTGATGGCGTGGACGATAACCGGGCGGTGATTTTGCCCCATGTCAGCCTGACGCCGATCGAGGTCGAAAAAATCAAGACCTTTGTCGCGTCGTTCGGCTTCAACGTCCTCGCCCTGCCGGACCTCTCCACCTCCCTTGACGGGCACCTGGGCGAAAAGCAGGCGGCGCTCTCTTCGGGCGGCATCCGTGTCGAAGAAATTCGCGCTCTGGCGCAGGCCGGACTGGTCATCAGCGTCGGAGATTCAATGGCACCTAGTGCCGAAGCGTTGATGCAAAAAAATCCGTCCATGCGCCATGCCCATTTTCCGCACCTGCACGGGCTGGCAGCAACCGACCGGCTTGTCGAGCTGCTGCTGGCCGAGACTGGATTTGTCGGCGTACCGCCGACGGTCGCCCGCTGGCGCGCACGCCTGCAGGACGCCATGCTCGATGCCCACTTCTCTCTCGGCCAGACCCGTTTCTGCGTCGCCGCTGAGCCGGATCATCTCGCCGGACTCTGCCGGCTGCTGAGCGACACCGGCGGCCGTGTCAGCCTGGCGATCGCACCGACAGGCTCCCAATATCTGGAAAGGTTGCCAGCAAACGAGGTCATGATCGGCGACCTCGAAGATGCCGAGGAGGCCGCCGGCACCTATGACTTTCTCCTCGGCAACTGCCACTGCGAAGCACTCGCCCACCGGCTCGGCAAGGGCGTGGTGGTGCGCGGATTCCCCAACTGGGAGGAGGTCGGCAACGTATTGAAGAACGATGTGCTCTATGAAGGCGGAGCGTATTTCCTCTGCGAACTCGCCAACGCAGCCGAAAAAATGCGCAGGAAAACCGCTTGAATAAATCACGAAGATACCGAGAAAAACATGCCCTCACACCCGCTCGCGGTGCTCGGTCGAGACGCAGGCGCAGAGAAAGAAAAAAGTATGGATTTTCTCTGTGTCTCAGCGACTCTGCGCGAGGCCGATTTTGACTTTGCTTCCCTTTGTGCCTGGGTGTCTTTGTGGCAAGTAAAAAGGTTTAAGACTATGCATGGATACAGTGAAACGATTCTGAAATACGCCGGGGACGACCGTCATGCCGGTGAACTGGTCAACCCGGACGGGGTCGGTGAGGTTGGCCTCGGCGCCGGGGAAGCCGGGAGCAAACTGGCGGTGCGCTTCATGCTGAAATGCCAGGGAAAGCGGGTTGCCGCAATTCGCTACCAGGTTTTCGGCTGTGGTTATACCATCGCCGCCTGCGCCGCTGCGGCGCAGCTGGCCGAGGGACGCCCTTTGGACTGCATGTCAGAGGTCGATGCCGCGGCTATCGAACAGCACCTCGGCGGACTGCCCAAAGAGCGCTACTACTGCGCCGAACTGGCCGCAGAGGCACTGCAGTCGGCAGTGAGCAGTGTCCGTCACCGGCAAACCGTGGTGACCGCTCAACCTGTTAAGGAGCATGGTCCTCGCATCAGCGCAAGCCACCCGGTCTACCGCAAACTGATGAACAGCCCGCTGCCGCCAGACGTCCACCCCGAGGAACGCCACCTGTTCGCCTGTCTGCTGGCAGTGAGCAGCGACGAGCCCTGGTCAACCGAGGCAGCACTTGGGCTCAAGGCGGCTGATCTTGCTGCTATCCTGGAACGCTTTTTCCCTGGAACATCCTGGCCGCCACGCCAGCCCACCCATACCGCCGCGGCTCCCCCTGCCGGCAATCCTGAGATTCGCGCACTGTTGCGTCGCTACGCCGATGACAGTCCCGACCCGCAGCTGGCGACCTGGTTCGCCGATATCGTCGTCGCCCGCGCCGCCCACCCCGGCCATCTTTGGGCGGCGATGGGGCTGTTCGAACGTGCGGACCTCTCCAGCGCCATCAGCCGCCTCCTCCCGTCGCTGAAGCGAGCCAACAACAAAGGAATGCGCTGGAAGCGTTTCTTGTTCAAGCAGATCTGCGACCTCAACGGCAACAGTCTGTGCAAATCGCCCAACTGCGGCGACTGTAGCGACTACGCGCTCTGCTTCGCCCCGGAGTGAAGTTGCCACGCCCTGAACAGACCTCTCCCCTTCCGCCAGAGATCAAGAACGACGTTGGCGTCAGCTCCCGTTGCCTGAGTTAAAGCAAAAACATCTTTCCACCCGCCATCACCATCATCGCCGACATGGCTGCAAGGATGGCTTTGGCGGGCAGCCGGCGGCTGCCGAGCAAAGCACCGATGCCGCCGCCAAGCAGGGCGACACCGGCCAGCAGAGGGGCATAGGCGGGAATCTGCTCAAGGGCGCTGAGATGGCCAAGCAGGCCGGAGATCGAGTTGACCAGGATAAACAGGGCGGCGATGCCGGAAACCTCGCGCACCTGCGCCCAGCCGAGAAGAATCATCAGCGGGCTGAGAAAGATGCCGCCGCCGACACCAATGAGACCGGAGGCGAAACCGAGGACGCCGCCGACCAGCATGGCCAGGGGCATCGCCGGCGGTACCGGTTCACGTTCTGGCTGGCGCGTACGGACAAAGAGTCGCCAGGCGGCATAGAAGAGGACGAGACCGAGTAGCGGCCGATAATAGTGCGGCGGCAAGTGGAAGGTGCCGCCGATGAAACTGGCCGGGATCGAGGTGACAACAAAGGGCCAGAAGACTTCCCAGGAGAACTGTCTTGCCGTCAGGTAGAGATACGACCCGACCCCGGCGACGACGATGTTGAGCAGCAGCGCCGTCGGTTTGAGGGATTCCGGCGCCAGACCGAACAGGGCCATCACAGCCAGATAGCCGGAGGCTCCGCCGTGCCCGACGCTGGCGTAGATCAGGGCGACAACGAAAATAGCGACGGCCAGACAGGGGATCAGTTCAAGTGTCATCATGCCAACTCCTGTGCAATCGGGCTCGCGCCCACTCATTTCGCCCAAACAGGGAAGCAGGCCGCCGAGAATGCCACCAGGCGGCAGCTGTCGAGGGCAAGAAACTCCCGACTTTCTCGGCCCTCTGAGTCTCTGGGAGCGGCCGGTTCCGCTGTTTACGCGCTCAACGCATCGAGATCGATGTCCTGCCCGACCAGACCGGCGGCGTCGGCGCGGCACTGCTTGCAATGGCGCGCCTGGGAGAGAATCAATTCGGCCTGGTTACGCACCATCTCCATGGTAGCCGTATCCGGCATCGGATGATCTTTGAAGATCCCGCAGGGAATAACCGGGATGATATTCATCATCTGCGCACCGAGGTTGCGCACCTCGACCGCCAGCTCGAGGGTTTCATGGTCGTTGACCCCCGGTATGTAGACGTGGTTGACCTTGATCATCAGTCCCGCCCTGGCCGCCGCTTCAAGGCCGCACAACTGACGCTCGAGCAGAATGGCAGCACCGGTTTGTCCGGTCAGGCGCCTGCCCTGATGATGGATCCACTGGTAGACTTTGGCCCCGGTAACCGGCGTCAGGGCATTGATGGTCACGGTCAGGCTGTGCACGTTGGCGGCAATAATCTGCGGCAGCTTCTCCTCCAGCAGCAGTCCGTTGGTCGACAGACAGAGTGCCATTTCGGGGAAGGCCGACCGCACCAGGGCGAAGGTTTCGAACGTTTTCGGATTGGCGAGCGGGTCCCCGGGACCGGCGATGCCGACCACCTTCAACAGCGCGCCCCCCTGCTTTTCCATATGACGACGAACCAGACGCACCCGCTCCAGGGCCTGAGCGGGCGTCAGAACTCTGCTGGTGACCCCTGGGCGGCTTTCGTTGGCGCAGTCGAATTTGCGTTCGCAGAAACCGCACTTGATGTTGCAGCCTGGGGCCACCGGCAGGTGGATCCGCCCAGCCTTGCTGTGGTCGCCGCCGAAGCAGGGATGATCACTGGTTGCTTTCGTTTTCATCATCGGACAACCGGTTGCCATGGTGTCGGTCCTTTCATAAAAAAAGCCCGTGAGCCTGGGGCTCGACGGGCTTCGTTGCCGTGTGAATCCGGTCCGCCATTGGACCGTTGGAAAAAAGGAGGCGGGCCGATCGGGAGTCGGCCCACCCGGCCAGAGGCCATATCATTGGGGAAAAGATCCGCTCAGTGGTGCGGGCAGTCTCCTCCCTCCCGCCTGTTCCCGGAGCAGCCACCAGGACAGACCTGGTCATGGGCCCACTTCAGGGCCTCACTGATGGCGCCACGAGTCGTCAGCGCCCTGATGCCGGCCTTTTCCAGTTGTTGCCTGGGCAGCTCGCCGATCATCGCCGTCACCACCGCCCGGCACCCCTCAAGAGCCGTGACGATGGCGTCGAACTGGCGATGACGAAAAGGGTGATCCGGATTGTAGCTGCAGTACTTGTCCACGTGAACTTCCTTCACCGGCTCGGGGCTGCCGCCGCCGTAGTCGTAGATCAGGAACCGCTCAGCGTGGCCGAAGTGCAGATCTACGTCGGTGCCGGTTTTGGATGCGACTGCGATAAGCATGACGAAACTCCTTTAAAACCACCATGAAGCCACGAAGATGAAAATCAAGAAATATTATTCAGGTTTTTCATTTAAATCTAATGACCCTCGCCTGAACTAATGGGCTGTGACCATTTCAACAAGGTTTCCTTCGTGTTCTTCGTGCCTTCGTGGTGGATTATTCCTTTAAACTTCCAGCGGTTTCAGCGTGAAACACCCCTTGGGGCAGGTCGAGGCGCAGGCGGCGCAACCGGTGCAATTGTCCTCGTTGACAATGCTCATCACCATGCGCACCGATTCGGATTCCTCGTCCTCCAAATCCTCGGGCCCCAACACCTTCCGGGCGCAGGCCTTGAAGCAGCGGCCGCAGCCGATGCATTTCTCATGGTCGATCGATTCGACAAAGGCGGGGGTCCACTCGGAACCGCCTTTGGTCATTGCGGTCAAAAATGCCATCTTCAAGCTCCTTTTTGCATGGCCTTGCGTAGCCATGGTGGGGGATTTGTTTTCAAAACGTCCTGCAGTTTCTCCACGACATCGGCGATCGGCTCGGCGTTTCTGCTTTTGAGCGGATGGATCCTCTTTGCTACCAGCCGCGCCGCGGCCGGTCCACCGATCTGGCCGACGTAGACCAGGGCACAGTCGGCGAGTGCCGCGCAACGCGCCTCGATCCTGTCGTCGGTGTGGGCCTCCTCGTCGCCCACCTGGGCGACGCCAGCAAATTCGGAAGAATCGGGGCCGATCTCATAAATGTAGAACTGCTCTGCCCGGCCGAAGTGTTCGTCAATGTGGACCTTGTCGGTGCTGGCGAATGCAACTTTCATGGTCTGTCCTTTGCTGTCCCTGCTGCCGACGATGGAGAATCTACGTATTCTGATCATTGTTCAATCCACCACGAAGGCACGAAGGACACGAAGAAAATCTTCAAGGGCGGCGGGCCCCACCCCATGTTAGGGACATGGGCCGGGCAGGGCCCGCCTGGTTTATCCGGTTTCAGGTTTAATAAAACCTTCCCCTTTTTCCCCGTTTTGGGATGACAGGCGAAGAGTTTGCGCCGAGGCCAAGGAAGCCCAGAAATCGCGAGGAGGCGTACATCGTACGTCGACGATCGATTTCGCAGGCTGACGCAGAGATCGGTGCAAAGAACCGCCTGCCGCCCAAAACGCTAACGCATCAACTCGAACTGCCGCTCCTCACAGGTTTCGTCAACGATATCGAGGAACTTGTTGCAGATCTCAGTCAGCATGTTGATCACGCCCTGGTAACCGACGATCGGCCGACGGTGCAGATTTACCCGGTCGAAAACCGGAAAGCCGAAGCGAAACAGCGGAATTCCGGCGTCGCGGGCAATGAACTTGCCGTGACTGTCACCGATCAGAGCGTCGACCGGGTCGGTCATCAGCAAGCTGCGCATGTGCCAGAGGTCGTGCTTGTGGTAAATCTTCCCCTGCTTGCCGTAGGGGGAGCTGTCGAGCAGCGCCTGCACCTCTTTGGCGATCTTCTTGGTGCCTTTGTTGATCAGGATGTGGTAAGGCACCGCACCCATCTCAAGCAGGAAGGAAATGGTGCCCATCAGCTGATCAGGATCGCCATAGAGAGCGAATTTCCTGCCGTGGATGTACTGGTGAGCGTCGGTCATGGCGTCAACGGCGCGGCCGCGCTCGGCTTTCAGACTCTCCGGCACCGGCTTGCCTGTCAACTCGGCGATCTTCATCAGAAAGGCGTCGGTGTTGGCAATGCCCAACGGCATCGGCAGCACCGCGTGCTTGCCAGAGTAATTTTCCGTGACCCACTTGAATGTCTTAGCGGCCGAACGGGGGCCAATGCAGAGGGTCGCTTTGCCGTTGATGGAGTCGGCTGCTTCATCCAGTGGGGTGCCACCTGGGTAAATGCGGTACTCGCCGTCGAGCGGCGAATCGAAGACCTCGGAAATATCGCCGAGAATCAGCCCCTCGATCCCGAATTCGGCGAAGATCCGCTTGTATTCGCGGAAGTTGCCGGTGTTGGCATCGAATCCGGGGATCAGGTTGAGCTTGCCGGTGCATCGCCCCTCGACCTTCTTCCCTTCGGTCAGAGTCTGTAAAATCGCCAGCAGCATGGCGTCGTAACCGTCAATGTGGGAGCCGTTGAAGCTCGGAGTATTGGCATAGGGCGTCGGCATCTCCTCCGGGACGATCCCCTTGTTGCGCGCGTTCTTGATGAAGGCGGTCAAATCGTCGCCGATGATCTCCGGCATACAACTGGTGAAGATGGAGATCATCTTCGGCTTGTAGAGGGCGATGGCGTTCTCCAGCCCCTCGTGCAGGTTGTTCTGCCCGCCGAACACCGCGCCATCCTCGGTCATGGCATCGGAAACCGCCGGCGCCGGCTCGCGGAAGTGGCGGTTGAGGGTTGAGCGGTAGTAGGAAGTGCACCCCTGAGACCCGTGTACAAAGGGGAGCGACCCTTCAAAGGCGTGGGCGACCAGTTCGGCACCGAGAGGCTGACAGGCATGTGGCGGCATGACCACCAACGCCTCGCGCCTGAAGTTCAGTTCTTTGTATTCCTCGGTATTGATCCATTCCGCGACCCGAGCCTTCTCCTCCGCCGGGATTTCAGTGACCGGCTTGACCGCCAGTCCGTGATTGTTGGCCATTTTCTTTCTCCTTTGAAATCGGCCGCACGCCCGTTCGCTTTCGCTCACTCGAGCCGCACAGGTATGCAGGATCACATTCATCAGGTGTGTTCCTTCGCGCCCGTGCGCCTCCGCGTGAGGCCGCTTTTGTATCGATTTTCTAGAAAGGCGATTTCACCAGGCTCCAGGTCGGGCTGTTGATCGCCATGTCAATATCCCGGGCGAAGACCGGAAAGCCCTTGTAACCGTGGTAAGGGCCGCTGTAATCCCAGCTGTGCATCTGGCGAAATGGCAGTCCCATCTTCTGAAAGACGTACTTCTCCTTGATGCCGCTGCCGACCAGGTCGGGCTTGAGTTCGTGAACAAACTTTTCCAGCTCGAACTCAGAGACATCGTCGTAGACAACCGTTGCATCCGGCATTTCCGGGGCGGTGCGATCGTAGTCGTCCGAATGGGCGAATTCGTAACCGGAGCCGATACATTCCATGCCGAGATCCTCGTAAGCGCCAATGGTATGGCGTGGACGCAGGCCGCCGACATAAAGCATCACCTTCTTCCCTTCGAGACGAGGGCGATATGCATCGATCACGGCCTGCATCTGGGGATCGTACTTGGCAATCACCGCTTCAACCTTCTCCTTGATGGTATCGTCAAACAACTCGGCCAGCTTGCGCAGACTCTGTTTGATCTTGGTCGGGCCGAAGAAATTGAGCTCGATCCAGGGGATGCCGTATTTCTCCTCCATCACCTTGCACATGTAGTTCATCGAGCGGTAGCAGTGGATGACATTGAGCCTGACCTGATGGGTCGCGGCGATCTTCTCCAGCTCGCCATCGCCGGTCCAGATCGACTTGACATTGAAACCACACTCTTCGAGCAGCGGCTTGGTCGACCAGGCGTCGCCACCGATGTTGTATTCGCCGATCAGGGCGATATCGTAAGGGCCCGGTTCTTCAACAAACTCGCGTGTCTCGATGATGTAGTCGCGGATGGTGTCGTTGGAGATGTGATGCCCCAGCGACTGGGAGACCCCACGAAAGCCCTCACAGTTACAGGGAATGATCGGCAGATCAAGCTCATGGCTGGCCTGTTTGGTAACCGCGTTGATGTCATCTCCGATTAAACCAACCGGGCATTCCGAGAGGACTGAAATCCCCTTGGCGAGAGGAAAAAGCTCCCGCGCTTCCTTGAGCAAAGTTTTCAGCTTTTTGTCGCCACCATAGACGATGTCACGCTCCTGAAAATCGGAGGTGAACTGCATGCCGAACTGGTCGACGCCGAGCTGGCCGGTCATCAGGTTGCGCCGGGTACCCCAGCTGTACCAACCGCAGCCGACCGGCCCATGGCTGACGTGAACCATGTCGCGGATCGGCCCCCAGACCACCCCCTTGGCGCCGGCGTAGGCGCAACCACGCGCACTCATCACACCGGGCACAGTCTTCTTGTTCGACTGCACGCAGGCCTTGCCAGACAGTTGGTCATTCGGGGCCAGGTGCTTGACGCGCTTCTTCTTTCCCTTTTCAGGATAGGCCTCAAGGACCTCATCGATCATCGCCTGGGTGGCTTCCCTGGAGATTCCTTCGACGACTTTTTTCTTTATCATTTCAGACATGTAAATGCTCCTTTGGACAATCGGCTGTGGCCTTGGCAAAGAGGAAAATTCTCCTTTTTCAAGGCGGGTAAGTTCTTCCCGAATCAAAGCGCGCTGGCAGGGCGCGGACGAGGCGTAGCAGCGCTACGTCGAGTGTACGATCTGCCTGCGCAACGCAGAGTCGGGAAGAAATCGTCCGCCGCTTCAGGCATTCTCGGCCTTGCCGATGATCTCCTCATCCTCCTCCTCAATAACACCGAATTCGAGCAGCAGATCCTCGAGCTCATCCATCTCCAGCGGGGTGGGCACAACGAGCATGTCGTTCTCGGAGATCTTGCGGGCCAGTTCGCGGTACTCGTCGGCCTGCTTGTGCTCGGGGGAGTACTCGATGACGGTCATGCGCCGCAATTCAGCGCGCTGCACCTGGTTGTCGCGCGGCACAAAGTGAATCATTTGGGTTCCAAGTTTTTTGGCCAGCGCTTCGATGAGGTCGGCCTCGCGGTCGGTGTTGCGGCTGTTGCAGATCAGACCGCCGAGCCGCACATTGCCCGAGGAGCTGTACTTGAGGATCCCCTTGGCGATGTTGTTGGCCGCATACATGGCCATCATCTCGCCGGAAACGACGATGTAGATCTCTTCGGCCTTGTTCTCGCGGATCGGCATGGCGAAACCGCCGCAGACAACGTCGCCGAGGACATCGTAGAAGACGAAGTCAAGGTCCGGGGTGTAAGCTCCCTCTTCTTCGAGGAAGTTAATGGCGGTAATGACACCACGACCGGCGCAGCCAACACCCGGCTCCGGGCCGCCCGATTCGACGCACTTGACGTCGCCGAAACCAACCTTGAGCACGTCGTCCAGCTCAAGATCTTCGACGGTACCGAGCTCACGGACCTTGTCCATGACCGTCTCCTGCGCTTTGGCATGCAGGATAAGGCGGGTTGAGTCAGCCTTGGGGTCGCAGCCGACAATCATCACCTTCTTTCCCAGGGTCGCCAGGCCGGCGACGGTGTTCTGTGTGGTGGTCGATTTACCAATGCCGCCTTTGCCGTAGATCGCGATCTGTCTCATTTTTTTCTCTGCCATGGTTCTTTCTCCTTTTTCATGTCTGGCAGTTCCCACTGCCGGGATGCAGGCCTGGGCGGTGGCGGACACGGCGGCATCTCCGTTGATGTTGTCTGTCCTTGCCGCTTCGGCCAGGGTTGACGCGAAAAAAAAGCCCACCTTCGCCGGGGCAGCGGAAGGTGGGCGACATTGCCACAGGTGCTGACCAACGCACCGCAAAAAAACGAAACGCCCGAATGTCACCAAAAAAGGGACGTTCGGGCGTCTTTGCCTGAGGGCGGCACGCTCACGACTCTGTGGCGCGCTCGGGCTCTATTCCAATGCAGGTGGCGTGCCAAGGGATGAAAAATTCGTCGAGCCCTCTGTCGACCCAGTTTCCCGCCACGCCAGACGAAAGAGGCCGGCAAGAAGAGTCCAACATCTGCAACAAAAAGAGGCAGGCCGTGCCAAAGATTCGGGCATTGAAAACATCCTTGTCGAAGACAGCGGCAACGTCATCCTCGGCGCCAAAAGGCATGCACTACAGGGGCTCGTAACGCACCAGCCTTAAATGGTTCAGAGTGCCAACCGCATCGGCACCATCGGCGACAGTTCGAACCCGTGCCTGCGATAGAACCGCTGAGCCGCCAGGTTGTCGGCGTCGGTGAGCAGGGTGATGCGACCGCAGCCCTGTTCCGCGGCATGGCGGAGGGCAGCTTTCAGCAGCCGCGACCCGGTGCCGGCGGCGCGATGTTCGGGCAACACCACCATATCCTCGAGGATTGCCACCTTACGGCCCAGCGCGGTCGACACCGTAAAGAGAAGGTTGACCATGCCGATCACCGCCCCCTTGCGCCGGGCGACCAGGATGGTGCCTACGTCCGGATTGGCGATGATGATCTCCAGCCCCCGGCGCTGGGCTTCCCGGTCGGGCCTAAACTCCACCTCCTGGGCGAAGAGATAGTCGAGCAAAGTGCAGAGAGCAGGAACGTCCTCGCCGCGTGCTGTTTCAACAATCATGGCACACCTCCTTGGCAATCAATCTGGCGACTTGCCTTAACATTTCTTTGTCAGTTATGCCGCCAGAACGCCAAGTTTTTCGCTCGCGTAGAGACAACGGGATACAGAGTATGACAAGCCAGGTTATCCGTTGATGGCGCAGATAGACACAGATTTCGTCAAAAACGAATCCAAAAACCCGGCGGACTTGGCAATCGCTCTCCAGGTTTTCATCTGTGAAAAGCCGGAATCTGTGGAGAAGGCCTTTTCCCTTGTCTATGGTGTTAAACAGGTTTTCTTGGCGCCCCGACTCAGACGTAATCCCGCAGCCCGTCGACCAGGGCGTCGAAGATCATTTCACGGCTGTCGATCAAAGCTGGCAGCCGGTCGAGCAATTCTTCGGCACGTTGCAGGATCGCCTGGTCGGTGCTGCCTAGCTCGCCATGGACGGATTCGAACATCGAGATCACCTCGTAGAGATCATCGCGGCCGAAATATTCCCCGTCCGGCTTACCGCTGAACTTCGGCAGGTGACGGGTCACCTTCTTGCGCCGGTACTTGTAATAGAGATCCGAAGGTTTGATTTTGACTTTCATGGCGGCAACTCCCCTGGTTTGTCTCGACCTGGTTATCTCTCTGGCTCACTGCAGGTGGCGTGGACAACCAGGCTGCCCAAATTTTCAGCCGCAACTGCCGCAACCGCCGGCATGACCGCAACCGGAGCGGCACAGGTCAACCTTGCGGTTGGCGTCGTTGCGGGCCCAAAAGACCATCAGGCTTTCGGCCGACACCGTCCAACCGTCCTCTTCTTCTCGTCCTTCAAGCAACCCTCGCTTGACATGCATCAGAACGTTAAGTTCCGTGGTTTTAAGGGCTTGTGCCGCCTCACCAAGTGACATCCATTCGTTAAACGCGCTCATGACGATCTCCTTTTGCATATGAAAGACCCGCACCGACAGGGATACGGGCATCCTTGCCTGTTCAGAAGAGGCACATCGTCAGACCTCGCTCATGGTCATTCCATTTCAGAATAGGTGCCAAGCCGCTGCCACCCTGGCGAGATACGCACCAGGCGCAGCGCCGCGTCCTCCACCTCGTTCCTGACCCGACGATCGAGCTTCTTCAGCCAGCGAGCAGGCAGTGCGTCAAAACCGTAGAAAGCACCAGCGAGCATCCCGGCAATGGCACCAGTGGTGTCGGCATCCCCCCCCTGGTTGACCACCCCCACCAGGCACTCCTCGAAACTACTGGTGGTAAAAAAGTAGTGAAAGACGGTCTGCACGGTCTCAACCACGTAACCGGAGGCGTAGCCGCAGTAATTGTTGAAATGGAAGTCGGGATATTCTTCGATCAACGCCCGTGCCAGCCGGTGCAGTTGGAAACGGTCGGCGCCGGCGAGCGCGGCCTGGACCATCCCTCCGACCGCGCAGCAGGCGGCGTCAGAGAGGGGATGGTTGTGCGTCAGACGCGCCTGCTCAACGGCGCATTTATGCAGCAGTGCCCGATCCCCGAAACTGAACAGCGCCACCGGGGCCATGCGCATCAGGCCACCGTTGCCGGCATCCCACTCGTTGTACGGGGCCTGCAGTTCACCGGTGCGGCGGTAGCGGACAATCCCCTTGCGTACTGTGGCGCCGATGTCGATCGGCCGGGAACGCATCCAGGTGAGGAGCTGCCGGGCGATCCCGTCGAGGTCCCAGTCGCCGGCTGCAAGCAGCGCGCGGGCGATGGCGAGCGACATCTCGGTATCGTCGGTCACCTGCCCCGGCTTCACCCCGAGCCAGCCACCGCCACGGATTTTGTCATGGACCTTGTACCTGGCGCGGATTTCGCCCGGGGTCATGAACTCGGTCGTCGCACCGAGGGCATCACCGAGGGCGACGCCGAGGAAACAGGCGCGGGCACGCTGCAGTAAAGCCTCAGCCACCGGTCAGCACCTCGACATCATACTCGCCGCCGATAACCAGCCATTCCCCTTCTCCCTTGAACAAAGAACGCGGCAGCAGGCCACCGCGGAAGACCACCTTGACCAGGGGTACCTCGGCCTTCAGCACCCGGGAACCGAATTCCCAGGCGCGCTCGAAATCGTTGGTGAAGGAATTGAGGTTGTTGAGGCGCAGCAGGAAGCGCTTTTTGCCGCGTTCTTCCAACACCAGATGCTCGTCGAGATTGTTGATGCCCCGGTAGAGGCAGATGTGGGACCTTCCCGGATGATGGCGCGGCAACTCCCCCTGGACGAAGGTGTAGAGCAGATCGAGCTGGGAGAAGATGGCGCTGGTGCGCTCGGCCCCTTTCATGCGGTCAAAGGCGAAACGCTGGTAGACCTCGTCCTCGAAGACGCGGATCGGCCGGTGGTGAAAGGTCGGCACCAGGCCAAAGCGTGACTCGACCCACCCTTTGAGCACGGCCCCTTCAATGGAGTTGCTGTCAAACAACCAACCGCGCAAAAAACGCAGATAGGAGTTTTTGAGGCTTTTGCGGCTGTTCTTCGATTCCTCGCGCTGCCACTGGTGGAGCTGGAACTTGACGTCCATGTAGTCGTGGAACAGGCCACCCCGTTCGGCGACTGTCTCAAGCCCTTCGAGGCGTTCGAACAACAATCTGTTAGCCGCACGTACACCCTGGATCTCCAAAGCCTGTGGATTGGCATTGAAATGCCGCGAGGCAATCACCCAGGGGGGCACGTTGCAGCGGTTGATGGGATGGTCTTTCATGTCCGGACAAACCTCGAAGAGGTATCGCCCTTGGTATGAAAAATGACGCCACCCCCGTAAGGAAGGTGGCGCCAGAGTCGACAGGAGGCAAAGTCTATCGACATTCAGGGCTTTTAAAAGGCCAGAGAGACATTGACCCCGGCCACACTTTCGCTGTCGATGGCCAGCTTGGCATCGTCGCTCAGGCCGCTGGAAAAGAGATAGGAGGCCGACACAGTCATATCGTCAGTAACGGCATAATCAACCCCCAGGCCGAGCTCGTAGTTGTGCCAGTCGCTGTAATTGCCGACCGCGTAGTCGCTCTCGTCGTTGTAATTCACCGTCAAAGAAGGGGTCACACTCAGCTTATCCATCACTTCGAAGCTGTGCTCGACGCCCAGAGAGATGAACAGGCCGTCTTCCTTGGCCTTGTCCCAGTCGTAGTAGAGGGTCAGCGACGGCGAGGCGATGGTGTTAAGGGAGACTCCGGCGTAGAGTTCGTTGGTATCTTCGGCCCCGTCGAGGGCGTAGAAGATGTTGCCGACGCTGATGGATACCAGGTCGTTGATGTCGCGGGAGTAGTCGAGGGTCAGGTCAGTCTCGTTGATTTCACCTGCGTTCAGCCCGGCATCATTTTTCAGCTGCATATTGCTCCAGTAGCTGACGGTGAAAGCGCCGATGCTCACGTCGACGCCGCCCTGGGCGACCGGCAGGCTGCCGCTGAGGTCGAAACCGCGCCACAGGTACTTGTCGTAGACACCCAGGTAGACATCCCCTGCCGCCTCAAAGGCCATGGCGGTCATCGGAAAGAGGCAGGAAAGGGTCAAAACGAGGGCCGCCAGGGTCATGGAAATCTTTTTCATGGTCAAATACTCCTTTTATGCAGTCAAATGATTGAATAGTGCGGGCGGGGCTGTCCCCCGCCCACAGTAAGACAGGCAGAAAGTCGTTCAGCTATGCTTGACCGGACGTGTGGCGGTTCCGGCCACGGCCACCGAGGCGGCGGCGTTGGCCGGCAGGCCCGATCCGCCGACATGGCGGGTCTGGAAGTCGGGGTAGGCTTCCATGCCGATCTCGCTGACATCGCAACCGATCAGTTCTTCTTCCTCATCCACCCGAATACCGACGGTGACCTTGAGGGCAAACCAGGCGATAGCGGTCGTCACCACCACAAAAGCTCCGGTCGCGGCGACACCGATCAGCTGGGTCAGAAAGCTCGCCTCGTCATTGGTGAAGGGGACTGCGAGCGTGCCCCAGATGCCGCAGACGAGGTGAACCGACAGGGCGCCGACCACGTCGTCGATTTTCAGCTTGTCGAAGAAGGGAACCGCGAGGACCACCAGGATGCCGCCGACCGCGCCGATCAAAATGGCGGCCCCGAGGCTCGGGGTGTCGGGACCGGCGGTAATCGACACCAGGCCGGCCAGGGCGCCGTTCAGCGCCATGGTGACGTCAACCTTCTTGTAGAGGATCTGGACCAGGGCCATGGCCGCGACCATGCCGCCGCAGGCGGCCATGTTGGTGTTGACCATGACGTTCGACATGCTGATGGCGCTGGCGGCATCTCCCAGGGCGAGAACCGAGCCGCCGTTGAAGCCGTACCAGCCCATCCAGAGAATGAAGGTACCGAGGGTGGCCAGCGGGATGTTGGAGCCCGGCAGGGGGTTGACGCGGCCGTCCTTGCCGTACTTGCCCTTGCGGGCGCCGAGAATGATGGCGCCGGTCAGGGCGGCCCAGCCTCCGACCGAGTGCACGATGGTCGAACCGGCGAAATCGACGAAGCCCATCTCCGAGAGCCAGCCGCCGCCCCAGCCCCAGGAGCCCTGGATCGGGTAGATGAAGCCGGTCAGAATGACGCAGAAAGCGAGGAAGGACCAGAGCTTGATCCGTTCGGCCACGCAGCCGGAAACCACTGAGCAGGCTGCGCCGCAGAAGACCATCTGGAAGAACCAGTCGGAGGCGGCGGCATAACCAGCCGAGTAGTCGCCGCCGACCGCGGCGGCATCGTCAGCAGCCCAGAGACCGAACGAGCCGATAAAGCCGCCGTCGACCCCATCGTACATCAGGTTGTAGCCGACCAGGTAGAAGAGGATGCCGGCGATACCGAACAGGGCGATGTTCTTCAGGCAGATGGTCGCGACGTTTTTGGAGCGCACCAGGCCCGACTCGAGCATGCCGAATCCCGCGGCCATCCACATGACCAGAATACCCATGACGAGGAAGGAAAAGGTATTGAGGATATAGGACATTTCGGAAACGGGCTCCTCCCCGGCCAGGGCCAGAGAGGGGATGAGAAGCGCGCCGATACCCAACAGACTGAACCAGAACTTTTTCATCGTTTTTCTCCTGATGGTTGTATTACAGGGATGCGACCCCGGTTTCGCCGGTCCGCACCCGGACCGCCTGATCGACGTCAAGGACGAAAATCTTGCCGTCACCGATCCGCCCGGTGCAGGCGGCCTGCTGAACGGCCTCGATGACCTCGTTGACCTGGTCGTCGTCAACCACCAGGTCGAGTTTCACCTTGGGGAGAAAGTCGATCTGATACTCGGCGCCGCGGTAGAGTTCGGTATGCCCCTTCTGGCGCCCGAAGCCCCGCACTTCGCTGACCGTCATGCCGGCGATGCCCAGGTCGGTCAGGGCCGACTTGACGTCATCGAGCTTAAACGGCTTGATGATGCATTCGATCTTTTTCATGGCTGCTCCTTCTCTTTGTTGATGTAAGCGGACGAAAAAAAACGGTGCCCCGTGCCACGCGCAGTTGCTGCGCGGGACGGGGCACCGTTGCCCTCGATCGTCATGGGAGCTGAACGCCTTTGTCCGGCTCGCTTCGATCCGTCTGTGTCGCCGGGTCTGGACCGGCGGATGCTTTTTGATTTAGCAGGAGCCGTGCCAGGTGCTGAAACAGCCTGTCTTCAAGCTTTCACCGCTTTCGGCGCCCTCGGCGTTGCCTAAAAATTGAACACTGCCGGCTCCTGTGATGCTTTTTCGATCACATGGCACGCGGCAGGGCCAGCCGGAACCGCGCCCCCGCCCCCGGAGCACTCTTCAGCTCAAGGGAGCCACCATGCCCCTGAAGAATCTTGCGACAGAGGTAAAGCCCGAGCCCGGTCCCCTCTCCCTCCTTCTTGGTGCTGAAGAAGGGCTCGAAGATGCGCTCCTGAAGCGGCTCCGGTATGCCGGGACCGTCGTCGGCGACCTCGATGACGACCCAGTCTTTTTCGGCCCGCAGCACCAGTTCGATACAACCGCCCTGCCCCAGAGCCTGCATGGCGTTCTGCAGCAGGTTGATCAACACCTGGCGCAACTTGTTGCCGTCAGCCATGACCGCCGGCACCGGCTGGAGACGCTGCTTCAGCGTGATGGCGCGCTTGCGCAGCTCGTAGTGCAGCAGACGCAGCACATCCTCGACCAGATCGGCCGGCTCCACCGGTTTGAGCTGCGGCGCCTCTGGACGGGAAAAGTCGAGCAGGCCCCCGGTCAGGGCGCGCAGCCGCTCAACCTCGCTGCCGATGCGCGCCACCAGGTCGCGCCCCTCCTCCCCCGGCAGTTCCCGCTCCAGCAGCTGCGCGGCATAGCCGATCACCGTCAGGGGGTTGTTGACCTCGTGGGCGATGCCGGCGGCCAACCGACCGATATCGGCCAGCTTTTCCGTCTGCAGTCGCTGGTCGAGCAGGCGGCGGAACTCGGTGAGGTCCTCGACCACCACCAGCACGCCGACCGTCCGGCCTTCCTCCCGCAACGGCAGCACCTGGCGCTTCTGGAAACGCAGCTGGCCGCGCAGGTTGCGATGCGGCAGTTCCAGCACCCCCGGACTGCCGCCGCCGGCCACCTGGCGCAGCAGGGCCTCGAAGTCGCGCCCATGCAGATGCGGGAAGAGCTCGAACAGCTCCCGGCCGATCACCTCATAGGCCGGTCTGCCGCTCAGGCGCTCCATGGCGGGGTTCCAGCTGGTGACCACCAGGTTGGTATCCAGGGTGTAGATGCCGAGGTTGACGTGACGGAGAATCTGGCGGTTGAGCTGGTCAAGACGACGCTTGTCGGCGCTGGTCTTGTCGAGGGAGACGAGCAGGCGCTCGTTTTCCAGGGCGATGGCGGCCAGGCCGGCAAAGGCGGCCAGGCGCCTGACATCATCCTGGTCAAAGGCATCCGGACGGCGGCTTTCGACGTTGAAGACCCCGATCAGCCGACCATGGGCCGTGAGCGGCACCGCCAACTCGCTGCGCGCCCCCTCGATGCCGCCCAGATAACCGGGCTCGCCCCTGACATCGGCCACCAGGACCGGCTCGCCATTGGCGGCGACCCGACCCATGATCCCCTCGCCGACACGGATGCGCAGCTGTTCGGCTTCGGCCGGATAGCCGTAGGAGGCGACGGTGACCAGCTCGCCGCTCTCCTCGTCCAGCAGGCGGATGATGGCATTGTCGAAGCCGAACACCCCCTGGGCCAGTTCGAGAATGCGACGCAACAACTCCGCCGAGGACGCCTCAAAGGCCAGGCTGCGGCCGATCTCGAGCTGGGCGTCGAGCAAACGCCGGTCCTTGTCCCGTGTCCTCATCGCCATCAGCCCTCGGCCAGCAGCACCGCCTCGGCGACCTCGCGCAGGCTCTTGCGCCGGTCCATGGCCAGCTTCTGCAGCTTGCGGTAGGCCTCCGCCTCGCTCAGTCCACGGCCCATGAGCACCCCCTTGGCCCGGTCGACCAGCTTGCGCGTCTCCAGGGCCTGCTTCAGACGCTCGTTCTCCTCGCGCAGCTGATGCAGCTCCATGAACTGGTGCATGGCCAGCTCCAGCGTCACCCGCAGCTGGTCGGGGTCGAAGGGTTTGAGCAGGTAATGGCTGATTCCGGCTTCGCGCGCCCGGGCAATGGTGTCGGCATCGCGGGTTGCGGTCAGCAGAACGATGGGGAGGGGGCGTTCCCTGATTAATTTTTCAGCAACACTGACGCCGTCCATGCCGGGCATGGAGACGTCCAGAATGGCGGCCAGCGGTTTTTCCGCCAGGCCGAGGGCCAGGGCCTGGGTGCCGCTTTCCCCTTCCAGAATGCTGTCAAAACCGTAGCTTGCAACCGCTTCACGCACCTGGCGCCGAATCAGCGGCTCGTCATCCGCGATCAGACAAGATGTCATCCTGCACCTCCGAATCTTTGAAATCCGATTCGAAACAGTGCAGAAGGGATGCCAGCCAGACAGCTAGAGTATGCGCTGGCCGAAGGCGGAGGCGGCCAGGGAGACCGCCAGGCGAGCGGTGCGGTTACGCTCATCAAGGATGGGGTTGATTTCGACGATGTCGAGGGCGGCGAGCTTGCCGGTATCGGCGAGCATCTCCATCACCAGCTGGGCTTCGCGGTAGCTCAGTCCCCCCGGCACCGGCGTGCCGACCCCGGGGGCTTCGCGCGGATCGATGGCATCGACATCGAGACTGACATGGATGCGGTCGTGCCCGGCGAGATGCTCCAGGGCCTCGGACATGACCGTTCCCATGCCGCGCTCGTCGATATCCCGCATGGTCAGCACCCGGATACCGCTGGTGCGCAGGCGCTCCTTTTCGGCCGGGTCAAGATCGCGGATGCCGAGCAGAACAACATTTTCAGGATCGATGCGGCGGCTGCCGATGCCGGTCATCTCCGGCGGACCGTCCCCCATCAGGGCCGCCAGCGGCATGCCGTGGACGTTGCCCGAGGGCGAAGTCTGGGGCGTATTGAAATCGCCGTGGGCGTCGATCCAGAGCAAGCCGGCCGGCCGGTGTTCGATGGTGGCGGCCACCGTGCCGGCGGCGATGGAATGGTCGCCGCCCAGCGCCACGGGGACGGCGCCGTCGGCGTGGGCCTGCAGGCAGGCCCGGTACAGAGCGTTGCAGACCTGCGCGATCGCCGTCAGGTAGCAGCGGGGGTCGGCCGGGTCGAGGCTGTCGCGCACCGGAGCCGGCAGGTTGCCGGCGTCGACCACCTGGTGTCCGAGCCGGCGCAGGGCGCCGGACAGCCCGGCATAGCGCAGTGCGCCGGGACCGAGATCGACACCGCGCTGGTCCTGTCCCAGGTCCATCGGCACCCCGATAATCTGCACCTTGCGTTGCGGCATGAGGTCAGTCCTTGAGATTGTTCCAGAGATTGACCATGAAATCCTGCACGTTGGTCAGGATCGCCTGGGCCTGGGCCGAGCCGCGGTTGGCCAGCTTGTCGGCGGAAAATTCGGCCATATCGACGATATAGAAGAAGACCGGACGGACACGGCCGTCCTCTTCCACCCGGTAACTGGGGACCATGTTGCCGAAGGCGATGGAGTGCAGCTGGGTCGCCAGCGCCATGACCACCGTCGCCTTGCGCGCGTGTACCCGCATGGCGTCCTGGGCCTCATAAACGTTGGCGATAACTTCCGGCAACGGCCCGTCGTCGCGGATGGAACCGGCCAGAACGTAAGGGACTTTCTGCTTCTCGCAGGCGTAGATGATGCCGTCCTGTATCTTCAGTTCCTCGATGGCGGCGGCGATGGAGCCGGCCCGGCGCACCTCGTTGAGGACGTCGAGATGGTTGTAGTGCCCCAGCGGCTGCAGCTCCTGGCTGTAGATGTTCTGTCCCAGGCCGGTGCGAAAATAGCCCGCTTCGAGATCATGAGTCGCCAGAGCGTTGCCGGCCAGCAGGGCGTGGCAGTAGCCGTTCTCGATCAGCCCCTGCATCGCCGCGCGGCTGTCCTGGTCGAAGGCGACCGCCGGGCCGAGAACCCAGACGATGTAGCCATGGTCCCGGTCGTGGCGCAGCACCTGGTAGAGTTCGTCGTAGCTGCGCGAAAAGGGGGTTTCGCGCGTGCCCCGGGTGCGGAAGGCGAACTTGTCGCTGGCGGCCTGCTCGGCGGAGATAAATCCCTCGGTGTGGACATAGATGCCTTCCTCGCCGTTCTCCGTGCGTCCGACCACCACCTGCTGGCCCTTTTTCACCCGGCGCGCCTCGACCACCTCCAGGCGATCGCCGTCCAGCACCAGCACCGAATCCATGCGGCTTTCCGGCGCCAGAACCCAGCGGCCGCCGCCCAGATGGACATACTCGGGGTAGTTGGAGGTGCCGTGAAAGTTGCGCGGCACCACGCCGTCGGCCGGCGCCGGTTCGGTGCTGACCACCGGGGCGTTGGCCAGTTCGGGTCTGGAAAAATCAGGGTGACGGTAAGGCGGGATCAGTTCGGACATACGGCCTCCAAAAACGGGTGTTTGGCCAGACTATATCAAATTTTTCCGCTACCGTCCCGGCCTTTTGCGCCTCTTGGGGTCGGCGCCGATCCGGTCTATAATGCCTTCCATGATATCCATGAAGAAAACCGATTACGACAGCCTGCTCGCCTTCGACCGCGAGCATATCTGGCATCCCTATGCCGCCATGAACAGCGACCTGCCGGTCTATCCGGTGGTCTCGGCATCCGGGGTGCGTCTGAAGCTCGCCGACGGCCGTGAACTGATCGACGGCATGGCCAGCTGGTGGTCGGCCATCCACGGCTACAACGTGCCGGAACTCAACGCCGCCGCCACCCGGCAGCTGGAGCACATGGCGCACGTGATGTTCGGCGGCCTGACCCACCCGCCGGCGGTCGAGCTGGCGCGTCTGCTCATCGAGCTGACCCCCAAACCACTGCAGCATGTCTTTTTCGCCGACTCCGGTTCAGTCTCGGTTGAGGTCGCCATCAAGATGGCGCTGCAGTACTGGTACAGCCGCGGCCGGCCGGAAAAGCACCGGCTGCTGACCATCCGCAACGGCTACCACGGCGACACCTTCGGCGCCATGGCGGTCTGCGACCCCGACACCGGCATGCACTCCATCTGGAAGGGGATTCTGCCGCGGCATCTGTTCGCGCCGGCGCCCCAAAGCCGCACCGACGCCGACTGGCATGACGAGGATATCCGTGAACTCGAAGCGCTGGCGGCAAAGCACAGCAGCGAACTGGCCGCCGTCATTCTGGAGCCGGTGGTTCAGGGAGCCGGCGGCATGCGTTTCTATGCTCCGGAATACCTGCGTCGGGTGCGGGCCATCTGCGACCGTTATGGGCTTTTGCTCATCGCCGATGAAATCGCCACCGGCTTCGGCCGCACCGGCCGGATGTTCGCCTGCGAGCATGCCGGTATCAGTCCCGACATTCTCTGTGTCGGCAAGGCCCTGACCGGCGGCTACCTGACTCTTGCGGCCACCCTGGCCACCACCGAGGTGGCCGAGACAATCTCCCGGGGCGAGCCGGGTGTTTTCATGCACGGCCCGACCTTCATGGGCAATCCGCTTGCCTGCAGCATCGCCGCCGCCAGCATCCGCCTGCTGCTGTCCAGTCCATGGCAGGAGCGCATCCAGACTCTGGGACAGGGGCTGAAACGGGGCCTGGCCCCCTGCCGGGAGCTGCCCGGCGTTCGGGATGTGCGTGTTCTTGGCGGCATCGGCGTGGTGGAGCTGAAACAGCCGGTTCCGATGCGCACCATCGTGCCGCAATTCGTCAAGGAAGGGGTCTGGGTGCGCCCCTTTGGCCGCCTGGTCTATCTGATGCCCCCCTATGTCATCAGCGGCGAAGATTTGGCCCATCTGACCCAGGCCGTCTTTCGGACCCTGGCTGAACAGGGATGAAGCCTGGCGAGCACCGCCCCTTCTGCTATGCTTGAATCAACTGCAACGACCACCTCCCGGACGGGTTGACCTTCCGCCGGGACTGGAAATTCCGGTCCACTATGCCCTTCCTGCACCTGTTTACCGCTCTGGCGGTCATTTTGCTCGCCGCCCTGGTCGGCGGCCGCATCGCGGCGCGTTTGCGCCTGCCGCGGGTCACCGGCTATCTTCTGGCCGGCCTGCTGATCGGTCCGTCCCTGGCCCACATCACCGGCTGGCCCGAACTGGTACCGGCCGATGCCCTGAAGGAACTGCAGGTGGTCGGCACCCTGGCCCTGGCGGTCATCATGGTCAACATCGGCGGCCAGTTCCGTACCGACCAGCTGCGGCGCTACCGGCGCCGCATCGTCGTCTTCTCCCTGAGTGAAAACCTGGCCACCTTCGTCTGCGTTGCTTTCGGCACCCTGGGGGGCAATCTGGCATTTCTGCGCCTTGAGGTCGCCAATCTCGGCCTTTTCGGCACCTCCCTGGCGCTGGCGCTGCTGCTCGGCCTGATCGCCATGGCGACAGCCCCGGCCGCAACCCTGATGGTGGTGCGTGAATACGAGGCGAGCGGTCCGGTCACCAACACCCTTTTGACCCTGATCGGACTGAACAATCTCGCCTCGGTCATCCTGTTTCTGATCGCCGAACACCTGATCGTGCACGGCGTTCACGACCTTCTGATCCTGGCACGGCTCCTGTTCGCCCCCATCCTGATCGGTGCCGTGCTGGGGTTCGTGGTCTCGGTCTGGACCCAGAAGCTGGAACAGGTGACCGAATACAAGATTCTGCTGCTGGGCGGTGTCGCCACCTGCGTCGCCGCCTGCAGCGCCCTTGATGTCGACAGCCTGCTGGCCAGCCTGGTCCTTGGTATGGTCCTGGCCAACAGCTCGCCGCGCTGGCACCGGCTGGTCGAAGCCCTGCGCCAGATCGACTATCCGCTCTACGTCATCTTTTTCGTGCTTGCCGGCGCCAACCTTCACCTCGACACCCTGGTTCAAATCGGCCTTCTGGGCCTCGTCTACGTCCTGATGCGGATTGCCGGCAAACTGGCAGGCGCCTGGCTCGGCGCCCGGCTGGGAGAGTTCGGGCCGGCGCACAGACGCTGGATGGGCATGACCCTGATGGCCCAGGCCGGCGTCGCCATCGGCCTGTCTGAAGGGCTGGCCGCCGCCTGGCCGGAAGGGGGTCACCTGGTCCAGACGGTGGTCCTGGGGGCCGTGGTCCTGTTCGAAATCGGCGGGCCGCTGGCGGTGCGCCACGGTCTGGTACACAGTGGTGAGGTCCCCCTGCTCTCTCTTTTGAGCAAGCAGGCGCCCCAGGGGGCCCTGGAAGGTCTCCACTCCGTCGTCCATCACTTCCGCGCCGCCCTCGGCCTGCCGGCCGGTCACAAGGTCGACCATCCCGGCGACATCCTGGTCCGTCACATCATGCGCCGCAATGTCGAAACCATTCGCAACGATACCGGCTATCACGAACTGCTGCGTCTGGTGGCCCACAGCAGCTACGACCGCTTTCCGGTGGTCGACCGGGAAGATCGGTTCATCGGCATGGTCGACTATACCGAAATCCGCAGCCTGCTGTTTGAACCCGACCTGGCCAGTCTGGTGGTTGCCAGCGACCTGGTCTCTCCGACGGCACTGACCGTCACCCCGGACCTGTCCCTGAAAGACGTTCTCGACCTCTTTCACCAGCATCGGGATGTCAGCTATGTACCGGTGGTTGCCCAAGAGGACCCACAGCGCCTGCTCGGCATTTTGAGCCAGAACGATGTCCTGGCCGCGTTCCGCCGGCTTGCCGAGGACGCCTGACACACCTGCGGTTTCGCCACCAAAAAAGGGGCGGCCCTCTGGCAGGGCTGCCCCTTTTCCGCGTCGAACTTCAGGTGCAAAAGCGCTACTTCTTCATCAGCTCCTTTGCCTTGGCCGCCTCCGGTGATTTCGGAAAACGCTCGATCAGCTTGCCCCAGATGGCCTTTGCGTTCCCGGCATCCCCCAGCGCCCTGAAGGCCAGGCCCTGCTTGAGCAAAGCCGAGGCCACCTTGGGATGGTCGCCGAATTTTTCAATGACATCCTGAAACTGCAGAATGGCATTTTCATACTTCTTCTCGCCATACCAGGCCTCGCCGATCCAGTAGGTGGCGTTCACCGCCAGGGCGTGGTCGGGCCAGCGCTTGAGAAAATCGGTCATCACCGCCCTGCCGCCGGCAAAGTCGGTACCGGCCCGGATCAGGTCGAGCCCCTTCTGGTAGACCGATTCCGGGGTCTGCGCTTCGGGAGGGGCCTGCGCGGCAGCAGGCACCTCGGATTTGCGGGCTTCAAGAGCGGCCAGACGTTCTTCCAGGGCCTTGACCTTGAAGCGCAGCTCTTCCTGGAGGGCATTGATCTGCTGCTCAAGTTTTCTGCGGTCGGCAGCCTGTTCCTCCACCTGGCCCTGCAGGGTCAGAACCTGCTGGCGAAACGCGTCAAAATCGGCGCGCATGTCCGCCTGACTGCGGGCAAGAGCCTGCATCTGGTCGCCACCGCCGCCGGAAACCTCCTTGCGCAGCGCGACCACGGCCCGCTCGCTTTCTGCCAGCCGACGCTTCATCTCGTTCAGATCACTGCGTATCTTGTCCACCTGCCGGCTGTCGACACAACCACCAATGACCAGAAGGGCGGCAAAGAGCAAAATCAGTGTTCGCATTCGGTTCATGGCCTCACCTCAAGCAAAAAGGGCCGCGCATGGCGCGGCCCCGGTCGGACGTGAACTGCTTTGGTTTACCGGACCGCCTTGAATTCGGCCCGGCGGTTTTTGGCCCAGGCCTCCTCGTTGTGGCCCGGATCGAGGGGCATCTCCTCACCGTAGCTGATGATGCTCAGCCGGTCGGCGGGGACCCCGAGCGAGACCAGATAGTCACGGGCGGCCACGGCGCGGCGCTCACCCAGGGCGAGGTTGTATTCATCGGAACCACGCTCGTCGCAATGTCCTTCGATGCGCACCTTCAGGTCAGGGTTGGCCTTGAGCAGCGCAGCATTGGCGGCGAGAATGTCGCGTGCTTCGGGGGACAGGGTGAACTGGTCAAAATCGAAATGAATCCGCTGCAGCTGGCGGGCAACGGCCTCCAGGTCTGCCGGCACCTGGTCCTGAACCGCACTCTCGGTCACCTGCTGGCCGGCAACCCCGCTCGGCTGTTCACTGGCGACCTGGGTTTCCTGAACCGGCTGCTGGACGGCGGTTTCCGTCTCTGTCACTGCCGGCTTTTTGGCGCAACCAACCACCAACAGGGAACACAGCGCGACCATGGCAATCCACTGCAAAACGACAATTTTCCTCATGGTGTTCCACTCCTTTCGAACGGCTATCGTCAAAAGACTTTTTTGTTCCAATGAAACTAAAACAGCTCGATTATACAGAACGACTGTGAAAAGACAAGGAATTCCGCCCCGCAAGGCCCGTCAGTAGCGCGGCGACCAGGCCGGGTGGTTGCAGTTTCCGGCCTTCGGCGTGATATTCCAGCTGCCGGTGCCGTCGGCGCGCATGAGGAAGAGCTCCTTGCGGCCCGAGGCATCCGATGAATAGACAAGGTAGCGCCCATCCGGGCTCCAGCGCGGATGTTCCTTGTTCCCGGGGCCGAAGGTCAGGCGTCGTTCGTCGCTGCCGTCGGGACGAATGGTGTAGATATCGAACCGACCGTCCTGTTTGCGGGTAAAGGCGATACGGTCCCCCTTGGGCGACCAGGCCGGGGTGGCGTTGTACTTGCCTTCCAGGGTCAGCCTTCGCACGCTGCCATCGGCCTCGCGAATAAAGATATGGGGATTGCCGCGCCGGTTGGAGACAAAAGCGAGCCGGCGACCATCGGGTGCCCAGCTTGGGTCGATGTCGATACCCCAGTGCCGGGTCAGGCGCTGAAGAATTTTGCCTGAAGCCTCCAGCAGATAGATTTCCGGGTCACCATCCTTGGACAGGGTCAGGGCGATGTGATCGTCCACCGGACTGAAACGCCCGCCGACATTGAGCCCTTTGCGGCTGGAGATGCGCCGCTCCCTGCCGGTATAGATCTCCTTGAGATAGAGGTTGGTGTTGCCGTCCCGGTAGCTGGTGAAAAGGACCTTGCGGCCGTCGGCGGAAAAGTCGGGGTTGAGCACAATGGAGCGATGGTTGGTGAGCCGCACGGGGTTGTGGCCGTCCACATCCATCACATATAGCTCTTTGCGGCCGGTGGCATCGCTGACAAAGGCGATGCGGGTCGAAAACGGTCCCGGCTCACCGGTCAGCACCTTGAGCACCTGATCGGCAAAGGTGTGGGCCATGCGCCTCACATCCCGAACTCGGCCGACATAGCGACGGCCGTCGAGCAGGCGCCGGGCACGGACATCAAACAGGCGCGCCTCGATAATCAGCTGCTCGCCAACCACCCGGTAGCCGCCCTTGATGAGCATTTCAGCGCCAAGCAGGCGCCATTCGGCAAAATCGATGTCGATGGACAGAAGTCCGGGGCGGCCGGCGTCAGCGAGAAAGGCCCGGCGGTCGATCAGGCGGAACAGCCCGGAAAAGACCAGGTCGTTTTCCAGCACCTGGTTGAATTCGGCAATCAGCTCCGGTTGCCCCTGAGTCTCCAGGGAAAGAAAAGGGACCAGCGCCAGGGGTATTTCCTGTTGCCCCGGAGCACTGATTTCGATCTCGGCCCGGACCGGCAGGGCCCAGGCCAGAAGAACCAACAGAAGCCAAAACCGGCGGATTGCGTTCACTGTTGCAGTTCCTTCAGATTGAAGACAATGGTTTCGCGAATCTCGTGTCCGGGCGGCGGCTCGAGCCGGTCGACGCTGCGAATCGCCCGGGTCACCGAGCTGTCGAACAGCCGGTCGCCCGATTCCTTTGTCACCGTGTAATCGCGCAGATAGCCGCGGGCGTCGTAGACCACTTCAACCGTCGTTTCCAGGTCCAGCCCCCCGACCTGGTAGGGCGACAGGGCCCAGGCCTGCTTGTAGGCCTGCTGCAGCCAGAGCCGGTAGCCGACCCCCTGCTGGTCACCGGTCCCCTTTTCCTCGCCGAGCGGCGCGTCGCTCGCGGCGCTGCGTGTGTCCTTGGCGGCCAAAGCGGCCAGCTGCTGTTTAAGCGCCTCCCTCTCTTTGGCCCGTCTCAGTTTGTCGATGGCGCTCTCGACCTGGCGATAATCCTGCTTCGGCACGGCCTTCGGCTTCGGTTTGGCCGGTTTCGTCCTGATAACCGGGGCTTTGGGGGCCACTTTTTTGACCACCTTTTTGACCACCGGTTTGGGTTTCGGCCTGGGCTTGGGTTTCGGTTTGGCAGCAACTTTCTTGACCACTTTTTTCGCGGTCTTTTTCTTTTTCACCCGGCCGTCGGGCCGACCGGCCTGCGGTCGGGCCACCGGCAGGTTGACCAGGTCGACCATGTAGGCCGGGGGCGGCGGCGCGGACCGGTGCGGGACCAGATAGCCGCCGAACACCAGGCCGATCAGCAGATGCAGCACCAGGGAAGCGGCCAGCATGGTCCCCAGCCCGGGATCGCGGCCGGCCGCATCGGTGCGCCAACGCCGATTATCCCTTCCTGCGGATTTCACCTTCCTGCGCCGGCCTCCTCGGCCACCATGCCAAGCCGGGTCACACCCGCGGCCCGGATAGCGGCCATGACCTGGACCACCCGGCCGTAGGCAACCTTGCGGTCGGCCTGCAGATAGACCTCCTTCGATTTGCGCTCCGAGAGCACCTGCTGCAGCACCGGGGCCAGTTTTTCCGGACCCGGGACGGCAACCTTGCCGACGCTGATGGCACCGCCGGCGGCCACACTGACAATGAGCGGGTCGTCATGACCACTCAGGCTGGGAACGTTTTGCACTTCCGGCAGATCGACATCGACACCGGTCTCCATCATCGGCGCGGTGACCATGAAGATGATCAGCAGCACCAGCATGACGTCGACAAAAGGAGTGACGTTGATCTGTGACAGGGTCGAGCGCCCCCGGACTTCACGCCGTCCGACTTCCATGGCCTTAACCGCGCCCTATGCGCTGGACGATGTTGAGAAATTCCTGGCTGAAGTTGTCCATCTCTCCGGTCAGGACATTCACCTTGCTGACAAAGTGGTTGTAGGCGACCACGGCCGGGATGGCCGCCACCAGGCCGATGGCGGTGGCGATCAGGGCCTCGGAAATGCCCGGCGCCACCACCGCCAGCGAGGCGCTGCCGGTTTTGCCGATGCCGTGGAAGGAATCCATGATGCCCCAGACAGTGCCGAACAGACCGATGAACGGGGCTGTGGAACCGGTGGTCGCCAGAAAGGTGAGATAGCGCTCCAGACGCTGGGTTTCGCTGGTCATGGCCCGGCGCAGGGCGCGGGCGACGTTGTCGGCCCGGCCGAGGTCGGCCACCGCCCCCCCGGTTTCCGTTGCCGGTCTCTGACTGCGGGCCAGCTCACGGTAGCCCTCACGAAACAGCACCGCCAGCGGCGAATGGGCGTACTCCTTCAGTCCATGGCCCACCGCCTCGAAGCTCTTTTTCGACCAGAAGAAATCGAGAAACCGCTCCGACTCGATGATGGCGCGCCGCACCACGCGAAACTTGAGCAGGATAATGGCCCAGGAGACGATGGAAAAATAGGCGAGTATCAGCAGGACCAGCTTGACGACCGGTCCGGCACCGAGAATCAGTTCCAGCAAGGGGTCCTCCTTGAGATATCGGCGAGCTGTCTGCGGCCCGGACGACGCGCCGCAAAATCGGAATTATCAATCATGGCCCGGGGCAAGTCAACGTGCGGAACCACAGCCCGAAACCGGCAGCACCCCGTCGAGGCAACCGCGCAGGTGGCGGGCCGCGCGGCCTTCGGGGGAGCGGGTCAGCAAGGCGGCCAAAGCGGCACCGTCATCGAGATCGTACCAGGCTCCGACCTCCCGGTAACGCAGGCCCGCCCCGGCCGCCCGCCGGCGGGTCAGGTCCAGAACCTGATCGCTG
The DNA here is from genome assembly GCA_964501815.1 of uncultured Geothermobacter sp. Lineage (GTDB taxonomy): Bacteria > Desulfobacterota > Desulfuromonadia > Desulfuromonadales > Geothermobacteraceae > Geothermobacter. Next base: position 40,487 of record CAZCUR010000003.1, read on the forward strand.
CTCCAGGGGATGTCTTCGAACATCTGCGGACAGGGACGGCTCCAGCCGACCAGCACATAGCCGCCGTCATCGGCCGGAATGGTGACGGCGTCATGCTCCTCCAGGGCCTCCATGGCCTGTCCGACCAGCTCCAGGGGCAGATCGGGGCTGTCGGTCCCAACCAGGGCGGCGCTGCGGGCCCCGGCCTGCAGCAGGGTCTCAAGGGCACGCCCCATACGTTCGCCCAAATCCCCGCTTCCCTGCGGCAGCCGGATGAGCGCGGGAAACCGCCGGGCAAACCAATCAGGATCGCCATCAAAAAAAAGGACCACCGGCCAGGCGGCCTGCTGCAGGCGCAGGAGCGTTTCCTCCAGGCAGACGTCATAAAAGGCGGCCGCCTGCTCAAAGGTCAGGGGCGGGCAGAGACGGGTCTTGACCCGCCCGGCGCACGGCTGCTTGGCGAAGACACCCAAGGCCTGTGATCCTGTCACAAGGGTGGGAAGTTGATTCCCGGATGCAGACTTTTCCACCATTTCCACAGAGTTATCCACATTCAGCCTTGCCGACCGGGCCAGCAGACCTGCGCATAGGCGGAATGGTTGTGAATCGACTCGAAATTCTCGCATTCGACCCGGAACCAGGTGATGCGCTCGTCGGCGCGCAGGAGCACCGTCGCCTCACGCACAATATCCTCAACAAACATCGGATTGGCATAGGCCTGTTCCGTAACCGCTTTTTCGTCTTTGCGCTTGAGCAGGGCATAAACCGGCGCACTGCCGCACTGTTCCACCAGTTCCACCAGCTCCTCGATCCAGACATGTTCGCGGTAACGGACGGTGACCCGGACATTGCTGCGCTGGTTGTGGGCGCCCGCGTCGCTGATCTCCCGGGAACAGGGGCACAGGGAGGTGACCGGCACATTGACTTCGAGAACGAAGTCGAAATCGGCGGCGAGGCTGGCAACCATACGGCACTGGTACTCCATCAGTGCCCTGGCGCCGGAGACCGGAGCGGCTTTTTCGATAAAATAGGGGAAATCGAGTTCAATATGGGCCCGGTCCGACTCAAGCCGGGTTTTCATCTCGACCAGCACCTCTTCGAGCCGGTCGACGGAAACGGCTCCGTGGTAACGGTTGAGGATTTCGATAAACCGGCTCATATGGGTGCCCTTGAAGTGTTCGGGCAGATCGACGTACATGTTGACCCGGGCGACAGTGTGCTGCCATTGCCGCTGGCGGTCCTGCACCACAACCGGGTAACGCAGTCCCTTGACACCGACCTTGTCGATGGGAACCCGGCGCGCGTCCGCCGCATTCTGCAAATCGGGCATGCTCATGGGCGATTCTCCACGCTATAGGCCGCCGGGTCTTTGACCCCGACTTCGGCAAACCCTTTCAGCCGTAACTGGCACGAGTCGCAGCGACCGCAGGCCCGCCCGGAAGGATCCGGATCATAACAGGAATGGGTCAGCGCATAGTCGACCCCCAGCTCAAGACCACGGCGGATGATATCAGCCTTGCTCAGGTGCAAAAGGGGAGCATGGATATGATAGCGACCCCGGCCTTCCACCGCGGCGGCCGTGGCCAGGTTGGCCAGCTGTTCCCAGGCCTGGATGTACTCCGGGCGGCAGTCGGGATAGCCGGAATAGTCCAGAGCGTTGACGCCGATGTAGATATCGAAGGCGCCGAGCACCTCGGCCCAGGCCAGGGCGAAGGAGAGAAAGATGGTATTGCGCGCCGGCACATAGGTTACCGGGATGGCTTCATCGATCGGCCGGTCCTTGGGGACCTCGATATCGGCGGTCAGGGCGCTGCCGCCAAAGGCGCGCAGGTCGATATCGACGATGCGATGTTCGGCGGCACCGACCAGGGGCGCATAGCGGGTTGCCTTGTCGAGTTCGACCGTATGGCGCTGGCCGTAGCGAAAACTGAGAGCGTAGGGCTCAAACCCCTCCCGGCGGGCTATGGCCAGGCAGGTGGTCGAATCGAGCCCCCCGCTGTAGAGAACAACGGCTTTTTTCATCGGCAAATCCTGTTTTTCAGCTCATGGCCAAAGGAGGCCTCTGGCCTGTGGTTAATGGACCTCGTAGAAGGAGCCGGTGGCCAGTCGATGCACCTTCAGCAGATTGGTGGTCCCGGGCGCGGACACCGGGCTGCCCATGGTAATGACGGCGATGTCGCCGCGCTGCAGCAGCCCCGCCTGCAAGACCGCCTGCTCCACCGCCTCGATCTGGGCCTCGGTATTCCCTTCAATGTCGACCCGCAACGAACGAACCCCGTGGTAGAGCGCCAGACGACGCCGGACCTGCTGCGAAGGGGTCACGGCATAGACGGGAACCTTCGGCCGGTATTTGGACACCAGCGCCGCCGTTTTCCCGGTCTGGGTAAAGGCGAGGATCGCCCGGGCGTCCAGGCTTTCGGCGACCCGACAGGCCGCCTGGGCGATGGCCTCGGGCAGGGAGCGCCAGCCGGCAATATCCGGCAGCGGCTCGAACATGCGCCGGCTCAGGTGCGGGTCCGTTTCGACATCGACGGCAATGCGGGCCATCATCGCCACCGCCTCGACCGGATAGCGCCCCGAAGCGGTTTCCGCCGAAAGCATGACGGCATCGGTGCCATCGAGGATGGCATTGGCGACATCGGAGGTTTCCGCCCGGGTCGGTCGCGGACTGGCCACCATGCTCTCGAGCATCTGGGTGGCGGTAATGACCGGTTTGCCGGCGCTGTTGCACTGACGAATGATGCGCTTCTGGATCAGCGGCACTTTCTCCGGCTCGATTTCGACCCCCAAATCGCCACGTGCCACCATGATACCGTCGGCCGCCGCCAAAATGGCCTCAAAGTTGGCGACCGCTTCAGGCTTTTCGATCTTGGCGATGACTCCCGGACCGTCGCGACCGATCAGGTTTTTCAGCTCCAGCACCTCATCGGCCCGGCGCACAAAGGACAGCGCCACGTAATCAACACCATGCTCCAGACAAAAGACGAGGTCCTCACGGTCCTTGTCGGTTAAGGCCGGCACCGAAACCGCAACACCGGGAAGATTGATGCCCTTGCGGCTTTTCAGCACCCCGCCGGTTATGACCCGGCAGGCGACCCGGGGCGGCTCGACGGTTTCAACCTCCAGCTCCATCAAACCATCATCCAGCAGCAGGCGATCCCCGGGCGCGACATCTTCGGGCAGGCGGGTATAGCCGGTCGGGATCAGGTTGTCGCGACCGACCACCTTTTCGGTGGTCACCCAAACCTGTTCGCCCCGGAAAAGCTGCATGGCGTCACCCTCGATCTGGCCGACCCGGATCTTCGGTCCCTGCAAATCACCGAGAATAGCGACGGCACGCTGCCGGCGACGGGACACCTCGCGGATCCGCTCGATGATCAGCGCCTTTTCTGCCACATCTCCGTGGGAAAAGTTGAGACGGAAGACATCGGCGCCGGCACGCATCAGCTCCAGCAAGGTTTCGGAGTCGCTGCACGACGGACCGATGGTGGCTACGATTTTGGTACGGCGGAACGGTTCGTCCATACTCCACCCCCACAGACCACATCCCGAAAGGTTCTCTGGAACACGTGCGCTCCCGACTATAGCACAGCCGAAGGCTCCGGCAACCGCAAAGAGGTTGCCGCGCTTGGTGTCGACATGCTATAAGTGACAGGTTTTTCGGCCAAAATTCTTTCCCGTCCGGATTCATGCTGCGTCGTATCCTTACCGCCTTCAGTCTGATTTGCATCAGCGGCCTGCTGCTCACCGTCGCCGGGCTGGTGGTCGCCTACCTGGTCGTCTCCAGCTCCCTGCCCAAAGTCGACACTCTGGCCGACTACCGCCCGCCGGTCATCACCCGCATACTCGCCGACGACGGTACGGTGCTGGCGGAACTCTTCCGGGAACGGCGCGTGGTGGTTCCCATCGAGCGCATGCCGACCGATCTGATCAACGCCTTCGTTGCCGCCGAAGATGCCAAGTTTTTTCAGCACCGCGGCATTGACCTGACATCGATAGCGCGCGCCGCCATCAAGAACATTCAGGCCGGCGGTATTGTTCAGGGCGGCAGCACCATCACCCAGCAGGTCGCCAAAAGTCTGCTGCTGACTCCGGAAAAGAAGTTTTCGCGCAAGTTCAAAGAGGCGATTCTCGCCTGGCGCATGGAGCAAAAACTCTCCAAAAAGGAAATCCTCTCCATCTATCTCAACCAGATCTACCTGGGACACGGCGCCCACGGTGTCCAGGCCGCCGCCGAGAACTATTTCGACAAGAACGTCGAGGATTTGACCCTGGCCGAATGCGCCCTGCTCGCCGGCCTGCCCCAGGCACCGAGCCGCTACTCACCCTACCGGCACCTGGAACGGGCGCGCGAACGGCAGCGCTACGTGTTGCGGCGCATGGTCGAAAACGGCTTCATCACCGAAGAGCAGGCCGAGCAGGCCCGGGCCGAAAAACTGGTCATCCACGCCCGTGAGCGCCAAACCCTGCCGGAGGCGGCCTACTTTACCGAACAGGTGCGCCGGGACCTGATCGCCACCTACGGCAAAGACGTGGTCTACACCCAGGGGCTGACGGTCGAGACCTCGCTCAATCTGAAAATGCAGCACGCGGCCCATCTGGCGGTGCAGAAAAACCTGCGGGACTATGACAAGCGACATGGCTTTCGAGGCCCCCAACGCATTCTGACCGAAGAGGAGCAGAAGAGCTTTCTTGCCGACCAGGCCGACAGGATGCGCCATCACCCGCCGCAACAGGGGGACCTGGTGCGCGCTGTTCTCACCGGGTGGAACGCTCAGGCCTGGCTGGTCGCCGTTGGAGACCGGCATGGTCTGATACCGCGCAAAACGGCCGCCTGGGCCGAGCCCTATGTGCTGTTGTCCCGGGAAGACTACCTGAAAACGCCGGAGGACACCTGGGGCGATGCGGTTCCTGTGCCGGTCGGTTCGGTGCTGGAAACCATGGTGAAAAAAATCAGGCCGGACGGCGGTCTCGAACTCTCCCTGGAGCAAACACCGGAGGTCCAGGGCGCTTTGGTCGCCATTGAACCCAACAGCGGCCGCATCAAGGCGATGGTCGGCGGCTACGATTTTGGCCTGAGCCAGTTCAACCGGGCCGTTCAGAGCCGGCGTCAGCCGGGTTCGGCCATGAAACCGCTCATCTACGCCGCCGCCCTCGATCGTGGCTACACCCCGGCGACCATCATTCTCGATACGCCCATCATCTACAGGGAAACCCGGGACAACGGCAAGGAAACCGAGTGGAAACCGCGCAACTACGGCCAGAAATTCTACGGTCCCACCTCGCTGCGCACCGGGCTGGCCAAATCGCGCAACATCATCACCATCAAGATTCTCGAGGACATTGGGGTCAATTACGCCGCCAACTACGCCAGGCGCCTCGGCATCGAGTCCCCCATCGAGCGCGACCTGACCCTGGCGCTCGGATCGACAGCGGTGACCCCGCTGGAGCTGGCCAAGGTTTACTGCGTGTTCGCCAACGGCGGTATCCGGGTTTCGCCGACCTATATCAACCGCATTCTGGACCGCGACGGCAACATCATCGCCTCGTCGGATCCGGCCGACTTTCCCAATGGCCCCGGCCCGGGCCAGAGACTGCTGCACCAGAAGCGCGAACGGGTCATCTCGCCGGAGACCGCCTATCTGATCACCAATCTGATGGAAAGCGTGGTGCAACACGGCACCGGGTGGCGTGCCAAGGCCCTGGGGCGGCCTGTGGCCGGCAAAACCGGAACCACCAACGACCTGAAGGACGCCTGGTTCGTCGGTTTTACCCCGGACCTGGTCGCGGTCACCTGGACCGGATTTGATCAGGAAAAGACCCTGGGTAAAAACGAAACCGGTTCCAGAGCCGCGGCCCCGGCCTGGGTCAGCTTCATGGTCCAGGCCCTGCGCGGGACCCCAGTCAGACAGTTCCCGGTCCCTGACACCATCCAGTTTCGTCCCATCGATCCGAAAACCGGGCTGCTGGTTCCGGAAGACACGCCAGGTGCCGTCATCGAGGCGTTCGCGCCCGGCACCGCGCCGACCCGCTATGCCATGGACGAATCCCGCCCCCGGGCCCGCGACTTTTTCCGCCTGGATCTCGAAGGGAATTAGGTACGACGTCCCGTTGCCGGATTGGGCGGGCTGTCACCCGCCGCCGGTCCAGAACCTTTCCGCCCCCGGATGCAGGGGCACCGACACCCCTTCAAGCCCGCGGGCCCGGTCAAGTTCGCGTCCCACCGGATGCCGCTGTACCAGCTGACGGCGTCCCGCTTCGGAATAGAGGCGGTCGAGCAGACGATAGATGCGTTGTTCCGGCAGATCGGCGCGACAGAGCAGCAAGGCTGAATCCGCAAAAGTCCGGACCGGTCGCAACTGCCCAGGGTAGGTACCGGGTGGCAGGGTTCGGCGGACATAGAAGGGAAAACGCCGGAAGAAATCGCTCTGTTCCGCTTCGCTGATCAGGTCCAGAAAACGAAGCCCCATGACGGAGGTTTCCTCTTCGAGCGTGCCGTTGGGCGCGCCGACAACCATCCAAACAGCATCCACGGAACCCCGCTCCAGCTCATTGAGCGCATGGCGAAAGCCGATATGAACCGGTACAATCCGGCTCCAGAGGCGGATGGCGGAAAAGAACCGTCGTGCCGCCGCCGCCGTACCCGACCCGGGGTTACCGATGGCGACCCGGGCGCCAACCAGATCCACAACACTGGAAAAAGGGCTGGTCGCCGCCACAACCAGGTGAGCCGGCGCTCCGTACAGGCGTGTCATCGCGCGGACGGGGATGCGGCCTTTCGTCTCTCCATACCTGAGCCAGGCATCTCCGGCGTAGACCAGCGCCATGTCGACCTGTCCCTTCGCCAGCTTTTCCAGGTTGGAAACCGACCCTCCCGAAGGTTGAACCTTCCAGGTCATGCGCGGCTCTGCCCGGGAAAAGACCTGGGCAAGTGCCTCAGCATAGCCCTGAAACGTCCCTCCTTCCGGGCCGCCACCCAGAACCGAGGTCCGCTTCGATTCACAGGAGGTCAGGCTCAGCAGGACAATGAGCAAAAAGCCTAGGCGATACATGTCCCTTCCCGTTCAGCGGCTTTTTCCGACCCCATGTCGCGGACAGAGGTCCGCAACCGGACATTGACCGCAGGATGGAATCCGGGCCCGGCACAAGGCGCGCCCGTGGGCTATCAGGGTATGCCCGGCCTGGGTCCAGCGCTCCGGCGGCAGCAGCCGGCACAGGTCGCGTTCAATTCTATCGGGGTCGGTCGCTCTCGTCCAACCAAAGCGGAAGGAAAGACGTTTGACATGGGTGTCGACCACCATGCCCGGCACCCCCCAGGCGTTGCCGAGCACCACATTGGCCGTCTTGCGCCCGACACCGGGGAGGGCCACCAGCTGCTCCAGACGCTTCGGCACCTCGCCGGCGTGCTCCTCGACAAGGGTGCGGGCGCAGGCAATCAGGTTTTTGGTCTTGTTGCGGAAAAATCCGGTCGAGCGGATCAGGTTTTCGAGTTCCTCCGGGTCGGCAGCCGCCATGGCGTGGGAATCGGGAAAGCGGGCAAACAGCTCCGGGGTGACTTTGTTCACCCGGACATCGGTACACTGGGCCGACAAGATGGTCGCCACCAGCAGCTGCCAGGCGTTACGGTACACCAGGGCACAATGGGCGTCAGGATAGGCCCGCTCCAGCCGGTCAAGCAGCTCCAGGGCCTTCCGGCACCTGCTGGCCCTGGGTCTTTTTTCACCATTTATCAACATAATTCACAGCTTTGTACACAGATCCTGTGAAAACCGCCCTCTCCTATCCGGGCGCCGTTTCCATATGGCTGCGTTTGAGGGCCGGAGCACGCAGATACTCCCGCGGGTCACGCACCTGAAGGGTCAGGATCAGCGGCAGATGGCTGGAGGCATGACGCGCCGGACCCCAGCGGAGAATGGACGATTCCAGGACGCGGATATCGCCGCGCAAATAGACACGGTCGCGGCCCAGCACCGGCAAAAAGGATGGATAGGTGCCGCACCACAGCGGCCGGCGCGCCCGGCGCAGGGACATGGCCAGCTGGATGTTGCCGAGGCCCCAGCCGCAATCGGCAAAATCACCCAGGACGATGGTTGGGCAAGCCAGGTCCGGATGTCCGAGCAGGTCTTCCCCCAAAAGACGGACGATCTGCTCCTGGCGGAGCCGGGGGTGGGGGCTGAGACAGACATTAAACAGATGGAGGCGCTTGCCCAGAAATTCAACGTCGGCACGCAGGCAGGCGGCCCCGCCCCCCAAATCATAATGGCGTGCATGGGACAGGGGGTAACAGGAGAACAGGACCGTATCCCGGTCCCCGGCGCTCCAGCTGTAGCCGAGTGCCTCCCCCAGTTCGGCTGCGGTCAGGTTCCAGCCCGGCTCAAAACGCTGCAGCGCAACCAGGTCGGGGGCGCCTTCACGCACGACATCGAGGATACGTTCGATATCGACACGACCGTCCCGCCCGCGGCACCCGTTGGTCTGGTATGTCATGACCCGGACGGCCGGCATGACTCAGGGAAGACGCCGAGCGGAGGTTATCACCACGGGCGGTTCGGGCAGATTCTGAAACAGGGCGTTTTTGCGCACCGTTTTGCTCTTGCCGATACGGTCCACGACATCCATGCCGGCAATCACCCGGCCAAAGACGGCATAACCGAACGTTTGGGGGGTGTCACCCCGGTGATCGAGAAAGGCATTGTCGACCAGGTTGATGAAAAACTGGCTGGTGGCTGAATCAATGACACGTGTGCGCGCCATGGCAATGGTGCCGCGTTTGTTGCCCAGACCGTTGGCGGCCTCATTGCGAATGGGGGCCAGAGTCTTTTTGCGCTGGAGCTGGGCATCGAACCCTCCCCCCTGAATCATGAAACCGTCAATGACCCGGTGAAAAATGGTGCCATTGTAAAAGCCACTGTCCACATAGTTGAGGAAATTGGCGACTGTTTTCGGGGCCTTGTCGTCGAACAGCTCGAGGGTTATATCCCCCATGCTGGTTTGCAGCTGCACCCGGGTGCCCGCCAGGGCCGGGGTTGTCAGGGTCAGCAACAGGATCAGAACGCAGAGCCAACGACACATGATCAACCTCCCTGTTCGGCTTTCAGGTCACGTTTCATCAGGTCGATAACCGCTTCTCTGGCCGGTTTGCCGCGGTAAAGAATCTGGTACATCTGCTCGATGATGGGGGCCTCGACTCCCAGTTTTTGCGCCAGCTGCCAGGCCGACAGGCAGGTTTTCACCCCTTCGGCCACCATCTTCATGCCCTGCAGAATCTCGGTCAGGGAACGGCCGCGTCCCAGTTCAATACCGACACTGCGGTTGCGCGACAGGTCGCCGGTACAGGTCAGGACCAGGTCTCCCATACCGGCCAGTCCCGCCAGGGTCTCCTGTCGGCCCCCCTTGGCCACGGCCAGGCGGGTGATTTCCGCCAGCCCCCGGGTAATCAGCGCCGCTCGGGTGTTATAGCCAAAGCCCAAACCGTCCGACACGCCGGCCGCCAGCGCAATGACGTTTTTCAGGGCGCCACCCAGTTCGACCCCGATGACATCGCTGTTGGTGTAAACCCGGAAATAGTCGGTACTGAAGACCCGCTGCACCTGCACCGCCACCTCTTCCCTCACACTGGCCACCGCGACGGCGGTAGGCATTTCCGCCGCCACTTCGCGCGCGAAGCTCGGGCCCGAAAGATAGGCGCTGCGCTGCTGAATACCGGGAGGACCGACTTCGGCAATGACCTCCGACATCAGCAGCAGGCTGTCATTCTCGATCCCCTTGGAAGCGGAAACCAGCAGGGCGTCCCCGGGCAAATGGGCACAGGCCGTCGAGAAGACCTGGCGCAGGACCTGGCTGGGCGGAACCAGGAGCAGCAGGCCGCAGTGGCGCACCGCCTCGGTGATGTCATGGGTAAAGCGAAGATTGGGCGCCAAGGTGATGCCCGGTAGATAAAGGTCGTTTTCCCGTGTTTCCCTGAGCCTTTCCACCAGGTCGGCTTCGTAGACCCAGAGGACCACCTCATGGCCGGCTTTGGCAAGCAGATTGGCGAGGGTCGTTCCCCAGCTGCCGCCCCCCAATACCGCTATTTTCATCGGTTTACCTCCCCATTCGGTCCCTACAACTCTAACACGACCGGAGCAAAAGGTCAGATCGCCTTTTTCTTTCTGCGCATCCGGTCCTCTATCTGTTTCAGGCGCCGCTCAAGCAGATCCCGTTTCGGATACCGGTCCCGCAACTCACGAAGCAGCTTCCGCGCCCGAAGCAGTTCATCGCGCCGCTCGTAAAGTCCGGACAAGGCAAACAGCGCCTCCAGGCCGAAGGTATCCTCGGGCCAGCGGTTCGCTGTCATTCTGAACTGCCGTTCCGCCTGCTGATGACGGTTCTCCAGCACCAGGCAAACGCCTATGCGGTAGGATGCTTCCGCGGCGTAACGGGTGTCAGGAAAAAGTTTGAGCAGGGTTTCAAATTCAATTCTGGCCTGCTCATAATTGCGCAATGTGAAATAACTGTCCGCTATCTGATAACGAACCGCATCAGCGTCAGCGACCCCGGCATCGGCCAAACGCTGCAACAGCGGCAGGGCCTGCGCCGGGTCACCGAGCCGATTGAGGTAAAGGTTGGCTGCACGCCGCAGGGCCGTCTCCGCCTGGGGAGTGCGCGGAAAATCGCGCACCAGGGTCAAATAGGTCAGCACAGCTTCCTGGGGCTGATCCAGTTCAAGGTCCTGGATATCGCCGATGAGCAGACGGGCTTTGGGCGCCAGCCCGGAGGTCGACAAACGGCCGACCCACCTGAGGGTTCGCATGGCGCCTGGATACTCCTGCTGACGAAAGAGCCGCTGGGCCTGATCGTACAGCCAGGCAGCCAACGGCTCTCGCCCCAACTGAACAGCCGGGAGCAGAAGCAGAAGCAGCAGCAAGGCCGAAAACAGACATTTCCGGCCGTTTCCGCTACTCCGAAGCCTCCTCCGTTCCTCCTTCAGCAGGTTTTTCTTCAGAGTCTCCAGCTGTTTCGAGTTCATCCTCTTCTTTTTCCGCCAGCTTGGCGACAGCAACAATGCGCTCCCCCTCTTCCAGGACCATGACGCGCACTCCCTGGGTATTGCGGCCAATCTGGCGGAAATCGCGCACCCGGGTCCGCAGCAGCTTGCCCCGGTCGGTGATCAGCATCAGATCCGATTCATCATCGACCAGCTTGATATCGATCACCTCGCCGTTACGTTCCGAGGTTTTGATGGTGATGATGCCCTTGCCGCCCCGGCTCTGCACCCGGTATTCGCTCAGCGGCGTGCGCTTGCCGTAGCCGTTGCGGGTAATGGTGACAAGGTCGGAACTGGTGGCGTCGGTCACCGTCTCCATACCGATAACCTGGTCACCTTTTTCCAGATTCATGCCGCGCACGCCCCGCGCAACCCGCCCCATGGGCCGGACATCCGTCTCCGGAAAACGGATCGATTTGCCCTGACGGCTGGCGAGAATGATGTCGGCATTGCCGTCGGTCAGGCGCGCGGCGATCAGGCTGTCCCCTTCGTCGATGGTCAGGGCGATAATGCCGCCGGCGCGAGGATGGGAATAGGCCATCAGATCGGTCTTTTTGATAATGCCGTTGGCGGTGGCGGTGACGATGTAGCGTCCCGAGACGAATTCCTTGACCGGAAGGATGGTCATGACCTTTTCCCCCGGTTCCACATGAATCAGGTTGACAATGGCCTTGCCGCGCGAAGCGCGGCCGCCCTGGGGGATCTCATGGACCTTGAGCCAGTGGACCTTGCCCCGGTCGGTAAAGACCAGAATGTAGGAGTGGGTCGAGGCGATGAAGATGTTTTCAACAAAATCCTCATCCTTGGGTCGCATCCCGGTCTTGCCCTTGCCGCCGCGACGCTGGGCACGATAGAGGGAGACGGCGTTGCGTTTGATATAGCCGCCGTGGGAAACGGTGACCACCATGTCTTCTTCGACAATGAGGTCTTCGAGGGACAGTTCCCCCCTGGCTTCTATGATTTCGGTGCGCCGGTCATCACCGAACCGGTCCCGAACCTCCTGGAGTTCCTCCTTGATAATTTTCAGGATTTCGACCTCACTGGCGAGAATCTCCTTCAGGCGCCTGATCAGGGCGAGAATCTCCTCGTATTCAGCGATGATTTTGTCGCGCTCCAGGCCGGTGAGCCGGTGCAGACGCATGTCGAGAATCGCCTGGGCCTGCTTGTCGGAGAAGGCAAACCGGGCCATCAGGCTCTCCTTGGCCTCCGCCGGATTGGCACTACCCTTGATAATGGCGATGACTTCATCGAGATTTTCCAGCGCGATTTTCAGACCTTCGAGAATGTGGGCGCGTGCTTCGGCCTTCTTCAGTTCGAAAATACAGCGCCGGGTGACGATCTCCTTGCGGTGCTCGATGAACTTGTCGAGCACCTCGCGCAGGGTCAGCACGCGCGGCTGGCCGTTGACGATGGCGAGCATGATGATGCCGAAGCTCGACTGCATCGGCGTCATCTTGTAGAGCTGATTGAGGATCACCTGCGGAATGCTGTCCTTCTTCAGCTCGACGACGATGCGCATGCCGTCGCGGTCCGATTCGTCGCGCAGGTCGTTGATGCCTTCGATCTTTTTCTCCTTGACCAGATCGGCGATCTTCTCGATCAGTTTCGCCTTGTTGACCTGAAAGGGGATTTCGGTGATGACGATGCTTTCGCGTCCGGTGCGCCGATCCTTCTCGACCAGGGCACGGGCCCGCATCTGAACGATGCCACGTCCGGTGCGATAGGCTTCACGGATCCCTTCACGCCCGAGAATAAAGCCGCCGGTGGGAAAATCGGGGCCGGGAATCTTCTCCAGCAGCTGGTCGAATTCTATCTTCGGATCGTCGATGACCGCGATCAGGCCGTCGATGACTTCACCGAGATTATGCGGCGGAATCTTGGTCGCCATGCCGACGGCGATTCCTTCCGAACCGTTGACCAGCAGGTTGGGAAACTTGCACGGCAGAACCAGGGGTTCCTGGAGGGAGTCGTCATAGTTGGGACCGAAATCGACCGTCTCCTTGTCGATGTCGGCGAGCAGCTCGTGGGCCAGCCGGTTCATGCGCACCTCGGTGTAACGCATGGCCGCGGCCGAATCCCCGTCAATGGAACCGAAGTTGCCTTGACCGTCGATGAGCGGATAGCGCATGGAGAAGTCCTGCGCCAGACGCACGATGGTGTCGTAGACCGCCGAGTCGCCGTGCGGGTGGTACTTACCGATGACGTCACCGACGACACGCGCCGATTTTTTGTAGGGCTTGTTGTAGTCGTTGCCCAGCTCGTGCATGGCGTAGAGAACCCGGCGGTGAACCGGTTTCAACCCGTCGCGCACATCAGGCAAAGCCCGTCCGATAATGACGCTCATGGCATAGTCCATGTAGGACTTGCGCATTTCGTCTTCGATATTGACAGTTACGCGGTTTTGTTCAGAGAGCATAAAAAATCCTCCGGAAATCCCAGTTCATCCGGGCCGTTAACCGGTCAGTTAGCCATTCTAGATATCGAGATTGGAAACATTCAGGGCGTTGTTCTCGATAAACTCGCGGCGCGGTTCGACCTGATCGCCCATCAGCACGGTAAAAATCTCGTCCGCCTCGACCGCATCCTCGATCTTGACCTGCAGCAGGACACGCTTTTCCGGATCCATGGTGGTTTCCCAAAGCTGTTCCGGATTCATCTCGCCCAATCCCTTGTAGCGCTGAATGTACTGGCCCTTGCGCGCCCGGTCGAGGAAGAAGTCGAGCAATTCCTGGCGATCGCCGAAATTCTGTTCGCGGCCGTCATCCGTCACCACTTTCGCCGGCTGGGTTTTGCAGATGTTCTCCACCTGCCGGTAGGCCTGCAGCAGCAGACGGTACTCATGGCTGGACAGCAGTTCCAGGGTGGACCGGTCAATGCGGGCCCGGATATTGCCCAGGGTGAACAGGATGCGGGGCGGGTCGTTGAACACCTGGTAGGTGCCGCGCGGTTCGAGTTCCTTCAGTTTTTCGGCCACCGGAGACAGGTCGTCCAGTTCGCCATAGCCGTTCTGCATTTTGCCTTCGACAAAAATGCGCAGCACCTCGCGGTTGATGCCCTTTTGCACCTTGCGTTCGAAATGGGCATTGAAAGCAATGATCTGCCGCAGGGTCGGAATAATCTGCTTGCCGCGCAGGGTTTTGCCGATCTCCGGCAGTTCCAGGGTCATGCCCTCGACGCCTTCGGCCAGCAGGTACTCCTGCAGGGCGGTTTCATCCTTGAGGTAGATTTCCTTTTTGCCCCGCTTGGCCTTGTAGAGCGGAGGCTGGGCGATATAGAGATGACCCCGCTCGACAATCTCCGGCATCTGACGGAAGAAAAAGGTCAGCAGCAGGGTACGGATATGGGAGCCGTCAACGTCGGCGTCGGTCATGATGATGATGCGGTGATAGCGCAGCTTGCTGATGTCAAAGTCCTCCTTGCCGATCCCCGTCCCCATGGCTGTTATCAGGGTCCGGATCTCGTTGGAAGTAAGCATCTTGTCGAACCGGGCCTTTTCCACATTGAGAATCTTGCCCTTGAGCGGCAATATGGCCTGATAACGCCGGTCGCGCCCCTGTTTGGCGCTGCCACCCGCCGAATCCCCCTCGACCAGGTAGATTTCACACAGGGCCGGGTCCTTTTCCTGGCAGTCGGCCAGCTTGCCGGGCAAAGCCAGAGAATCGAGCGCCCCCTTGCGGCGGGTCAGATCCCGTGCCTTGCGGGCGGCTTCCCGTGCCCGGGCCGCTTCAATTCCCTTTTCCAGAATCTTTTTGGCAATGGAGGGGTTTTCTTCCAGAAACTCGGAGAGTTTCTCGTTCATCAGGGTTTCGACATAGCCCTTGACCTCGGAATTGCCCAGCTTGGTTTTGGTCTGCCCTTCAAACTGGGGATTGGGAATCTTGACGGAGACCACCGCCGCCATCCCTTCGCGCAAATCGTCGCCCGATATGGTGGTTTTCAGGTTTTTCAGCAGGTTGTTGGCGGTGGCATAGTTGTTCAGGGTGCGCGTCAAGGCCGCCTTGAACCCGGACAGATGGGTCCCGCCTTCATGGGTGTTGATATTGTTGGTAAAACTGAAGATTTTCTCGTCGTAGCCATCGTTGTACTGGATGGCGATTTCAATATCGCACTTGTCGCGTACCCCGTGGATATAGATCGGCTTGGGGTGGAGCGGATTTTTCGCCCGGTTCAGGTACTCAACAAAGGAGCGGATTCCGCCCTCGTACTGGAACTCGTGTTCCTTGTCGCTGCGTTCATCCAGAATCCGGATTTTCACCCCGGCGTTGAGAAACGCCAGTTCACGCAAGCGCCGGCTGAGAATTTCAAAGGAAAATTCCGTGGTTTCAAAGATCTCCGGATCCGGCCAGAAGGTGACACTGGTACCGTGTTTTTTGGTTTCCTTCCCCTTGGTGAGAGGTCCGGTGGGAACACCCCGTTCGTAGCTTTGGGTCCAGACGAAACCATCACGCCAGATTTTCAGATCCAGTCTGGTCGACAAGGCATTGACCACCGAGACCCCGACGCCGTGAAGACCGCCGGAAACCTTGTAGGCCCCTTCCCCCTTGTCATCGAACTTGCCCCCGGCGTGCAGCACCGTCATGACCACTTCGGCCGCCGGCTTGTTCTGGGTCTTGTGCATGTCGACCGGAATGCCGCGTCCATTGTCGAGCACCGTCACCGAATTGTCGGCATGCAGGGTCACCAGGATATCGTCACAATAGCCCGCCAACGCCTCATCGATGGAATTGTCAACAACCTCATAAACCAGGTGATGCAGTCCATTGATACCGGTTGAACCGATGTACATGGCCGGCCGCTTGCGCACCGCCTCCAGCCCCTCAAGGACCTGGATACTGTCGGCCTGGTAGTTTTTCTGCTGTTTGTCGTCACTCATCAGTCATTCCCTCTTGAAAGGCCGGCTGTTAAACGGCCGGCCTGCATTTCCCAGCTCTGATGCCGAACCCCGGCCCGGCATATCCCAGCTTCTGTTGATGTCAGAAAAACCTGTCCGCTGTGGTCACAGATGAAACGAAAAAAGGCCTCTCGTCTGGCACCGTCCAGTTCGCTGTTGATATCGTCAAGCAGCAAAACCGGAAAATGTCCTTTCCGGCGCCGGTAGTCAAGCAACTGGGCGCACTTGAAGGCAAGGATGAAAGAACGTTGCTGCCCCTGGGACCCGTACTGGCGCAGAGGCTTGCCATCGATGAAAAAGCCTAGGTCGTCACGATGGGGACCGGCGAGGGTCTGTCCCAGCATCAATTCCCTTTCCTTCAGCCGGTGCAGATCATTCAGCAACGCCTCCCGACCGATGTCCAGGCGCGCGGGCAGACGAATATCAACCTGTTCCCTGCCCCCGGCCAGTTCCTGGTAACACTGCTGCAGCAGCGGTCTGATTTCCTCCAGATACTGCAGGCGCTTCCGGCGGATATCTGCTCCGCTTTCAGCCAGACGACGGCTCCACAGATCATATTCCCGGTCGGACATGCGACCGGATCGCAACAAGGTGTTGCGCTGAAGCAGACAGCGACGGAACTGGCGCGCCAGCTGCAGATAGCCGGTGTCAATCAGAAAAATACCCCGGTCGACAAAAGCCCTGCGTCCCGTCGGTGCCCCACGTACCAGACCCGTCTCTTCCGGAGCAAACAGAAGAATCTTGACCAGACCGAGAAAATCCGCCGCCTGCGCCTTTTTGCCATCCACCTGCAAACGGCGCTCCCCGGTGGTCAGGAGCAACTGCAAATGGTGCTCCACCCCGGCACTGTTCACCCGGGCCCTGATCTGGGCGGCCGACGCTCCATGGCCAATCAGGTTTTCCGGTCGCGCCGGTCGAAAACTCTTTAGCTGAGCCAGCAGATAAAGGCTTTCAAGAAGGTTGGTCTTTCCCTGTCCGTTGTTGCCATAGATGAGGTTGATGCCGCCTGACGGCTGAAATTCCAACTGGTCAAAATTGCGGAATCCCCCCAGGCGCACATGGCAAATGCGCATCAGCCCGCCCAAACTCACAGGCGCATGGGCATAACAACTGCCAGAAAATGCGGGTCGTCCACCGGCCGGATCATCCCTGGCGACATATTGTCCCGGATCTGCAGTTCGATTTCTTCTCCCTTGTGCACCTGCAAAATATCGAGCAGGTAGCGCGCGTTAAAACCAATGGCGATATCCTGCCCGGTGTAATCGATGGCCATATCCTCCCGGGCATCCCCAAGATCCGGGTTGGAGGAGGAAATCTCCAGGCGCCCTTCTGCAAGGCTCAGTTTGACTCCCCGGGATTTTTCACTCGACAAGATAGCCATACGCCTGAGGGCATGGAAAAAGTCGTCCCGCGGTAGTCTCGCCTTGACCTCCTGATCCATCGGGATGACCCGGGAGTAGTCCGGGAAATCGCCATCGACCAGACGCATGGCGACAATGGTGTCATCCTTGCGCACAATGGCGTTGTTCTCCAGAAAGCCCAGAGCAACCGGAGACTCCCCGTCTTCGGCGATTTTTTTCAGTTCAAAAACACCCTTTTTCGGGAAAATCACCCCTTTGCGCATCTCTTCACCCGGCTCTCCGTCGAGAGGCTGCTCCACCAAAGCCAGGCGATGGCCGTCTGTGGCGACCAGACGCAGCATGGTAGCCCCGTCCACATCCAGGGCCTGGAAAAAGATGCCGTTCAGATTGTACTTGCTCTCGTCGCTGGACATGGAGAAGGAGGTTTTTTCCAGCATTTCTGCAAGCTTGGCACTCGGCAACTCCAGAAATTCACAACGGTCTATTTCCGGAAAATAGGGAAATTCGTCCGCGGCCAGACCGACGATGTTGAACAGGGCCTTGCCGCAGGTCAGCTCAATCCAGCAGTTTTCCTTGCTTTGGAAATGGATGGTGTCGTCCGGCAGTTCCTTGATGATCTCGAACAGTTTTTTGGCGTTGGCCGTCACTTTCCCTGCAACCTGGACCTGGGCGGGATAGGTTGCCCGCATGCCGACTTCCAGATCGGTTGCGGTGATGACCAGACCTTCGTCACCTGCCTGGATGAGGACATTGGACAAAATTGGAATGGTGTTGCGTTTTTCGACAATCCCCTGAATGCGACCCAGGGCTTTGAGGAAAACTTCGCGTTCGATGGAAAACTGCATGGGACCTCCTGTCGACAGGGCCTGCTTTTACTATGTTTTTAAAATCTTTTGTCAGTAGTAACAGATAGAGCCTGTTGATTGTGTATAGAGACAAAAAATGTCAAAAAAAACAGTCAATTGCAGTCCTAATGACCCTGTTGGCCGATGGGCTCTTTCCAGGGCTTTTTTGTGGATGACTCAGTCGGGTCGTCGTGGTCCACTTTTTGTACACATATCCCGACACAGGTTTTCAGCGTCACTGCTCCAGGGCTGATTTCAGGGTTTCAATGGTTGTGGCCAGTTGAACATCCTCGGCCATCTGCTTTTCGATCTTTCGGATGGCGTGAATGATGGTCGAATGGTCCTTGCCACCGAATTTGTCGCCTATATCCGGGTAGGAGCAGGATGTCAGTTGCCGGCTCAGGTACATGGCCACCTGGCGCGGCAGAACCAGAGCCTTGAGCCTTTTGGAAGACTTCAGGTCGCTGACCTTCACGCCGTAATGGGCAGCCACCGTTTTCTGGATTTCCTCCACGGATATTTCCCGTCGCTTTTCCACCAGGATGTTTTTCAGCACCTCCTTGGCCATGGAGAGACTGATAGGAGTTGATGTCAGGCTCGCATAGGCGCCCAGCCGGACCAGATAGCCTTCGAGTTCGCGGATATTGCTGCTGACCGAGCTTGCCAGGAAAAGGGCTACATTTTCCGGCAGATAGATGCCGTTTTGCTCCGCCTTGATTTTGAGAATAGCCTGTTTGGTTTCGACATCCGGAGGCTGGATATCGGCGATGAGGCCCCATTCAAATCGGGACCGAAGCCTTTCCTCCAGCCCGGGAATCTCCTTGGGAAACTTGTCGGAGGTCACCACAATCTGCTTGTGGGACTCATAAAGGGAATTGAAGGTGTGAAAAAACTCCTCCTGGGTTCGCTCCTTGTTGGCGATGAACTGGACATCGTCGATCAGGAGCACATCCATGGAACGGAATTTTTGTCTGAACTCCTCCATCTTGCCGTACCGGAGGGAGTTGATCAGTTCATTCATGAATTTTTCGGAGGTGTAGTAACACACCCTCATGTCCGGATTTGATTCCAGAATGGCATTGCCAATGGCATTGATGAGGTGTGTTTTGCCCAAACCGACACCACCGTAAATGAAGAGGGGATTGTAGGTGGTCGCCGGATTGGTGGCGACGGCTCTGGCGGCGGCGTAGGCAAACTGGTTTGATGCCCCGGAGATAAAGGAGTCGAAGGTGTATTTTTTGTTGAGGTTGTAAATTCCCGGATTCGGTTTGGGCGGCTGCCTGACCTGTTCAACAGGTGTGCCTGTCGGCCTGGGTTCAGGTGCGGGGCCGGATCCGGATCCGTTGGATATTTCGATATGCAGCTGGTAGGAAACAGCTCCTATGTCGGAGAGGGTTTCCCGAATAAGGTCGGCGTAGTTGTCCTTGATCCAGGTGAGGAAAAAGCGGTTGGGGACCCCCAGGCGTACCTGGTCACGATCGATGGACAGCAGTTTGATGGGTTTGATCCAGGTGGAGTAGTGCTGCGGATTGAGATCCTTTTTGAGTTTGTCGAGGGTTTCCTGCCAGAGCGGGTTCATACAGCGAGGTCCCTTCCTCTGAAAAGACGCGGTTCGGTCTAATTATCCACACCTGTATCAACAATTGTTGATATGTGGTATAACTAGTTAAAATTTAAAAGGAATATCCAAAGAAAAGTGAGCCGCAGACTGGCAAATAAGCTATCAGAGGGAGGATGGCTTTGCAACTGTTTTTTGTATGCCGCAGGTGCGAGGGTGCTTAAGTTCTTGACAACGCGATTGATTTACGGGTAAAAATCCACTTTGCTTCGCCCGCCGGGCAAAAAGCTGACAAAAAGCACCTGCAACAGGAGATAAAAAGATGAAACGAACCTATCAGCCGAGTCGGATCAGCCGCAAAAGGACCCACGGCTTTCGCAAGCGGATGCAGACCAAAAACGGCCGTGCGGTCATTCGCCGTCGCCGTGCCCGGGGGCGCAAGGTCCTCAGCGTCACCATTCCGAAAAAATAAGCTGTGAAACGACGGGCTGAGGAACAGCTCGATAACAGGTTTCCGCCCGGGTTGCGCCTGCGCCACAGGTCGGAATTCATTCGTTGCAGAGAAATGGGACGGAAAATTCATACGTCCCATTTTCTCGTTTATGCCCTGGAAAGATCTGACGGTCGCTGCCGTCTCGGGGTTACCGCCAGCAAAAGGGTTGGCAACGCTGTGGTCCGCAACAGGGTCAAGAGACTGGTGCGGGAGTATTTCCGCACTCACAGGCAGCAGCTGCCTCGTGGCTATGATCTGTCCGTCATAGCCAAACACGGCGCCGGGACACTCGACCAGAATACCGTCAACCGGCAACTGGCGATTCTGGAGACCCTGGAATTCCGGGCCGTCTGATGGAAAAAGGACTGATATTCATGCGGTCTGCTGTTCTTTTTCTCATCGGATTCTATCGGGTGGTTCTCTCTCCCCTGAAACCGCCCGTATGCCGATTTCATCCCAGCTGTTCCCAATATGCGCAGGAAGCAGTCCGGCGCCATGGCGTTTTCAAGGGGCTCCGTCTTGCCTGTCTCAGACTGCTTCGTTGTCACCCCTGGCATCCCGGGGGCGTTGATCCCGTCCCCTGATACCCCGTTGGAGTCAACATGGAAAACCGCAATACCATCATTGCCCTGGTTCTCATGGCTGTTGTCTGGTTCGGCTACAATCTGCTCTTTCCGCCGAAACCCCAGGTTGTATCCCCTGAACCTCAAAAAGCTGCGGTTGAACCAAAACAACCTGTCACCGAAACCCGTGCCCCAGCCGTTGAGGGCCAAAAGACTGAGGTTGCCCAGACTGTTCCGGTTCCCGCAGGATACCGGGACAGGGTGATAACTGTTGATACGCCTCTCTATCGTGCCCGTTTTCACAGCCGGGGTGGACGACTGGTTCAGTTTGTTCTGAAAAAATACCGGAAAACGGCGGATCCCGACAGTGAGCCAGTTGCCCTGCACGATGTGCAGACGGCCGATCTGGGCAATCTGGCTCTTCGGGGACAGGAGTCCCTTGCCCTTTCCGTCGACGCACCCTACACGGTTGTTGAGGGGCAGGATGACATTGTTGTTGGCAACGGGCAGGATGCCGTTCTGACTCTGCGGTATGTTTCCGGCGGAATCGCTGTCGACCGGCGCTATCATTTTCAGGGAGACAGTTATCTGATTGACCAGGATATCCTGATCCGGAATCAGGGGCCTGAAGTCGCGAAAGGTTCGCTGACTTTCAGTCTTGTTCATCCCTGGGACGAAAGCCAGAAAGGCGATCGGTACGGGTTTGTCGGAGCGGCTACCCTGACGGCCAAGGATCGGGAAACCGATACCGTCAAGGGGTTGAAAAAAGAAAGCAAAACCTACACGAATCCTGTCTGGTCCGGGTTTGAAAACAAATATTTTCTTGCCGCCGCAGTTCCTCTCGAAAACGCCGCCGACAAGGTCGTCCTGCAGTATGTCAGGGATCAGATTCTCAACAATTTTGTCAGCCCTTACCTGAATCTTGAGCCCGGCAAGCAGGTCACCCTGAAATACAGCCTCTATTTTGGTCCACTCGATTTTGAAATTCTGGGTCAGGTCGGGCATCAGCTCGACAAGGCTATCGATCTCGGTTTCTTTACTCCCATCGCCGAACCGTTACGGCTCGTTCTGCACTTTTTCTACCAATATGTCGGCAACTGGGGTCTGGCCATTATTCTGCTGACGGTTATCATCAAGCTGCTTTTCTGGCCCCTGACCCAGAAGAGCTACAAGTCCATGCGCCAGATGCAGAAGCTGCAGCCGGAGATGCAGAAAATCCGGGAGAAGTATCGGCACGACCGGGAGAAGATGAACCAGGAGATGATGGCGCTTTACAAGGACAAACGGGTCAACCCCATGGGCGGCTGTCTGCCCATGCTGGTGCAGATTCCGGTCTTTTTCGCCCTCTACAAAGTGCTTATGGTCGATATCGCCCTGCGTCATGCGCCCTTTGCCTTCTGGCTGACGGACCTTTCCGCCAAGGATCCCTACTACATTTCCCCGATTATCATGGGGGCGACCATGTTTATCCAGCAGCGGATGACCCCCTCCTCCATGGATCCGACCCAGGCCAAGGTGTTCATGGCGATGCCCATCGTCTTTACCTTTTTGTTTCTTAACTTTCCTTCCGGTTTGGTCATTTACTGGTTGGTCAACAATATTCTCACCATCGGCCAGCAGTATCTGATCAAGCGTCAGTTCAGCTGAGGCGACATGGAGGAGCTGTTTTCTCTCGACTGTAGCGCCGACAGTCTGGAAGAGGCTGTTGACAAGGGTCTGAAGCATTTCGGTTGCCGGCGCAGCGATCTGGACGTTCAGATTGTCACGCCGGCGCGGTCCGGTCTCTTTGGTCTGTTCGGGCGCCGGAAGGCGCAATACCGGATCCGCGTCTGCAACCGGTTGGCCGCCGGCGGTCTGGTTGCGCGTCGCCTTTTGCAGCTGGCCGGCTTTGGTGACAAGATCGAAATTCGGCTGGAGGACAGCGGTCAGGAAATTACTGTCGATACCGACATGAATGCTCTTGTCATCGGGAAGAGAGGGGTCACCCTGGACGGTCTTGAATATCTTGTGAACGGGATCGTCGACCGGACTCTTCCCGACGGACCTCGTTTGACCGTTGAATGTGGTCAGTTCCGGCAACGTCAGCGGGACCAGGTCCGGCGTGTTGCACGCGAACTTGTCGAGGAGGCCCGGAAAAAGGGACGGGCTCTCAGTCAACCCCTGCCTGCAGACCAGCGCCAGGTTGTTCATCAATGGGTCCGCAACTGTCCGGACTGCAGTTCCCGCAGTGAAGGTCAGGGGTTCTACAAGAAAGTCAGGGTTGTTTGTTCCAGGAAAAATCCTTGAAGGCAGACAGCACCATTGTCGCTCCGGCCACCCCCGCTGGTGAAGGGGGTCTTGCCGTCATCCGGTTGTCCGGTCCGCGGGCCGAGGCAATCCTGCGCGCCGTTTTTCAGCCTGCCCGTCTGCCCTGCCCTTTTGTCTCCCGGCATCTCTACTACGGTCACATCGTCGGCGCTGACGGCCCTGTCGATGAGGTTATGGCGGTGCTGATGAAAGCTCCTGCCACGTTTACCCGGGAAGATGTTGCCGAAATTCACTGCCACGGCGGCCCTGCCATTGTCCGCAGGATACTGGAACTGTGTCTGGACCATGGCGCGGTCATGGCTCGTCCAGGCGAGTTCACCCAGAGGGCCTTTCTCAACGGCCGTATTGACCTGGCTCAGGCGGAAGCCGTCGCGGCTCTGATTCATGCACGCAGCGAAGCGGCCCGACGCGTTGCCCTTGATCAGTTGGGCGGTCAACTCTCCCGGCAACTCGACCATATCAAAGCGCGGATTCTTGAACTTCTGGCCCATATCGAAACCCATATTGATTTTGTCGAGGAGGATATTGAATTTCCCCAGGCCGGGGAGTGGGAAGGGCGGATCGAACAGATCCTCTGCGAACTTCAGGACCTGTCTCGCAGTTATCGTACCGGTCGGATCCTTAAAGAAGGGCTTTCCATTCTCATTCTGGGAAAACCCAACGTTGGCAAGAGCTCGCTGCTCAACAGCCTGGTCGGACATGCGCGCGCCATCGTGACCGATTTGCCGGGAACGACCCGGGACATCATCGAAGAACAGCTCGTTGTGCGGGATCTTCCGGTCCGTCTTATTGATACGGCCGGCATCCGACACACAGACGATCAGGTCGAGTTGGCCGGTATCGAACGTGCCCGCGACAAGGTCGCAACCGCTGATCTGGTCCTTCTTTTGGTGGATGGCAGTCAGGACTGTGATCGCGACGATCTTCTCGTGGCTGAATTGGCGCCCGCAGACCGGACCCTGCTGGTGATCAACAAAACCGACCTGGACAGCCGTCCCTTGCCCGACTGGTGTCACCCTTATCCTCAGGTTCGGATCAGTGCCAGGACGGGTGCCGGTCTTGAAGAACTGGAAAGAGCCATCGTTCGTCTTGCGCGGGGAAGCCACGTCGATGCGGATGAATCCCTGATTCTTTATGAACAAAGACACTACCAGGCTGTTCTACGCTGTATTCAGAATCTTGAGGGCTGTCTTGGGGGAATCAGACAGCAGCTCAGCCCTGAATTTATCGCCCTGGATGCACGCGCTGCCCTGGAATCACTCGGGGAAGTCACAGGGGATGTGACCAGTGACGATATTCTGGACCAGATTTTCAGCCAGTTTTGTATCGGTAAATAAATCTGGTGTTCCACGTGGAACATTTCCCCAAGATATAGTGTCTGACCGGTTATTCGCCCCCAAAAGGTAGCAATATGTTTGGTTACGGCAAAACCTATCAGGTCATCGTTGTTGGTGCCGGCCATGCGGGCTGTGAAGCGGCCCTGGCTGCGGCGCGCATGGGCTGCAGAACCCTGTTGTTGAATCTGAGCCTCGACAAGGTTGCGGAAATGTCCTGCAATCCGGCAATAGGCGGACTGGCCAAGGGACACCTGGTACGGGAGATCGATGCGCTGGGCGGGCAGATGGGCCTGGCTATTGACGCGACGGGTATTCAGTTTCGCCGCCTGAATACCAAGAAGGGCCCGGCTGTCCGGGCGTCCCGGGCACAGGCGGACCGGCACGCCTACAGCCGTTATATGAAACATGTGGTCGAAAGCGAACCGAATCTGGACCTGAAACAGGGCGCGGTGGATGCTTTGCTGGTGGAGGGGGCAAGGGTTGCCGGGGTCCGGACCCGTGAAGGTTTGACATTTGCCGCTGAAACGGTGGTGTTGACCACAGGGACCTTTATGCGGGGGTTGATTCATGTCGGCCTCAATCATTACCCCGGTGGTCGTGCAGGGGAGCCGCCTTCAGAGGGTTTGTCCGATTTTCTGCGGAGCCAGGGTCTGCGGGTGGGGAGACTGAAAACAGGGACCCCGGCCCGTCTGGATCGACGGACCATCGATTTCTCCGGCTTGGAACCACAGCCTGGAGATGACCCGCCCAAACCCTTTTCTTTTCTTCATGACGCGCTGCAGCGGCCGCAGGTCTGTTGCCATATCACCTACACCAATGAACGAACCCATGAATTGATCCGGTCGGGGTTGGACCGCTCCCCGCTGTACAGTGGTGTGATCGAGGGGGTCGGACCGCGCTACTGCCCGTCCATTGAGGACAAGGTGGTGCGATTCCCGGACAAGGATCGGCATCAGATTTTTTTGGAACCGGAAGGTCTGGAGTGTGGGGAAGTTTATCCCAACGGGTTGTCGACCTCTCTGCCTCCCGATGTGCAGCTGAACTTTTTGCGGACCATACCGGGCCTGGAACAGGTTGAAATTATGCGTCCGGGCTATGCCATTGAGTACGATTATGTGGATCCAATCCAGCTGCGACCGACCCTGGAAGTGCGTGGCATCGAAGGACTCTTTCACGCCGGACAAATAAACGGGACCTCGGGATATGAAGAGGCTGCTGCCCAGGGGCTGGTAGCCGGCATCAACGCATCGTGCAAGGTGTTGGGGTGTGAACCACTGGTGCTGCGCCGCGACCAGGCTTATATCGGGGTTCTGATCGATGATTTGGTCAACCTCGGAGCTCCGGAACCTTACCGGATGTTTACGTCCCGTGCTGAATACCGTCTGCTGTTGCGGGAAGATAATGCGGATCGCCGCCTGACACCCATTGGACGGAACCTGGGGCTGGTGAAGGAAGAGCGCTGGCGCCGCTTCCAGCAAAAAATGGAACAGGTCGAGCGCGGGCGAAACCGCCTGGACCAGGTACGGATCCAACCCTCGGACCGCAGGAATACCGCCCTGCTGGGTCTGGACGATTTAAAACAGGGCCAAAGTCTGGCTGAGCTGTTGCGCCGTCCGGAGATAACCATGGAGTCGCTCAAAGCGGTGGATGCGGAATTGGGCGGTCTGTCGGATGAGGCACTCGAACAGCTGGAAATCGATATCAAATACCAGGGGTATATAGCCCGTCAGCAGGAGGATGTGGAGCGTTTCCGCCGCCTGGAAAAGGCGGTCATCCCGCCCGATTTCAGTTTCGCTCATATCGACGGCCTGTCTTTGGAGGTCAGGGAAAAACTGGAACGTCACAGACCGGAAACCCTGGGGCAGGCATCACGAATTCCGGGAATTACCCCGGCGGCTATCGCGGTTTTGTCCGTGCTTTTGCGCCGGGTGCAGGCAAACCATGAATGAGCTGGATATCCTGGCCACGGGCCTGGAAAGATTGGGGCTTCCGGTTGACCAGACCCGGCTGCCATGCTTGCTCGAGTTTCTGGATCTGCTGGAAAAATGGAACCGGACTCACAACGTAACGGCGATTCGCGACCGCGGGGAGGCTCTGGAAAAGCATCTGCTTGATTCTCTCACCCCTTTGCCCCTGCTGCCTGTGGGGGCCAGTCTGCTTGATTTCGGTTCCGGGGCCGGCTTGCCCGGTCTGGTGCTCAAATTGTACCGTCCCGATCTGCGTCTCAGTTCCCTGGAGCCGGTGGGCAAAAAGGCGGTCTTTCAGCGCCAGGTGGTGCGCCATTTTCAGCTTGATCGGACGGACATTCATACCTGCCGACTGGAATCCTTTGCCGCGCGAAAAGAACGGAATCAGGGTTTTGACCGGGTTGTTTTCCGGGCGGTGGGACCGCCGGAACGCTATGCTGAGGCCGCCTGTCAGCTGTTGGCCGATCGGGGTCTGTTGCTCGCCATGAAAGGTCCCGGAGCCGATTGGGCCTGGGACAAATCTCTGGCACAGGGACGTCTGCGCCCGCTGAAAAAAATCGGATTCACCCTCCCCTATTCCGGCTCGGAACGAAGCCTTTTGGTGTGGGAAAAGCTGTAAATCCGGCAGGTTGAGACGGTTTCGGCCGGGCGTGTCGTGGCGCCGGCCAACGTCATGATGCGCCGCTAGGGGCTTCAACACCAGGTGCGATTATGATAACCTGTCGCACCGATTTGCCTGAAAGAGGTCACTGCTATGGCACAGATTATTGCGATCGCCAACCAAAAGGGAGGGGTCGGCAAGACGACGACGGCCGTCAACCTGTCAGCATCCCTTGCTGCAGCGGAAAAGAAAACCCTTCTGGTCGACATGGACCCCCAGGGGAATGCCACCAGCGGTGTGGGGCTGGACAAGAACGACCTGGAACTGACCATTTATCATGGTCTTCTGGGCGAATGCACGGCCGCGGAAGTTTTGCGTCCGACCCAGCTGGAGCATCTGTCAGTGATGCCGGCGACTCCGGATCTGATCGGTGCCGAAGTGGAGCTGGTGTCCGCCATTGCCAGGGAGAAGAAGCTCAAGGCGCTGCTCACAGAGGTCGAGGATGAATTCGATTATATTCTCATCGATTGTCCTCCGTCTCTCGGGCTTCTGACCGTCAATGCCCTGACAGCGGCGAACAAGGTCCTGATCCCCATGCAGTGCGAGTATTACGCCATGGAGGGATTGAGCCAACTGCTCAATACCATCTCATTGATCCGGCAGGAGCTCAATCCCCGTCTGGCTCTTGATTACATCTTGCTGACCATGTTCGACGGTCGCAACAATCTGTCCCACCAGGTCGGTGACGAAATCCGCAATCATTTTCCGGACCAGTTGTGCCAAACGGTCATCCCGCGCAATATCCGGTTGTCAGAGGCCCCCAGTCATGGCCTGCCGGTTCTCCTCTATGATATTGCTTCCAAAGGAGCGCAGGCCTATCTCGACCTGGCCCGGGAAATTATTCAGACAGAGGTTTGACAAATGGCCAAACGTCCCGCACTCGGCAAGGGCATTGGTGCCCTGATCAGCAGCGCTGCAACGTCTTCGACCAGTGACAAGGCCGGATCAAGCAAATATTTTCTGTGTCCCATCGAGGATTTGAAGCCGCACGGCAAACAGCCGCGCAAGACCTTCGATGACGCCAAAATGGCGGAGCTGGTCGCTTCGATCCGGGAAAAGGGCGTCATTCAACCCCTGGTGGTGCGCAAGCTGGATGACAGTTACCAGATTATCGCCGGGGAACGCCGCTGGCGTGCCGCCCAAAAGGCGGGGCTCAAGGAAGTTCCCGTGGTCATTCAGGATGTTTCCGAGGACTGGGCCCTGGAAATGGCCCTGATCGAAAACATCCAGCGGGAAGACCTGAATCCCATCGAGGAAGCGGAAGCCTACCGGCACCTGATGGAAGCGTTCGATCTGTCCCAGGAGGAAGTGGCCAAACGTGTCGGCCGGGAACGGTCGACGGTGGCCAATATGCTGCGCCTGCTCAAGCTGCCCGGTCAGGTCCGCAGTGACGTGATTTCCGGCGATTTGACCATGGGTCATGCCCGTGCCTTGCTGGGTCTGGAGGAAGAGGAAGATATCCTCGAGGCCCGGGACCAGGTGATCGCCCGCAAACTTTCGGTGCGTGAATGTGAGGCCCTGGTCAAAAAAATCAAAACCTTCGGCAAACCGAACCGCGACAAGACCGAACCTGCGCCGGTGGACCCGGAGCTGAAGCGGTTGGAAGAGGAGCTGAAGCGCGCCCTGGGAACCCAGGTGCGCCTGCAGCCGCGCGGCAAGGGTGGCAAGCTGGAAATAACCTATTTTTCGCCAGAGGAACTTGAGCGCATCCTGGCCATTTTGGGTGTGGAATAGAGCGGGCTGGACAGGTAAAGGATGAAGATGAAAAAGTCACAGACGCCCGAAAAAGGTGATATCAGGGCCTTTCTTGGACCGGGCAGCAGTTTCGAAGGCAAGCTGGTCTTTGACGAGATCGTCCGTATCGACGGGCGTTTCAAGGGTGAAATCGTCAGCAGGGATACCCTTATTGTCGGCAGCGACGCGGATATCGAAGCTGAAATAGAGGTCGGCACCCTGGTCCTTTCGGGGCGGTACAAGGGCAATGTCCGCGCCGCCACCAAAGTCGACTTGCGCGCCCCGGCACAGGTTGAAGGGCATATCACCACACCCGTGCTTGTGGTTGAAGAAGGGGTGCTGCTCAATGCCCAGTTGCAGATGGGCGATACCGTAGCTGCCAAATCAACTGGGGAAAAATAGCCGGACAGGGTGGTATGGGTAACGGCCCGGAGGCGGGATGATGCGTCCGGGCGCTGTTGCGGATTTTTCTGCAACGGATGGCAAAACAGCGTCTTGACAGCCGTCGGGGCCTGTGTTTAGTATTCGCTGATTTGCCGCGACGGCTTTTTTTTAATCCCCGGCGGACTTGTATACTGTATACCAGCCGGAAATGAGACGGCCAGAACAGAGGTTGACCCGTGATAAGTATCGATCTGACGCTCGTTATCCAGTTTATCAACTTCATCATCCTCATGGTGCTGCTCAACCTGATCCTTTTCCGACCCCTGCGTCGTGTTTTGCAGGAACGTCGGGAATTGATCGAGGGCGGCAAGGCAAGAGCCGAGGAGCTTGAGACCGCCATTCAGGAAAAGCTCGCCCGCTACGAGGAGCAGCTTCAGGAGGCGCGTCTGAAAGGGAGCCAGGAGCGTGCGCAACTGCGTCAGGCGGCCCAGGAGGAAGAGGCCAAAATCCTTGCTGCGGCACATGACGAAGCGAATACCAGCCTGAAGAAAATCAAGGAACAGGTTGCGGCGGAGGCGGAAACGGCTCGTCAGGCTCTGCAGGCCGAAACCGAGGCCATTGCCGCCCAGATAGCCAGCCGGGTTCTTGGGAGGTCCCTGTCGTGAAACAAAAGAGCATCAAGACATTGCTGTTGAGCACAGCTCTGGTTCTTCTCTGCGTCGGTGCTGCGGTCGCTTCCGGCGGCGAGCACCATGCCGACAGTGGGGTTCTGCTCAAGGACTTCCTCTGGCGCTGCCTGAATTTCGCCGTCACCATCGGTTTGCTGGCTTATTTTGTGACCAAGCCGATGCGCAAAGGGCTGGCCGGTCGCACGGAACAGATTGCGGCCAGTCTGGAAGAGGCGGAAAAACTGCGCACGGAGGCTGAGGCCCGTTACGCCGAGATAGAGAAAAAGCTGGCGAATGCCAGTGAGCAGATTGCGACCATCCAGCAGGAACTGCGCGCCGACGGTGAGCGGGAGAAGGAGAAGATTCTGGCCGAAGCCAGGGCTATGGCTGAAAAAATCCGCAGCGAAGCGCAGAAGTCGGCGGAAATGGAAATCGCCCGTGCCCGCAGACAGTTGCAGGCCGAGGCTTCGCGCATGGCCGTGGAGATCGCAGAGAAGCTGCTGCGGGAAAAATGCGAGGACAGCGATCAGGTTCGTCTGGTCGATGAATACATTCAGAAGGTGGGAGAACTACATTGAGTAGCAGTGCTGTTGCCAAACGTTACGCCCGAGCCCTGGTCGGAATCGGCGCAGAGCGGAAACTGGTGGAACAGTTTGACGAGGAGCTGACAAAGGTGCGCGAAGCCTTTGCTTCGGAGGCCTTTTTGCGCCTGCTTCTGGAAAGCCCCACCTTCCCGCTCGCCAAAAAGAAGGCGATTCTGGCCGACCTGGTTGAAACGCTCAAGCTGTCGGATGGAATGAGAGCTTTTCTTGGCTTGCTGCTGGAGAAGGACCGTATCGGTTTTCTCGAGCAGATTGCTGAAATGTATCGTCATTTGGCGGATGATCTGGCCGGTGTCCAGCGGGCCCGGGTTATCAGTGCCGTGGCCCTTGACGACAGGCAGCAGCAGGCCATCCGCCAGAGTCTGGAGAAGCAGACCGGCAAAACCATTGAGCTGACCGTCGACGTCAACCCGGAGCTGATTGGAGGCATCCAGGTCGAAATCGCCGGCCGCCTGTTTGACGCCAGCCTGAAGACACAGCTGAAACGCATTGAAGATACCTTAAAAAAGGGGTGAGAAGGTCCTATGGAAATCAGAGCAGAAGAGATCAGCGCGATCATCAGAAAGCAGATTGAGAACTTCGGTCGCGAGGTTGAAGTCAGCGAGACCGGAACCATCATTTCCGTCGGTGACGGTATCGCCCGCATCCATGGTCTGGACAAGGCCATGGCCGGCGAGCTGCTGGAGTTCCCCGGAAACACCATGGGGATGGTCCTCAACCTGGAGGAGGACAATGTCGGTGCCGCTATCCTTGGTGAAGCTCACCACATCAAGGAAGGTGACACCGTCAAGCGCACCGAACGGATCGTTCAGGTTCCCGTCGGCGAGGGCCTTCTCGGACGCGTGGTTAACGGCATTGGTATTCCGATTGACGGCCAGGGTGAAATCGACAGCAACGACTTCCGCAAGGTCGAAATCAAGGCCCCCGGCATTGTCGCCCGCAAGTCGGTTCACGAGCCGATGCAGACGGGGCTCAAGGCTATCGACTCGATGGTTCCCATCGGGCGTGGTCAGCGTGAGCTGATCATCGGCGACCGTCAGACCGGTAAAACCGCCGTCGCCGTCGACGCCATTATCAACCAGAAGGGCCAGAACATGATCTGCATCTACGTCGCCATCGGCCAGAAACGGTCGACGGTGGCGCAGGTGGTGGACAAGCTGAAGAAGCATGGCGCCATGGACTACACCATCGTGGTCGCGGCGACCGCTTCGGACCCTGCCCCGCTGCAGTTCATCGCTCCCTATACCGGCGTCACCATGGGCGAGTACTTCCGTGACAACGGCAAGCACGCGCTGATCATCTACGATGACCTTTCCAAGCAGGCCGTCGCCTACCGCCAGCTTTCCCTGCTGCTGCGCCGTCCGCCCGGACGCGAGGCCTATCCGGGTGACGTCTTCTACCTGCACAGCCGTCTGCTTGAGCGTGCCGCGAAACTGAATGATGACCTTGGCGCCGGTTCGCTCACCGCTCTGCCGATTATTGAAACCCAGGCCGGGGACGTTTCCGCCTATATTCCGACCAACGTCATTTCCATTACCGACGGCCAGATTTTCCTGGAAACGGACCTGTTCTACTCCGGTGTCCGCCCGGCTATCAACGTCGGTCTGTCGGTCTCCCGCGTCGGCGGCAGCGCCCAGATCAAGGCGATGAAGCAGGTCGCCGGTACCCTGCGTCTGTCCCTGGCCCAGTACCGTGAGATGGCGGCCTTTGCCCAGTTCGGCTCCGACCTCGACGCAGCCACCCAGCGTCAGCTCAACCGCGGCGCGCGCCTGGTCGAGATCCTCAAGCAGGGACAGTATCAGCCGATGCCGGTCGCCAAGCAGGTTGTCGCCATCTACGCGGCCAACAACGGTTATGTCGACGACTACCCGGTGACCGCGGTTCAGCGCTACGAGAAGGAAATGCTCGAATTCATCGAAAGCCGTCATCCGGATATCTTTAAGGACCTGACGGAGAAAAAGGCGATTGATGATGACCTTGAAGGGCGCATCAAAGCGGCACTGGATGAATTCAAGGGCCAGTTTGCAGCCTGATAACATTCGGCAAAAGGTGGGATAAATGCCCAGTTTGAAGGACATTAAAAAGCGGATCGGCTCGGTCAAAAACACCAGCCAGATCACCAAGGCCATGAAGATGGTCTCGGCCGCCAAACTCCGGCGCGCGCAGGATGCCGTGGTGGCGGCCCGACCCTACGCCGACAAGCTGCACGACGTGCTGTCGAGCCTGGCCATGCGCGAGGATCCCGACATCCATTCCCTGCTCAAGGAGCGGGGCCGTGGCAAGGCGCTGGTGGTCCTGTTTACCGCCGACCGCGGCCTGTGCGGCGGCTTCAATGCCAACGTCTCAAAGGAAGCTGAGCGGTTCATCCGGGAAAAGACGGACGGTTTCGACGAATACGAATTGATGATCGTCGGTCGCAAGGGGGCGGAATACCTCCGTCCGCGCAAGGTGCCCATTGGCAAGGTGCACGAAAACATCACCGGAAATATCAGCTACCAGGTGGCGGCACTGCTTGGGCAGGAGATTGTCGAAGGCTATGAAGAGGGCCGCTACGATGCGGTCTATCTGGTCTACAATGCCTTCAAGAGCGCCATCTCACAGGTTCCCACTGTGCGCAAGCTGGTCCCCATCGAGCCGAAACCGGTTGACGATAGCCAGCATGTGGCCCCCTACATTTACGAGCCGAACCGGACAGAAGTTCTCAGTCAGCTGCTGCCCAAGCATGTTGAGGTGCAGATTTTCCGGGCCCTGCTCGAGTCGGCGGCGTCGGAACACGGCGCTCGCATGAGTGCCATGGACAATGCCAGCAAAAACGCCAACGAAATGATCCGCAAGCTGACCCTGCAGTACAACCGGGCGCGGCAGGCGGCCATCACCAAGGAGCTGATGGAAATCATTTCCGGCGCCGAAGCCATCAAATAACGCTGTCAGCTTGGAAAGATATCGTTTTTACGAAAGAAGCGGAGGAACGGTTCACCATGAATAAAGGGAAAATCACACAGGTTATCGGTCCGGTTGTCGACGTCGAGTTCGAGTCGGGCAAACTGCCGGAAATCTATCACGCCCTGAAAATCACCAATCCCGCCATTGACGACCGGGAGTGGAACCTGGTGGTCGAGGTGGCCCAGCACCTGGGTGAAAACACCGTGCGCACCATCGCCATGGATACCACCGACGGTCTGGTCCGTGGCCAGGAAGTGCTCGACACCGGCAAGCAGATTGTCATGCCGGTCGGCCGCAAGACCCTTGGCCGTATCCTGAACGTCGTCGGCGAACCGGTCGACGAGGCCGGACCGGTCGGTGCCGAACAGGAGTGGGAAATCCATCGTCCCACGCCCGAATTCGTGGAACAGTCGGTCGATGTTCAGGCTTTTGAGACCGGCATCAAGGTTGTCGACCTGCTCGCCCCCTACGCCCGAGGCGGCAAGATCGGCCTGTTCGGCGGCGCCGGTGTCGGCAAGACCGTTCTGATCATGGAGCTGATTCACAACATCGCCAAGCAGCACGGCGGCTTCTCGGTCTTCGCCGGTGTCGGGGAGCGCACCCGCGAGGGGAACGACCTCTGGCACGAAATGAAGGATTCCGGCGTTCTCGACAAGGCCGCCCTGATCTACGGCCAGATGAACGAGCCCCCCGGGGCCCGTGCCCGTGTCGCCCTGTCGGCCCTGACCGTCGCCGAATACTTCCGCGATGAGGAAGGCCAGGACGTGCTGCTGTTCATCGACAACATCTTCCGCTTTACCCAGGCCGGTTCCGAGGTGTCGGCGCTGCTCGGCCGCATCCCTTCCGCCGTCGGTTACCAGCCGACCCTGGCGACCGAGATGGGTGCCCTGCAGGAGCGGATCACCACGACAACCAAAGGTTCCATCACCTCGGTTCAGGCCATCTACGTGCCGGCCGACGACCTGACCGACCCCGCTCCGGCGACCACCTTCGCCCACCTGGACGCGACCACGGTTCTGTCGCGCCAGATCGCCGAGCTGGGCATCTACCCTGCTGTCGACCCGCTTGATTCGACCAGCCGGATTCTGGACCCGCAGATTGTCGGTGAAGAGCATTACAAGGTTGCCCGTGACGTGCAGTACATCCTGCAGCGCTACAAGGACCTGCAGGACATCATCGCCATCCTCGGTATGGACGAACTGTCCGAGGAGGACAAGCTGATCGTCGCCCGCGCCCGCAAGATCCAGCGTTTCCTCTCCCAGCCCTTCCATGTTGCCGAGGTTTTCACCGGTTCTCCCGGCAAGTACGTCGAGCTGAAGGACACCATCAAGGGCTTCAAGGAAATCGTCGAAGGCAAGCACGACGATGTCCCAGAGCAGGCCTTCTACATGGTCGGCACCATCGAAGAGGCACTGGAAAAAGCCAAGCAGCTGGCGGCCTGATAGGGCCTTGCCCAGAGGATAGAGCCCATGGCAGAAAGACTGACACTGGAACTGGTCACCCCGTATAAACGGGTTCTCACGGCGGAAGTCGATGAGGTTACCTTGCCCGGGAGCATGGGGGAGTTGGGGATCCTGCCCGGCCATACTCCCCTGTTGACCACTCTGAAAATAGGCGAATTGTCCTATCGCGATGGCGGCGAAACCTATCACGTGGCCGTTAACTGGGGCTATCTCGAGGTGGAGGATGACAAGGTCAATGTGCTGGTGGAAACCGCCGAGCCGGCCGACCAGATCGACCTTGAGCGCGCCAAAGCCGCCCTTGGGCGCGCTGAAGAGGCGCTGAAAAAGCTCTCCCCCGAGGACAAGGAGTATCGGGTTATGGAGGCGGCCCTGGAGCGTGCGCTCATCAGGATTCAGGTGGCGGGCAAAAAGGGA
>CAZCUR010000004.1:0-29166 GCA_964501815.1 uncultured Geothermobacter sp.
AAGCGCTGCAGCCAGCGGATATCCTGCGTCATCGCGACCTCCTGTCTCATCGGCGGCAGATTAGCAGGGGCCGGGGCGTTCGTCTATCGGAAGGGTGGCGAAAGGCGAGAAGCGAGAGGTCTGAAAGTCCGCCACGCCCTTTAGGGGGAAACCTGCACAAATCCGTGTGAACTTGAGGAAAAAGCCTTTGAGGTGAGTAGGTGGCGGGTTGATGCGTCTCAGTTGATCGGTTCGATGCGCAGATCGTCGAACAGCACCGGCACCCGGTCGGCGGGGCCGTCGAGGAAAAGGATCAGGTGGATCATGCCGGTCTTTGGACCGGTGGTGAACTCGAAGGCCACATTCTCCCAATCGTGTGCCCCTTCGAGGCTGATGCCCACTTTACTGCCAAGCAGGTGCTTTTTTTCCTGTTCCGCGTCGAACTGATCCCCGATCCACAAAAACTGGTCGAATTCCTGGATACCGATGCCGGTACGCGCCCTGTCGGGCAATTGGCATCGAATGCGTGCGCTCACCCGGTAGCCCTGGTTCGGCTGCACCGCCAGCGGCGCGAAATAGCCGACCGAGTCGAGGCTTTTAAGACCGCGAAAGCCGAAGGCGTGCTGCCGGGCCTCTTCGGAGCCGAAGCTGACCAGGCCGGTCAGGCGTTGCAGGTGTTCGATGTAGGTGCGCCAGAAGGGGTAGATTTCGTCTCCTTCGGCCGGGCGTACCTGCGCCACCCGCGGGAAGAGCGAGATCTTCGGCTGTCCCTCGAAATCTTCGAACAGGGGTGGTGCCGGCGGTTGCCGTTGGGGTTTTGAAGGGGCTGATTCGGTTTGGCTGGCAACCGCATCGGTGGTAGCGGGTGCCGTGCCAGCCGGTACGGCGGGTGAGCGGTCACAGCCTGCGGTCAGCAGGGCGGCGCAGAACAGGAGAATCAGCGGATGAACAGCCATCGGATCACCGTAGCGATGTAAAGAGCGGAGGGAAGCAGGATGGCCACCAGCCCGCCGGCCAGGTAGCCGCCGCGCGACAGGGGAGCAGGCAGCTGGGTGCTACAGCGCCTGAGGGCGAAAAAAGATGCGGCGATACCCAGCAGCAGGGCGGCCAGCACCAGCCACTTGAGCAGATCGAGGGGGAGGAGCAGCCCCGGTGGATTCATGGTCTGCATGACGTTGATGGCCAGATAGCTTTTCACCCCGGAGGGATCGTTGAGCGCGAAGGGGAGGTAGCCTGCCTTGGCGTTGATCTTCACCAGCGCCAGAACCAGGTGAATGGCGAGCAGCAGCGGAATCATCGGCAGGCCGAGCCAGCCGACGCGACGCCAGAATCCGGCGGTGGCTGATGGTTCTTCTACCGGGCGTGCCGGTTTGAGGTCCGGTCCGGCGGCGGTTCCGGTCTCGGCCAGACGCCAGAGCAGCCAGGCGGGCAGCAGCAGAAGCAGGGGAAAGAGCAGGGCGATCCAGACCGCGGCGAGCAGGTTGAAGCCGTCCCCGCCCCAGCCGAGCAGCAGAGCGCCCTGCTGCGGCAGCCAGAGGATCGCCTCGCGCAGATCGACGTAGACCTTGCTGAAGTTGGCGGTCAGAAGGCCGAAGAGAACCACCAGGAAGAAGGCCTCATCGGCCGGCAGCGGCCCTTTGCCGACATCGGCCATGAAGGGGCGGAAGCCGATGCGGATACTGTTGCTCGGGCAGGCCTGGACACAGTTGAAGCAGTAGGTGCAGTCACGGCTGTCCCGGATGTTTTCCGGCACCAGGTCCATGGGACAGCCTTCGCGCCGGCTGTGCCAGTAGAGGACCGCCTTGCCGAGGGAAAAACGTTGCCAGAAACTGCCGCCGCTGACGCAGAACTGCCCCTTGCACGACGGGCAGGCGGCCTGGTCGCGGGTACGCAGCTCAAACGGGGCGATGCGGGCGTACAGGCCGAAGACCGCTCCGGCCGGGCAGAGCAGCCGGCAGAAGGCGCGCGGGCGGAAAATCAAACCGAGTCCCAGGGCGAGAACGACGCACAGGGCGAGCAGGCGCGCGGTCAGGTCGGGATAGCGGTGCGCCGCCAGCAGGTAGATCCAGACCTGCAGGCCGACCAGGGCCAGGGTGACCGGCAGGTAGGTGTTCAGCCAGCGGGGCAGTGCGCGCCTCAGGCCGATGCGCGCCGTCAGGCCGTTGAGCCAGCCGAGCGGGCAGACGGCGCACCAGAAGCGCCCCAGCAGCAGGGCGACAAAAACCACGCCCATCAGCCACCAGACCCAGAAGAGGTGGTTGGTGATATTGGTGTACATCAGCGGATCGGGCGTCTGCACGCCCGGGATGGCGTGCTGGTGCCAGCCCCAGGCGATCATCGCCAGCAGCAGCACCAGCGCGCCCAGGCGCGCCAGGCGCCAGAACCAGGCGGAGCGCAGCAGACGGCCGAGCAGCGGGACGGTGAACAGGTTGCCGAAATCCATGGGATCCTCAGTGGTAGATGCTGTAGGGGAGCACCAGTTCGCCTTTGGCATTGCGGTAGCGCACGTGTTGGCCGGTCACCATCTCCAGGGAGCGCGCGGCCCACTCGCGCACCACGACTTCAGGGTCGTCCAGCAGGGGCTTTAACGCGGCGGCCGAGGGTGGTCCACCAAGCGGCCCGAGAGCCATGGCGGCAAACATGCGTGAGCGCCAGTCGCTGTCTTGCAATCCTGCAATCAGTGCAGCCTCAGCCCGTTTGTCCTTGAGTTTGCCCAGGGCCTGAAAGACCAGGGCCCGGTTTGGGCTGTTGATTTGTTCCAAAAGGGGTTCGACGGCGCGGGTGTCGCCGATGTCCCCCAGGGCGCGGATCAGGTAGCCGGCGGCCCGGACGGTGGCGTTGGGAAGGGCTGCGATCATCGGTTCGACCGCATGGCGGTCCAGCTTGATCAGGCTGCGGGTCGCGTAGCGGCGCACGGTTTCATTGTCATCGTCGAGCGCGGCAATCAGCGGCGCGACGCCACGGGCATCGCCGAGCTGTCCCAGGGCCCAGGCGGCGATGTAGCGGCGTTCAAAGCCCGTGTCCTTCAGGGCGGTAACCAGGGCATCGAAGGCCTCACGGGCACGCAGGGTTCCCAACGCCGCCAGGGTGTATTCGCGCAGGATGGCATCAGGGCTGTCGGCCTGCCGCAGCAGGGCAGGAACGGCCTCTTTGCCCAGAGCGATGATTTTCGGATAGACCTGATCGTTGACGCCGTTTTCTCTGTGCCCCAGCAGTTGTGCCAGCTGGTCGAGGGCGTGGGCGTCGCCGGCCCGGGCGGCGTTTTCCAGGGCGACCGGGTCGATCGGAGCCTTGTCCTGACAGCCGGACAGGACCAGCAGCATCAGCAGGAAAGTGATGGGATACAGGATCGGACGCATCACCACACCTTGGTTACTGTGATGTCCACGTTTTGAAGGATTTCGCCGTCGCGCACCACCACCGCCGAGGGCTCGATGGTCCCCTGGTCATAGCGGCCGTAAAGGTCGCCGATCTGCGGTGGGCCTCCGAATTTGTCGCGGGCCGCCAGATAGTAGGTGCCGCCTTTGGGCAGGAAAATCTGGTAACGGCCGTCCGGCCCGGTCTTTTCCGAGACAAATTTGGGTCGTTCCGACATCTGTACGTGATCGTAGACATGGACCCGGGCCCCTTCGACCGGATGTCCGGCGGCATCGCGGATGGTTCCGGAAAGCCCGGTTTTCCCCTCGGGCAAGGTGGTGGACAGCCGGCGCTCGTCTCCGAGCTTGGTGGGCGCCAGCATGGTCAGCTGGCGGGCTTCGCCTTTGAGGTGCAGTTCGATAAAATCGCTTTTGTTATCGCCGGCCAGTACCGGTCCGGCCATTTCGCCGTTTTGGCGTTTGCGCGCCACGGCGATGTAGTCCCCCGGCGGCAGGGCCAGCTCAAACCGCCCCGAAGCGTCGGTCGGCTTGGAGACGGTCATGGCCGGTCCGTACAAATCCATCCCCTTCTGGTAGATGTAGACGTAGGCGCCTTGAAGCGGAACCATAACCTGACCGCTTACCTTGACCAGATTGTCGGCGGACTGGCTTTCGGGCTTGTCCTGGCAGCCGGTCAGCAGGACCAGCAAAATCAGCATCAGGCGCAGGGCGAATCTCATGGTTGCGTCACTCCGTTGTCCGTGCCCGGCCGGAGGACGGCGGCATGAGCACCAGCCGTTCTTCCGTGCGCGAGGCGTAATGTTCATCCAGGGTATGATCCATGACCGACAGGCCGAAGGCAAAACCGTCCGGCCGGTTCGGATTGAAAGCGATGTCGTGCGGGTCGCCGGTGTCCAGCGCCCGGCGCAGGGTGACCACCCACCGGTCTCCCTGCCGGAAAGAGCTGGCGTGGACATCCGCCCGGCGCCCTGACGGACGCTCGGTGAGCCAGCCGGGGGCCTGGCTGCCGGCCGGGCGGAAGGCGCTGTCGACGGCGCGTCCCCTGTCATCATAGAGGGGCGCATCCCCGGGACCAAATGGTTTTTCACCGGCCAGGGCGTGGCGGGAGTTGGGGCGGAAAAGATCTCCGGGCAGGTCACCGTGCATGCCGCCACGGTCCAGCCAGCGGTCATCGGCAAAGCCATAGCGTCCGGTGCGGTCGGCTTTCCAGTTCCACAGGTCGAACCAGAGCCCGTCCTGTGCGAGTTTCATGTGATTGCGGGCGTGAAAGGTGGCGCCGGCGACACCGAAATCTTCAATATGACAGGCCAGGCTGCAACTGAAGGCCGGTTCGGCTGCCGCCCGGGTATCCCACATGATGCCGAAGCCGTCTTCGAGGGCGCCGTCGTTGTGCCATTGACTGCCGTCCCAATGCCAGCGGTTCATGGCGTCGTCACGGGTGAGATCACGCCAGCTCAGCCGGATAAACAGATCGCTGTCGGTGTAAAAGGCCTTCATCTCGACGGTCAGGGGCGTCGGGATGGCGCCGCCATGGTGGCAGGACGGGGTGGAGGTGTGCACTGTGTCCTTGTCAATGTCCGGAAAGACGGCGACCTTGTGCACCCGGCCCCCGCGCACGATGACGGCGCGCGGCAGAGCGCGCTGCCAGTCGGCTTCAGACGGCGCATGGTCCAGCTTGAGTGCGTAGAGCCGGTCCGCCGCCGGTTCACGACAGGCGCAGAGGGTCAGCAGCAGGATCAGCAACGGAATTCTGTAACGAAAGGCAGATTTCACGGCGAGGTCGGTTTTTGCAAATCGTGTACCAGTGGTTGCCGGCTTTGGGAGCGGCGCACAGCGCCTGCGGACCTCTCCGTCGGCAGCAGGTCGTCACTTTTTTGCCCGGTGGCGGTATTCTCAGGCAAATAAATGACATGACTGGGCTTTCTGGCCCGTGCAGGGGGGAACCCGCGTGCTTTTTTTCACGGCACGGGACTTGCTCCGTGGCTTCGGGTTATGAGAACTCTGCTGCAGCGACGCATCTGTGTGGGTATGTTCGCCATTTCCATGGCGGCCCTGATGTACGAATTGATTCTCACCCGAATCTTTTCGGTGCTGATGTGGTATCACTTCGCCTCCATGGCCATCAGCCTGGCGCTGTTTGGCCTGACCGCTGCAGCGCTTCTGGTGCAGCTTCGTCCCGCTCTGTTCCCTCCGGAGCGCTGTGCCGTCCAGTGCCGGCGTTTCTGCCAGCTTTTTTCGCTGTCGTTGCTGCTCTTTTTCACCGTTTTTGTGCTGTTTCGAATCTGGCCGCAGTTCGGCTACCGGGTGCTTTCCTTTTTTCACCAGCCGTTTTACCAGCCGTTTCAGCAGGGCTTCTACAACCGCGGCGTCCCCTGGAGTCTGCTGCCGGTCCTGGCCGGGCTCTACCTGGTGACGGCCCTGCCGTTTTTCTTCGCCGGTTTGAGTATCACACTGCTGCTGCGGCGCTACCTGGCCCAGGTGGGGCGGCTGTACAGCTGGGACCTGCTCGGCGCCGGGATCGGCTGTCTGGCGATTATTGCCGTGCTCAAGCTGGTCGGGGGAGAAAGCGGCCTCCTGGTCATCGCCCTGGCCGGGCTGCTGGCGGCCGCCTGTTTTGCTTCCGGCTGGCGGGAGCGGCTCCCTTCCATGATACTGGCGCTGGCGGCGCTGGTGCTCCTTGGGATCAACCTGAGTCAGGATATCGCCGGTATCCGCTTTGTGCGCGGGCGCTATGAACCGGGGTTGCTCTGGAGCGCCTGGAATTCCTTCTCGCGGGTCGCCGTTTATCCCTCCCGGGGTGAGGAGCTGCGTCAGGCCTGGGGCCTGTCGCGCACCTACCGCGGACCGATTCCCCAGCAGCTCGGCATGGTGGTTGACGATACCGGCTATACCACCCTGTATCGCTGGCCGGGCGAGGAGGGGATGGGCTACTTTCGCGACAATGTCATCAGCCTGGCCTGGCGTTTGAAACCCGGAGCCAAAGGACTGGTCATCGGCCCTGGCGGCGGCAAGGATGTTCTGGCCGCCCTGGCCAGTGGCGCTGCGAAAGTGACCGCTCTGGAAATCAATCCGCTGGTGGCCGAGGCGGTCAACGAGCGCTTCGCCGCCTTTACCGGGGCTCTCTACCGGCGTCCCGAGGTGGAGCTGGCCCTTGATGAAGGGCGCAGCTGGATCCGTCGGCAGCAGCGCACCTGGGATGTCATCCAGGCTTCGGCGGTCTTTGGCCGTATGGCCCCGTCCGCCGGCGCCTTCACCCTGTCGGAAAACAACCTTTATACCCTGGAAGCCTTTGCCGACTACTGGAATCATCTGACTCCGGACGGTGTCCTGACCATTTCGCGCTTCATTTTCGAGCGCGAGACCCTGCGTCTGGTCTCTTTGGGGCTGGCCTTTCTCGATCGTCAGGGAGTGGCCGATCCGGCGGCGCACATCGCCGTGATCAAGGAACGCGGTCTGGCCAACTTCATGCTCAAGAAGAGTCCGTTCACAGCCCCCGAACTGGCCAGACTTCGGGCCGTGAGCGCCGACCTCGCCTTTCAGGAGGTGCTGATGCCCGACCGGCGGGAAGGGACGGACCCCTTCCACCGGCTTGTGGCCGGCTACCGCGACGGCCGCTTCTTTGACGAATTTCCGTTTGATGTTTCCCCGACCACTGACAACCGGCCGTTTTTCTACTACATGTACAAACCGGCCGATTTTCTCACCCTGTTCACCTTCCCGGCCCAGAGCCGCTTTGAGGACCGGGCGGTGCTGGTGTTGCGCAACCTGCTGCTGGTGGTGGCGGGCCTGACCTTCGTCTGTCTGATTCTGCCGCTTCTGCTCAGCCGCCAGGAGCGCCTGTGCCTGCCCGACTGCTGGCGGCGTCTGGGGTATTTTTCCTGCCTCGGGCTCGGTTTCATGTTGCTGGAAATCGGCCTGCTGCGCCGGTTTATTCTCTTTCTCGGCCAGCCGATTTACGCCTTGTCGGTCATCCTCTTCAGCCTGCTGGTCTTTTCCGGCCTTGGTTCGCTGCTTGCCGCCCGCATTCCGTCGGAGCGGGTGCCGCGCCTTTTGCCCGGTGTCCTTTTGGTGCTGATTTTGCTTTCCCAGACAAGCAATTACGGTTTGCCCCCCCTGCTCGATGCCCTGCTGGCCGAGCCGTTGACGGTGCGTTGCCTGCTGGCGATTCTGGTGCTGGCGCCTTTGGGCCTGCTTCTGGGGATGCCGCTGCCGCTGGGCATGCGGCTGCTGCATCGGGATTCCGGTCATGTGGCCTGGAGCTGGGGGGTGAACGGTGCCACCGGCGTGCTTGGTTCGCTGCTGGCGGTGGTGGTGGCGATGAACTGGGGCTACAGCCTGACGCTGCTGGCGGGTGGTCTGGTCTACGCTTTGGCCATGCTGATGATCATGACGCGTTCAATGCGGGCGGGGAATTCATGAGACGTTTGCTTTTGACAGGACTTGCATTGCTGCTGCTGGCGGCCTGCCACCGGGAAGGGACCTCCGGAATCACAGGGACTCTGCTGCGGGGGGATGAGCCTCTGGCGCAGGCAAGCGTGGAAATCTATCTCAGGGCCGACAAGGACCGTTCGGTCCAGCCCTTTGCCGTGGGCAGCACCGACGAAAACGGCCGTTATCGTATTGAGCTGCCGCCCGGGCGCTATTTTATCATCGGCAAAAAGCGGACGGAGTCCGCCGACGGACGGCCACTGATGCTGATGGCCGAGTGTCCGGCCAACCCGGTGCAGGTCGACAGGGGCCTGCTCGAGGTCGCGCCGTTCAGCCTGCGGGAAATGGGCCGGGACGGTCAGCTGGTGCCCGAACCGGGAACGGGGCTGGACGGCCGGGTCGTTTTTGCCGGCAAAGGGGTCGAGCATGCCTTTGTTTATGTCTACACCGACCCGGCGCTCAACAGTGTCGGGCCCGGTTATGGCGCCGTGACCGAGACCGGTTCCGACGGTCGGTTTCGTCTCGATTTGCCCGCGGGGACCTTCTGGCTGGCGGCCCGCAAGCGCGCGGACGGTTCGCGTTTCGGAGTTCCCCGACCCGGGGATCTGAATGCCGTCTTCGGCCCGGTTACCCTGCACTCCGGCGAGCGCATCGATTACGGCGAAATCGGGCTGAAGCGGGTGAGTGAAGAACGTTACCGGCAGAAACAGGCCGAGGGGCACTTTGCCGATACCGGCACCGCCTTAACCGGCCGGTTGCGCGACAGTGAAGGGACACCGGTCGCCGGAGTGCGGGTTTTCGCCTATCTCGACAGCCGCATGGTGGGAAAACCGGTGCATATTTCCGATCCCAGTGGTCCGGACGGCCGGTTCCGTATCAATCTGGCCAAAGGCGGCACCTGGTATCTGGGGGCGCGCAGCGCCTACGGCGGACCGCTGGAGCCGGGGGAGTGGGTCGGAACCTGGGAGGGGAGCGCCGATCATCATGTCGAGGTGCCGGACGGCCAGGTCGTTGACCTGGGTGATTTCGAAGTGCGGGAGGTCTGGTGAGAGTTCTTCTGGCTGTTGTGCTGCTGGTCTTTGCCCCGCTGCCGGCGGGTGCCCTGGTGCTCGACCGGGACACGGTCTGGCGGGGAGAAATCAGCTTTTCCGAGCCGGTCGACGTTCCGGCCGGAGTGACGCTGCGCGTCGAACCGGGCAGCCACATCCGCTTTGACGGGGCCGGTCTGACGGTACGGGGACGTATCCTCGCGCGCGAGGCGGAGTTTTCCGGTACGGCCTGGAGCGGCCTGGTGCTGCGCGGGGTCGGCATCGATTCGCTGCTGGCCGGCTGCCGCATCAGCGGCGCGGCCACCGGTGTGCGGGTCGAAAGCGGCGCCCCGCGTCTTGAAGGGCTGGTGGTCGAAAACAACCGCATAGGTATCGAGCTTGTGCGCCAGAGCGACGCTACCGTCAGCGGTTGCCGGCTGGCCCGCAACAGCCGGGTCGGCCTGATGCTCAAGGACGGCGCCACCGCCGGTGTGGTCGACTGTGACTTCGAAGCCAACGGCCGCTTTGGCGCCTACATTTACAAGTCGAAGCCGCGGCGCTTTGCCGGCAACCGTTTCCGGGCCGAGAAGGTCGCCCTGATGTTGTCCCACTACGGCACCGACCCGGTTATTGCGGGCAACTGTCTGAGTGACAATGACACCGGCATCAAGGTGGACCGCGCCGCCCGACCGCAGCTGGTCGGTAACGACATCAGCGGCAACCGGGTGGGACTGTACTGTTATCGGCGCTCCGATCCGCAGGTGACCGGCAATCGCATCAGGGCCAACGAAATCGGCGTGCTGGTCGCCTATTCGAGCTATCCGGTGCTGCGCGACAACGACCTGGCCGGCAACAGGCTGGCCCTGAAACTTGAATTTCAGTCTATTGCCTGGG
Source organism: uncultured Geothermobacter sp. (assembly GCA_964501815.1). Lineage (GTDB taxonomy): Bacteria > Desulfobacterota > Desulfuromonadia > Desulfuromonadales > Geothermobacteraceae > Geothermobacter. Next base: position 9,707 of record CAZCUR010000004.1, read on the forward strand.
AGCGGCAGAAAGGTGCGGCGGCGCGCCAGCAGGAGAGCGCCCGGAGCGCCTTCGGCGCCCGGCCGCACCGGAGCGTGAGTGAAAACGAGCGCCGGGCCTCTGTACGCGAAGGTCTGATCGACGCCCGGAACAACTGGTGGGGGGAGGAGGAAACCCGCCGGCTGCGAACGCTGGGCCCGGACGGCAATCCCGAATTCATCCATGACGGCCGGGACCAGGCGACCTTTGAGGAGGGCGGACAGAGCTGGCCGCTGGACCGGGTGTTGTTTGCTCCCTGGCGCAGCACTCCGCCCCCCTTCAAGTCCGATGCGGGAGACAAATCATGACACGATGGCTGACAGTGTTGGCGTTGCTGCTGACGGCGGTCCCGTCCCTGGCCGCCACCGGTGCCCAGGGACGGGTCGCCTGGCGCGGTGAGCTGGTGCCCGGAGTGAAAATCTCCGCCTACCGGACGGTGGAGGACCTGGTCGCCGACCGACCGGTGGCGGTGTCCGAACCGACGGCGCTCGACGGCACCTGGCGCCTGGATTTGCCGGCGGGACGCTACATCATGGTTGCGCGGTCCTTCGACGGCCGGCCGAAACCCGGGGACTATTTCTGCTATTACAGCGGTTCGCCCGTCGAGGTGGTCGAGGGGCACAGGACCAATGTCGGTTTCAATCTCATCCGGGTGCCTGAGGAAAAACCGCCGCGCACCGGGCGCTTCAGCGGTATTGAGGGCGAAATCACCTTTCAGGACCAACTGCTGGAGCGAGTCTATCTCTACGTCTACCGGGATGCCCGCAGCGGGTTCAAGGGGCCGGCCTACAATATCCTGCCGGTGGAAAAGGGACGTTTCCGGCTGCGGCTGCCACCCGGCGACTATTTCCTCATGGCGCGCAAGCGGCAGGCCGGTGGGCGTTACGGGCCGGTGGCCATCGGTGACTGGTTCAATTACTACTACGGCAACCCGGTGCATATCGAACCCGGCACCGTCCGCCATGTGCATCTGGAGACCATCACCCGCCTGTCCAATCTCGAACAGGGGGAAGACGAAATCCCCTTCCACGGTGTACGCGGCCGCATTTTCGGCCCAGACGGCAAAGGGATTGCCGGTCTGCATGTCTTTGCCTACCGGCGGGCGGAAATGACCGGTACGCCCCAATACTTTTCTGAGGCCAGCGGTGCGGATGGAACTTTCAGTCTGAGGCTGCCCGCCGGCCGCTGGTACCTGCTGGCGCGCAAATCCTTCGGTGGCCCGGCGGCACAGGGGGAGATGTACGGCAAGTACATGGGGCGTGCCGATCACAGCGTTGTGCTTGAACCCGGCCAGATTCTCGAGGAGGTTGAGATCCATGTCCGCCCGATGCAGACGCCGTAGCATTCTGTTTCTGCTTCTGGTCCTGATCGCCTGGGCCGGATCGGCCTCAGCGCTGTGTTATTCCGGCAAACTGCTGGGACACAGCCGCTGGCAGGGTGAGGTCGAGCTGACCGAAGCAGTCATTGTCCCCGCCGAGGCCAGCCTGACCATCGAGCCGGGGACCCGTATCACGGCACGCAGTCCGCAGGCCAAGCTGGTGGTCGAAGGTACGCTCAGCATTGAGGGGACCGATGAAAAACCGGTGGTTTTTGCCACCCCTGCAGGTTGGCTGGGGATCGAACTGATGGAGGCCGCCGGCAAGGCGCTGATCCGGCAGGCGCACTTTAGCGATGCCGAGCGTGCCGTCGCCAGCTACGGGTCCCGTCTGACCGTGGAGAAGAGCCGGTTCGAGAATTGCGCCACCGCCGTCCACCTGGTCCGGGAAAGTCCGGCGGTCATCGTGGACAACCGGTTTTTCGGCGGACGTTTCGGGGTTATCGCCGAGATGAAATCAGCCCCGCAGGTAAGCGGCAATCTCTTCTCCGGTCAGACGGAGGCCGGATTGCGTGCCGGTCACAGCAGCCACGGGCCGATTTACCACAACCGTTTTATCGACGGTCAGACCGGTATGGCCCTGCAGCAGCCGTTTCCCAACGAGGTCAGGGACAATGATTTCAGCGGCAACCGGATCGGTCTGTTTTGCAATCAGACGCGCAATACCCCGAAAATCATCGGCAACCGGTTTGAAAACAACGAAAGCGCTTTGGTCAACTACGCCTTTTCCTTCCCGGTGGTAACGGACAACATTTTTACCGGCAACAAGGTGGCCCTGCGCAATGACCAGTACGGGTCGCCGCTGGTCGAGCACAACCTGTTTCGGGACAACGGCACCGCCATCTACAACTATCGCAAGTCGAATCCGAAGGTACGCCGCAACCAGGTGGAGGGCAACAAGCTGGCCCTGTTCTGCGACTATTCTTCCTACCCGGAGGTGCGCGACAACAATTTTCTCCGCAACGATGAAGGGGTGCGCCTCGGCATCTATCAGAGTGCCGACTGGGAAAAGCGCGCCGGGTCCAAACCCCTGATGCTGCAGCAGGCGCGGCAGCGCAACAGCCGTAACGACATGCTGGGGCAGGCACCGACCGATTTTGTTGACCGGGTGGATGTTTCCGGCAACTGGTGGGGTGCGGACTCCGAACGTCTGCGAGCCGCCGGGGCGGATGCCAACGACGCGCTCTTCTGGGATGTTCACGACCAGCCGACGGTGGTCTACGAAGGTTTTGGTGACGAGGCTTACCGGCTCGACCGGGTGGTGTTCCAGCCTGTCCTCGACGGTCCGGTCGATGGCACCGGGCCACGTTTGGCAGAAAGGGCGGCGCAGTGAAAATTGTTGTCGCCGTTCTGCTGATGCTGCTGCTACCGCTGACCGCCGCGGCGGCTGTCGTGGAAGGGCGGGTGGTGAACGCCGACGGCCCGGTCGCGGGTATCCGGGTGACCGCCCATTCCGGTCTCAGCCTCCGGACGCCGGTTGTCGGTACGGCGCGCACCGATGCCGACGGGCGTTACCGGCTGGAGCTGGAACCGGGAAGCTACGCCCTGTTCGCCGCCAGTGACGACGGCCGTCAGTTCGGTTTTTCCGGCCGCAATCCGGTTGCTGTCGGCAACGCCTCCCTCTGGGTCGGTATCCAGCTGTTGCCGGTGCGCGAGGTGGTGACCCTCCCCTACGATGACGACTACAGCGCCGGTCTGGAAGGTGTGGTGCTGTTTGACGGCAAGCCGGTGGCCGATGCCAGCGTCTCCCTCTATCTCGACACCGCCGAAGGCCTCAAGGGGCAGGGCTATCGCATGGCGCCTCCAACCGGTCCGGACGGCCGCTTCTACTTCGACACCCTGCCCGAAAGCGACTACTACCTGGTGGCGCGCTGGCGCCGCAATGGTGCCCGGGTCGGTCCGGTGCGCAGCGGCGACCGCATCGGTTTTTGTTACCATAACCCGCTGCACCTGAAGGCCGGTACCCTGCTGAGGGTTGAGCTGCCGCTGGTGGCAAAGCAGCACTCCGAGGGGAGCCGGGAAACCATCGGGCCGCCCAGCGATACCCGGGTCGAAGGGCGTGTTCTCGATGCCGCAGGACGGCCTGTGGCCGGTGTGCATGTCTTTGCCTACCCGGACCGGGTTATCGGCCATCAACGGCCGGCGGCTCTGTCCCAGCCGACCGGTGCCGACGGCCGCTACCGGCTCGATTTGCCCAAAGGCGGTACCTGGTATATCGGTGCCCGCGAGCTGTACGGTGACTCTCCGGCCCCCGGGGAGCTGTTCGGCATGTATGACGGCAGCGCCGATCATGGGCTGAAACTGGAGGACCGGCAGCTCCTGCAGGGGGTCGAAATCATCGTGGAACCTGTCTCCCTGGAGTAGCCATGCTGCGTCGACTGGCCCTGCTGATTCTTCCTCTGGTTTTCGCCGGCTGCCTGCCTTCTTCTGCTGCGGTGCGGCATTATGGCGATTTTGCCATTGAGGAGGACACCGTCTGGCGCGGCACGGTCCGTATTACCGGTGTGGTTACGGTCAAGAAGGGGGCGCGTTTGACCATCCTGCCGGGGACCAGAGTGATGTTCGAGCGGTTCGACCGGGACGGTGATGGCATCGGTGACGGCGAGATTTATGTTGAAGGGGAGCTGGTGGCCGAAGGCACCGCCGAGGCCCCCATCGTGCTGACCAGCGCCGCAGCGCAGCCGAAACCGGCCGACTGGAAATACCTCTACTGTGATTTTGCCAAACAGGTGCGGGTGGCGCATCTGGTGTCCGAATACGCCTACAGCGGCATCCAGATTCATTTCTGCAAGGCGCTCGTCCGTGACAGCGCGTTTCGCTACAACGTCGACGGGGTACGCTTCTCCACCGTCAACCTGGAGCTGACCGGCAACGACATTCATCACAACCGTCACGGGCTGCGCTACGAAGAGCGCCGTTCGCGCGGCATCGTGCGCGGCAACCGTATCCACGACAACGACATCGGCCTGTTCGTCGTCACCCGCAGCCGCGGCGATGTGCTGGTCACCGGCAACGACATCACAAACAGCCGCAGCTACCAGGTCAAGTTCGGGCTGCAGCAGCGTCAGGATGTCGCCTTTCCGCGCAACTGGTGGGGGACCACCGACCCGGCCCGGCTGGCCGAGGCCGTTTTTGACCGGCGGCGCGACCCGTCGCTGGGGCGCGCCCTGCTGACAGAGCCTCTTGCCGGTCCCGTTTTTCCAACCCCCTGAGCACTGGCAATTTCTTTCCCCTCTGCTATCCTGAACCCGTTCAATCCGTTTCGATTCCCCATTTTCCGGAGGTTGGTATGGCTGCGCTTGCCTTTGATCAGGCCGGCAAGGGACCGGCTGTGGTGCTGTTGCATGGGTTTCCCTTGTGTCGGCGTATGTGGGCGGCACAAATGGAGGCGCTGGCCGCTGCCGGCTACCAGGTCATTGTGCCGGATCTGCCAGGCTACGGCGAGTCGCCGTTGGAAGGGCCGGCCAGCATGGACCTCTATGCCGACGAGGTTGTCCACCTGCTGGACCGTCTCGGCATCGACCGGGCGGTTGTCGGCGGCATGTCGATGGGCGGCTATGTGCTGCTCAACCTGCTCGATCGTCACCCCGGGCGTTTGCATGCCGCCATGTTCCTGATGACCCGCGCCGCGGCTGACGATGCCGAGGCGAAACAGCGGCGCACCAAACTGGCCGAGCTGGCCGAATCCGGGAACCTCGAACCGATTGCCGATGCCTTCGAGACCATTCTGTTTGCGCCCGGCGGTGGGGCGCGGCGACCGGAACTGGTGCGCCGGGTCCGGTCGTGGATGCTGGCGACGCCGCCTGCGGGGGTGGCCGGCGGACTGCTGGCCATGCGCGACCGGCCCGACATGGTCGACCGGCTTGCTGCCTTCGACCTGCCGGCGCTGGTGGTTGGCGCCGAACTCGACGTCGCCATCCCCATGGCGCATGCCAGGATTCTTGCTGAGGGTCTGCCTCAGGCACGCCTGGAGGTTGTTCCCGGGGCCGGTCATATCGCCAACCTCGAAGAACCGGAACTGTTCAGTTCGATTCTGTGCGACTATCTGGCCGGGCTCGATCTGCCCGATCCGGAAGGTTAACGGTCTGGCCGTCGTGGGCAAAGGCGGCGTGCAGGCCGAGTCGGGCCGCCAGCCCGGCCAGGGTGCGGCCGGCCCGGTCCGGGTCGGCGCAGATATCCGGCCCGCAGTGGCTGAAGATGACCTGCCGGATGCCGGTCCGGGCGGCCCAGGTGAGCTGGCTGATGATGCCGGCATGGCCGCACAGATGACCCTGTTCCACCCGAACGAGTGAACGGTCGAAACAGGTGCCGTCACCGATGTAGAGTTCGGCGCCGGGGAGCATCCGGTCGCCGGCGCCCGGGGCTGCGACGTCGGGCAGGTAGATGAAGGCCCGGCTGCCAGCCTCGATGCGAAAGCCAAGGGCCGGAGCCCTCAGGGAGTGCTCCACCTCAAAGGGAAGAACGGTCAGGTCCTGGAAAACCAGAGGTTGTTCCGGGTGGAGCGGGCCGACCTGCGTCAACCCCCGCTGCAGCAGAAGGTTTCGGGTCTGGGTACCGGTCCAGACGGGGCAGGGCGGATCAGATTGCAGGCCACCGGCATGGTCGTCGTGCCCATGGGTAACGAGCAGCGCGTCGGGCCTGAGTCTGTCGGGCAGACCCTGGTGGTCGCTGCCGCAGTCGATGAGCAGGCGCGCCCGGTTCGTCTCAACCAGCAGACAGCTTTGCAGGCGGTGCCCTTCACAGCCTGGTGGGTCGCTTGATCGGGTGCCGATAAAGGTCAGAACCATGGACACACTATAGCTCACCCGGAGGCAAGATGCTGCTTGTTGTCCCTTTCCCCCTGGAGTATGCTCGCTGCCATGTTTCTGATTCTGCTGGCGACGATTCTGACGCTGTCGGCCCTGTACGCGCCGCAACCGCTTCTGCCGACCCTGGCCGACACCTTTGCTGTCAGCCGTGATGCCGCCGCCCTGCTGGTAACTCTCACCTTCATCCCATTGGCGCTCGCCCCTCTCGGTTACGGTTACCTGCTGCAGGCGGTCGAGCCGCGGCGTGTGCTGCGTCTCTGTTTTGCGCTGCTCGGGCTGAGCGCGCTGGTCTTTGCCGCCTCCAGCAGCTTCGCTCTGCTGCTCGCCATCCGCCTGTTTCAGGGCCTGCTGGTGCCGGCGCTTTTGACCAGCCTGATGACCTATGTTTCCCGGCGCAGTCCTTCGGGGGAGGTCCAGCGCCAGATGGCCGTCTACATTGCCGCGACCATTCTCGGCGGGTTTCTCGGCCGTCTGGTCTCCGGGGCGCTGGCGAGCTGGACCGACTGGCGGGTCAGTTTCATCCTGCTTGGTGCCTGTCTGCTCGGGTTGGTCCTGCTGCTGGGACGCCTGCCTGCCGCGGGGGGACTGGAGCTGGCCCGGCCGCGCCCGGCCCTGATAGCCGAGGTGCTGGGACGGGGGTTCTTTTTGCGCCTGTACCTGGCTGTCTTCTGTCTCTTTTTTGTTTTCGCGGCGGTGATGAATTTCATCCCCTTTCGCCTGACGGACATCAGTGACAAGGCAAACGAGCTGCGTATCGGGCTGATGTATTCGGGTTACCTGATGGGCGTGGTCACCTCCCTGTCCGCAACCAGACTGAGCCGCAGGTTCGGCGGTGAATGGCGGATACTCTGCGCAGGCTATGTCCTTTATCTGCTTGCCTGTTTGCTGCTGCTGGTCCCGGATGTGCGGGTGCTGTTTGTCAACATGTTTCTTTTTTGCGGCGGCATGTTTCTGGTGCATGCCACCGCTTCCGGCTGGATGAACCGTTTCGCCGGCAGTCACAAGGGGGTGGTCAACGGTCTCTATATCGCCTTTTACTACGGCGGCGGCGCCCTGGGTTCGTCGGCGCCGGGTCCGGTCTATGCCCGGCTTGGCTGGAACGGCGTCGTCGCTGTTCTGGTGCTGACCGCGCTGGTCGGACTTGTTCTGGTTCTGTCCCTGGTGCTGACGCTGCGCCGGGGCGTTCAGGCCTTTGGAACAGATGAGCTTTGATGCGGCCGTCGGCAATTCCGCGATTGACAGCGGTACCCCGGCGGGGTATCAAGGAACAAATCTTAAATCTTTTTTTGAAAGGAAAGCCTCATGCGCATCGTCACCTTCGCCACCACTCTGGCACTCATTCTGGCTTTGGCTCTGCCTGTTGCGGCCGCCGACAAAAAGCCGACCACCCTTGAAGAGCGGGTCAGTTACGGTATCGGCCTGAATATCGGGCGCGATTTTAAAAACAAAGGCTTTGAGGTCAAGCCGGACCTGCTTGCCCAGGGGATTAAAGACGTACTCGCCGGCGGCGATTTGCTGATGTCGGACGACGAGGTGCGTCAGACCATCATGGAACTGCAGCAGGTGCTGCAGCAGAAAGTCTCCGCCAAAAACAAGGCTGAAGGGGATGCCTTTCTTGCCGCCAACGCCAAGAAAGAAGGGGTCAAGGTGACCAAGTCGGGATTGCAGTACCGTGTCATCAAGGAAGGGACCGGCGCAACTCCCAAGGCCGACAGCACTGTCAAGGTCAACTACCGTGGCACCCTGGTCGACGGCACCGAGTTTGACAGCAGCTACAAGCGCGGTCAGCCGGCCACCTTCCAGCTCAACAAGGTGATCCCAGGCTGGACCGAGGGACTGCAGCTGATGAAGGCCGGCGGGAAGTATGAGTTCGTTCTGCCCCCTGAACTGGCCTACGGCGAGCGCGGCGCCGGTCAGGTCATCGGACCCAACTCGGTGCTGGTTTTCGAGGTCGAACTGCTCGAAGTGCAGTAAACCCTGACACCTCAGTTGAAATGAAAAAGGCCGGGTCGCGCGATCCGGCCTTTTTGTTTATGTGTCACGGGTTCGCGCAGAGACGCCGAGGCGCAGAGAAATGAATGGCAAAACCTTCTCTTTGGCCACGGTACCACACGGAAAGTTCGGACGAAAAAAGAAGTCAGATATCAGAAGTCAGATGTCAGAAAGAGCAAAACCTTTTTTAAGCCGCAGATAAACGCGGATTTCGCGGATAAAAGCTAAGGCCCTGATTCTATAATTAAAAACATCGGCGTCTATCGGCGTGCATCGGCGGCTTAAACCGCTTTTTTCTGTGACCTTCTGTGTGGTTCTGTGGCTGAAACAAATGGAATTTTTTCTCTGCGTCTCCGTGTCTCTGCGCGAGTTCGGTTTTCAAAATCCAGAGCCGGGCTGTTTGAGAAACGCCACCTCTTCGGGGGTGGATTCGCGGCCGAGAATGGCGTTGCGGTGGGGGAAACGGCCGAAGCGGGCGATGATGTCACGATGCCGTTCGGCGTAGTCGAGGTAGGAGGCACAGGCGGACCTGAGCTCTCTGGGCGCCTGCTCGGCCAGGGCGCGGAACAGCTCGACGCTGCGCTTTTGCAGCTCCAGGTCTTCGGCGTGTTCCAGGGGAAGATAGATGAAGGCGCGCGCCACTTCGGGCAGTTGCCGGTCGAGCCCCCGATCCAGGGCATCGAGCGCCTGGGCCCGTGCCTGCGGATCGAAGGCAAAGGCCTGAGGTTGGCCGCGCCAGATGTTGCGCGGGAACTGGTCGAGCAGCACGATGCGCGCAAGAACTGTGCGCGCATCGTCGGTTTTCAGTACGGGGAGCTGCCCCTCGGCCAAAACCAGAGATTGGAAGCGGGCGCGGATATGGGCGTCGACCCGGGCATCCTTGCCAAACCACAGCCGGCTGTGGTCGGCATCGGGCAGACCGGTTTCAAGCAGGGGGCCGAACCAGAAATCGAGAATTGCGTCCGTATCTGTCGTCTTCATGGCAAAGAGAAAGGGGCGGCCTGCCGGCCGCCCCTGGTCCATCCGTAATGGGGGTCAGCTTTTGGCCGACCAGTGGCCGTGCAGGTTGCAGTATTCGCGTGCGGTGACCTGCTGGGCGATGACCGGAAAGGTTGCTTCGGGCGCTTCGCCCGGCTTGAGGTGCTGACGGTAGACCTTGCCGTCGGCGAGCAGCTCGATCCACTCGATATAGTGATCGTCCTCCATCGGATGAGCAACGCTGCCGACCCGCACGGTGATACTGTCGCTACCGATCTCGATGACCGGGACATGTTTTTCCACGGCGGCATCGACGGTGTTCTCCTCCAGCAGGGTCATGGCCTGACCGCAGCAGAACAGCGGTGCGGCGCCGGTATGCAGGACTTCGACAATGTTGCCACAGAGTTCACATTTGTAGACTTCAGACTGTTTTGCCATCTCGGGTTCTCCTTTGGTTGGGAATGATGGATCGGAAGATGGCCTCGGGCAGAGGCTGCCGACCGGAAATCATGACCAAGCCTAGCACAGGATGACAACCTTGCAAGTCGCGTGGAATGCGGTCCTGTTCATGTTGTCATCCTTACAGGATTGCCCTGGCACACCGGCGGGATGTTCCGGCATCACGTTGTCGACCATTGGCCCCTGTGGTAGGTTTGAGCTAGAGCGTCTTTTGGGGTTGAATCTTCAGAATGTGACGGTCATTTTGTCTTGTCAGGGAGTCTGATCATGATGCGCAGGTTTGTCCTTCTGTTCTTCGTCCTGTTCGCCTTGAGTGCCTGCTGCCCGCACTGGCATGGACCTCGCCACCATGGCCCCTGCTGCCAGAAAAAGGCGGTCCCCTGTGACCATGGGTGTGACAGACCCTGCCACCTGAAGTCAGGGCAGAACCAATGATCCGCCCGGCCTTTGTTCTGGCACTGCTGCTGTGGGCTCTGCCGGTTGCGGCCGCGGAAGCGCCCGCCCCGGCCGACAAAACAGAGCGCTGCCCGGTGTGTGGCATGTTCGTGGCGCCCTATCCGACCTGGCAGGCGACCCTGGTCTTTGCCGACGGCCAGCGTCTGGTCTTCGACGGTCCCAAAGACCTGTTCCGCTATCTGCAGGAGCCGTCGCTGCGCCTGCCCGGCCGTAGTCCCGCCGAAGTCCGGCAGGTCTGGGTTACCGAATACTACAGTGCCGCCCCAATCCCGGCGCGGGATGTTTTTTTTATTGCCGGCAGTGATGTCATGGGGCCGATGGGGGCGGAACTGGTGCCGGTCAAAGGGCGCAAGCAGGCGGAAACCTTCATGCGCGACCACGGCGGCCGTCGGGTGATGGTCTTCGACGGCCTGGAACTGAAGCCGGTCGATTGACAGTCATGCGCCGGGCCCGAATCTTTCTGCTGCAGACCTTCCTCCTGCTGACGGCCCTGGGCCTGTGCATCGGTTTCAGTCTGAGGCAGAAACAGGTTCGCGACCGGTTGCTGCCTCAACGCCAGGGCCTGACGGCGGCTCTGGGGCTGACCGACCTGGCGATCTGGACCGAGGCCCGCTACACCCGCCATCCGTCCCAGGCCGATTTTTTCACCCCCTTCCAGGACGCCCCCGGCGCCCTGGAACATTTCCCTTCCGGGTCGCTTCTGGCGCCGCCGATGGCGCGTCCGCAGACCCGTATCGAAACCCGCAGAGCGAAAAGGTGACATGCGCCAGCTGAAACTGCTCGAATACGCCCTCTCCTCCCTGTGGCGCCGGCGCGGCAAGAGCTTTGCCATCCTGGTGGTCTACACCCTGATGGTCGCAACCCTGGCTTCGGTGCTGCTGCTGACCGGTTCCTTGCAGGGGGAGGCGCGCCTGTTGCTGGCGCGGGCGCCGGAACTGGTGGTGCAGAAGCTCGCGGCCGGCCGTCATGCCCTGGCACCGGTTGCCTGGGCTGAACGCATTGCCGACATTCCGGGGGTCGGCGGGGTGGAGCCGCGCGTCTGGGGCTACTATTACGACGCCCTGACCGGGGCCAACTACACCCTGAGCGGCGTTGGGGAAACCGGCTGGAACTCGGAACTGCTCCGGGGACGGCTGCCGACCGGGCCGGGAGAGTGTGCCGTTGGCCGTGGCGTGGCCGAGACGCGCGGACTGGAGGTGGGGGACGATCTGATCCTCATTGACGGAGCCAATCTCGGCGTCAGTCTGACCGTGGTGGGGATTTTCGCTGCCGATTCGGCGCTTTTGACCCACGACCTGATTGTTATGGAACGGCAGAGCCTGGCCCGCTTTTTCACCATGCCGCCGGATGCGGCCACCGATATCGCCGTGAGGGTGCGCAATCCGAACGAGGTCGATACCGTGGCGCGCAAGATCAAGCGCATTTTGCCCGACAGCCGACCGATCACCCGGCACGAAATGGTGCGCACCTGGGACGCCGTTTTCAACTGGCGCAGCGGCATGCTGCTGTCGATCTTCATGGCGGCTCTGCTTGCCTTCGGTGTCCTCGCCTGGGACAAGGCTACCGGCATCAGTGCCGAGGAGCGGCGCGAGATCGGCATTCTCAAAGCGATCGGCTGGGATACCGCCGATGTTTTGCTGCTCAAGTTCTGGGAGGGCATGGTGCTGTCGCTGACGGCGGTGCTGGCCGGGCTGGTGGTCGCCTGGGTGCACGTCTTTTTTCTGGGCGCACCGCTGCTGGCGCTGGTGCTCAAGGGCTGGTCGGTCCTCTTTCCTGCCTTTGAGCTGGTGCCGCGGGTTGCCTGGCCGCAGCTGCTCGCCCTGGTTCTGTTCACCAGTGCGCCCTACGTCGTCGCCACCGTTATCCCCTCATGGCGGGCGGCCAGTCTCGATCCCGACAGCGTCATGCGGAGCTGAGTGATGATTCGCCTGGAGCAGGTCACCAAGGTCTACAACGAAAACCGCCCGGATCAGGTCGAGGCGCTGCGCGGAATCAGTCTTGATGTGCCGCTGCGCGGGGTGACGGTTTTCGCCGGCCCGAGCGGCTCGGGCAAGAGCTCACTGCTGTCGCTCATCGGCTGCATGGCGCGGCCGACCAGCGGCCGGGTGCTGGTCGAGGGGCGCGAGGTCTCCCGGCTGCCGGAAAAATTTCTCACCGAGGTGCGGCGCGAAACATTTGGCTTCATCTTCCAGCAGTTCAACCTGGTGCGCGAACTGACGGTGCGGGAAAACGTCATGCTTCCCCTTTACGTCCTGCCCGACCGGCCTGCGCAGATGCGCCGGCGCGCCGATGCGCTGCTGGAGCGTTTCGGCCTGGCGAAACTGGCCGGGCGCAAGGTGCGCTGGCTTTCCGGCGGCGAGCAGCAGCGGGTCGCCATCGCCCGGGCGCTGATCAACGATCCGCAGGTTGTCATCGCCGACGAGCCGACCGCTCACCTCGACAGTGAGCTGGCGCGGGAGCTGCTCGGTATTTTGCAGGACCTGGCGGCGGACGGGCGCACCATCCTCTTTGCCACCCACGATCCGCTGGTGATGAACCATGCCATGGTCGATCGGCGTTTTGATCTGCGTGACGGTCGCCTGGCCGGGGAGGGGGGATGATTCTCCACCCGGAAATCCTGGCGCTTTTGACCGGCAGTCTGCTCTCCCTGCTGCTGCTGACCTTGGCGCTGCCGACCGTCTGGGCGGTGCTGCGCCGCTGGAATCCCGGGGACTGCTCGGCCGGCCAGTTGCACCTGGAGCGGCGCACCAGCCTGGTCTCCACCCTGGTTGCCTGGGCCGTCGCCTTTCATCTTGTGGCCCTGGCGCTTTTCGTCCACACCGCCGATGGCCTGCATGACCAGTTCGTCGGAGCCATGTGCGCCACGGGGACCCTCAACGCCAATCCGGTCGGCTGGCCCCTGCTGGCGCTGAAGCTCGGCCTCTTTTTTGTCGGCGGCCTCTGGCTGGCCGCCAACCTGCTGGTGCGGCGCTCTCCCGACTATCCGCTGACCCGAGCCCTGTATGCCTCGCTGGTGCCCCTCTGGCTGCTGGTGCTGCTCGACTGTGCCCTGCAGCTGAGCTTTTTTACCGGGCTCGAGCCGCAAATCATCACCTCCTGCTGCGGTTCGCTCTTCTCGCCGGCCGGAAGCGGGGTCGCCAGCAGTTTGACCGAACTGCCGGTGCGTCCGGTCATGGCCCTGTTCTACAGCCACGGCATCCTGCTGCTGCTTCTGCTGATGGCGATGCTGCGCTGGCAGGCGGCCTGGCTGCGCTATGGGACCGCGCTGCTTGCGGCGCTCTTTTTGCCGGTGGCTCTGGTCGCGGTGGTCAGCTTCATTTCGGTCTATTTCTACCAGCTGCCGACGCACCACTGTCCCTTTGATCTTTTGCAGGCGGGCTATCACCGCATCGGCTACCTGCTCTACGGCACCCTGTTCGGCGGGGTGCTGGCGGCCATGCTGCCGGGGCTGGGAGGAGTGCTGAGCCGCATCGACAGCCTGCGGGGGCCGGTTGCCGCCCTGGAGCGCCGCTGGCTGTGGCTGGCTTTCGGATGTCTGGTTGCTTTTCTGGCCCTGGCGACCTGGCCGGTGGCCACGGGGAGCTTTCGTCTGCTACCCTATGTGAAATGACAGTCTGCCATCCGGCCGGTCCGGCAGACCGGTCCGTCAAGGGAGGTCCCATGCGCAAAGCCCTCTTGTTAATTCTTGTCCTGCTGTTTTGCAGCCAACCGGTCATGGCGGCGCGCTATCAGCGTACAGAAGCGGTCTACACGCCTCCGGATGTGACTCTGCTGGACCAGCAGCGCAACAAGGTGCGGTTGCCGGAATTTTTGCAAACGGACCAGCCGGTGCTGGTCGATTTCATCTATGCCACCTGTACCACCATCTGTCCGGTGATGTCGGCCGGGTTTGCCAACCTGCAGAAAAAGTTCGCCAAATCCGGGCAGAAGGCCCGCTTCGTTTCTGTGACCATCGATCCCGAGCATGACAGCCCCGAAGTGCTGGCCGATTATGCCGCCCGCTACCGGGCCAGGCCGGGCTGGACCTTTCTCACCGGCAGCCGGGACGATATTGTCGCGGTGATGAAGGCCTTTGATGCCTTTGTGCCCGACAAGATGGAACACTATCCGCTGATTTTCATCCGCAAGCCCGACGGTGGTTGGGTGCGCATTTATGGCCTGGTCGGCACGCGCGACCTGATGAAGGAATTTCGGCGCTACTACCCTGAAGGGTGAGTGCGAAAAAAGCTGGAGGCGGGACAAAACAAAACGCCCGGCCATCGGCCGGGCGTTGTCCTTTTCGGCGGACCAGGTGCCGGTCAGGATGACTGGCCGAGCATGGCCCGGTAATCCTCTTCGACCAGCAGCAGGTGCTGATGGGTCGAGTTGGCGTTGGCCAGATAAATGTTGCGTATCTTCTCATCGTCGATGCGCTCGGCCATGGCGCGCAGCTGTTTTTCCAGCAGGTCTTCCTGTTCAATGGCGAGTTCCAGCGCCATGCGTTCGTCAAAGTCACTCACCAGTGTCTTTTGCAGGGCATGCCACCAGGAGGAGCTGGTGTCGGGCGCCTCGGCCATCATGGTATCGAAGTCGGGCAGGTCGTCACCGGGGTAGGCTTCATAAAAGGTGCGAGCGTGCTGGCGCTCTTCGCGGCCGAGAATTTCGAAGGTCTTCTTCACCCGCTCGTCGAAGGCCTTTTCGGCCGCGAAATTGTAGTAATCCATCGCGTCCTTTTCGGTCTGGATGGCTTCCCGGATGGCCTGCTTGAGATCCAGTTGCTGCATGGAACCACGCTCCTCCTGAGTAAAACAGTATACTGTATACAAGTTAGCACGAATGGAGGGCGCCTTGCCAGGCTTTTTTTGCCTTTGCTTCCGACAGGAGGGCCTGGCGGTGCAGGAAAAAAAGAGGGGTTGCGCCAACACAAAAGGGGTTGGCGAAAACCGCCAACCCCTTGAAATCTGGAGCCACCCAAGGGACTCGAACCCTCGACCTACTGATTACGAATCAGTTGCTCTACCAGCTGAGCTAGGGTGGCATCGGGCTCCCTGTTTACCCCAATTGGCTCGGGCTGTCAATCGCTCAATCGTCCCGGGTCAGGACCCGGGCGACAGCCCTGTCCCAGCCGGACAGCAGTTTTTGTCTGGTTTCGGCGGCCATTTTCGGCGCGAAGTTCGCTTCCCTTTGCCAGTTTGTGGCGATGTCATCCAGAGAGGACATCAGTCCCGCCTGAAGACCGGCAAGAAAGGCGGCGCCAAGGGCGGTTGTTTCCGTGACGCGCGGCCGGTCGACCGGCAGGTCAAGGATGTCGGCGAGAAACTGGCAGAACCAGTTGTTGGCGACCATGCCGCCGTCGATGCGCAGTGTTTGCGGTTCGGCGCCGTCGGCCCGGACAGCTCGCAGCAGGTCGGCGGTCTGGTAGGCGATCGCTTCGAGGGCGGCGCGCACGATTGCCGCGATGCCGGTATCGCGCGTCAGGCCGAACAGGGCGCCGCGGGCGTGCGGGTCCCAGTGCGGGGCCCCCAGGCCTGTGAAGGCGGGGACCAGGTAGACGCCCTGGTTGTCGGCAAGGCTTGCCGCCAGCGGTTCTGTCTGGGCCGCACTGTCGATCAGTTTCAGGCCGTCGCGCAGCCATTGCACAGCGGCCCCGGCGATGAAGATCGAGCCCTCGATCGCGTAGCTGGTCGCACCATCAATGCGGTAACCGACCGTGGTCAACAGCCGGTTGCGCGACTGAATCGCTCTGCTTCCGGTATTCATGATCAAAAAGCAGCCGGTGCCGTAGGTGCTTTTGCACATCCCTTCCTCGAAACAGGCCTGACCGATGGCGGCGGCCTGCTGGTCGCCGGCGATGCCGAGGATGGGAAGTTTGCGGCCGAAAAGGGCCGGGTCCGTTTCGCCGAAATTGGCGGTACAGTCCTTGACCTCAGGCAGCACGGCCGCCGGGATGGCAAAAAGCTGAAGCAACTGTTCGTCCCATTCCTGCCGGTGGATATTGTACAGCAGGGTGCGCGAGGCGTTGGTGATGTCGGTGGCGTGCACCCTGCCCCCGGTCAGGCGCCAGAGCAGCCAGCTGTCGACGGTCCCGAAGGCGAGTTCGCCCTTTTCGGCCCTCTGGCGCGCCTGCGGTACCTGTTCCAGCAGCCAGTGCAGCTTGGTGGCGGAAAAATAGGGATCGAGCAGCAGCCCGGTGGCATCGCGAATTTTGTCCTCGTACCCCTCCTCCTTCAGCCTGGCACACAGGTCGGCGGTGCGCCGGTCCTGCCAGACGATGGCGTTGGCCACGGCCCGGCCGGTCTGCCGGTCCCAAAGCAGGGTGGTTTCCCGCTGGTTGGTGATGCCGATGGCGACGGTGCGCCAGCCTCTGGCGTCGGCCTGGTCGAGGGCCGCACGGCAGACGGCCAGGGTGCTGTTCCAGATGTCCTCCGGGTCGTGTTCGACCCAGCCATCCTGGGGGAAAATCTGGCGAAATTCCTGCTGGGCGACACTGATGATGTTCCCTTTGCGGTCGAAGACCATGGCGCGGCTGCTGGTGGTCCCCTGGTCGATGGCGAGAAGGGCGGCTCTTTCCATGAACACCTCCGGCAGGTTGTCGATTCTCATTGCAAGCATGGCCGGTTCCGATAGAATGTCAACCGGCCCGGTACAGAAAACACTGTGATTCAGGCCTTTTAACCAGCGAGAGACGAGGTGGGCATGGCCTTTGGCAGAGAGCAGGCATTGGCGCATTTGCGCGCAGGTGCGCCCTTTGACCTGCTCGTGGTCGGCGGCGGTGCGACCGGCTGCGGGGTGGCGCTGGATGCCGCCAGCCGTGGCCTGCGTGTTGCCCTGGTGGAAAAGCAGGATTTTGCCGAGGGGACCAGCGGCCGCAGCACCAAGCTGGTGCATGGAGGGGTACGCTACCTTGAGGCGGCGGTCAGACACCTTGATCCTGCCCAGTACCATCTCGTGCGTGAAGGCCTGCACGAGCGCGGCATTCTGCTGCGCAACGCGCCGCATCTGGCCCGTCGTCTGCCGTTGGTGACGCCCCTGTACCGTTGGCTCGAGGTCCCCTACGTCTGGTTCGGTCTGAAGCTCTACGATCTGCTTGCCGGCCGGCTATCAATTGGTCACAGCCGGCTGCTCGGCCGTCGTGACGCTTTGCGGCGCTTTCCGCTTTTGCGGGCCGAGGGGCTCAAGGCCGGGGTGCTTTACTACGATGGGCAGTTCAATGATGCGCGCATGGCCCTGACGCTGGCGCTGACTGCCCACGAGCAGGGGGCGGTGGTGGCCAACCGGGTCGAAGTCGTCGCGCTGCTGAAGCAAGGGGGGCGTCTGGTCGGCGCGCTGCTCGAAGATGGTCTGACCGGAGAGCGCTGGCCTGTGCATGCCCGGGGCATCATCAACGCCACCGGGCCTTTCGCCGACCGGCTGCGGATTATGGACCGACCCTCGGCCGAGCCGATGCTGGTCCCCAGCGAGGGGATTCATATCGTTCTGGATGCCCGGCACGCACCGCCTGACACCGGGTTGCTGATACCGGAAACCGAGGACGGCCGGGTGCTGTTCGTTCTTCCCTGGGAAGGACACGCCCTCATCGGCACCACGGACACGCCGGCCGTGGTCGAAGAACATCCGCGCGCTCGCGACGAGGAGATCGACTATCTGCTGCGCCACGTCGGGCGCTACTTCAATCTTCAGGTGACGCGTGAGGACATCAAAAGTGTCTGGTGCGGTCTGCGTCCTCTGGTGCGTGAACCCGGGGCTGCGGACACGGCGCAACTGGCGCGTACCCATGTCATCGAAGTCAGTCCCTCGGGGCTTTTGACCATCGCCGGCGGCAAATGGACCACCTACCGCCGGATGGCGCTCGATACGGTTGATCGGGCGGTCAGTGCTTTCGGACTCAGCCCGACCCGGGCCTGCTGCACCGAGCACCTGCCGCTGGTTGGCGGGGGAACTCCCCCTGAACAGGTCGAAGCCCGCTTGCGTCGGGAATTCGGCCTGGACGATGCTGTTGCAGGCCACCTCTGCCATGCCTATGGCGATCGCGCCCCTGAGGTGGCGTCTCTCGCCGCACAGGGACTTGATCGACGCCTCGATGCCGCCCATCCTTATCTCGAGGCCGAGGTGGTTCATGCCGTGCGCGCCGAGATGGCGGTCCATGCCATCGACATCCTCGCCCGGCGCCTGCCGCTGGCGCTGCTCGACCTCGAGGCGGCGCGCCAGGCCACTCCCCGGGTGATCGAACTGATGGCCGCCGAACGGGGCTGGGACGCCGACAGGTGCCGGCGCGAGGCGGACATGGTCGCAGAACGGCTGAACCAGGGGCTTTGAGCCTGGTCAGGGAGAGGAGCCAGATTCCCCTCCCCTGGAGGGAGGGGACTGAGGGGAGGGGGAGGTCTTTGACCTGGATTTTGGCTTTTGTTTCGCGGTGTTTCTGAATAACCAAGGGTCCCATGAATTTACCCCAGCCGATGCTTCCCGGAAAACTGTTGCGCCGCTACAAGCGCTTTTTCGCCGATGTCGAGCTGGACGACGGCAGCATCATCACCGCTCATACGCCCAACACCGGATCGATGCTGCAGTGCGCCGTCGCCGGTCATGATGTTCTGGTTTCCCCCAGTGACAACCCAAAGCGCAAGCTGAAATACACCCTGGAGCTGATCCGGGTGAACGGTTTCTGGGTCGATACCAACACCCAGCGCGCCAACCGGGTGGTGGAGGAAGGACTGCGTGACGGCAGTATCCTTGAGCTGGCCGGCGGCCGGGTGCGGCCGGAGTTCCGCGTTGGGGCCAGCCGCATCGATTTTCTGGTCGAGCGCGCGCAGGAACGGGTGCTGGTCGAGGTCAAGAACGTCACCCTGACCGACGGTCAGCGCACGGCCCTGTTCCCGGACGCGGTCACCAGCCGCGGCCAGAAGCACCTGCGTGAACTGGCCGAGGCCCGGAAGGAAGGCTATCGGGCGGTCATCTTCTTTCTGGTTCAGCGCGGCGAGGCTGACAGCTTCGCCCCCGCCGACGCCATTGACCCCGAGTACGGACGGCTGTTGCGTAAGGCGGTAGGGCAGGGGGTGGACGTGCTGGCGTACCGCACCCGGGTCAGTGAGCAAGAGAACCGCATCGATGAGCGATTGCCGGTGTTTTTGTGATGTCCCTGCTCGTGGCCTTTCCCGGTGCTTGCCGGGGAAG
This sequence comes from uncultured Geothermobacter sp., assembly GCA_964501815.1. Lineage (GTDB taxonomy): Bacteria > Desulfobacterota > Desulfuromonadia > Desulfuromonadales > Geothermobacteraceae > Geothermobacter. Next base: position 28,943 of record CAZCUR010000004.1, read on the forward strand.
CGGGACCGCTGAGCAAATGGGAAACTTTTCGAAATCTCCTTCCCCCTTGACGGGGGAAGGTCGGGATGGGGGTGACGTTCGATGCTTCCCCCTCCCCTCCATCCCCTCCCTCCAGGGGAGGGGAGGATTCTGCCCTCTGCGTTTCTGCGCCTCTGCGTGAGATAACTTTATGCGAACTGTCGGCCTGATAACCGAATACAATCCCTTCCACAACGGCCATCTGC
>CAZCUR010000004.1:29266-35077 GCA_964501815.1 uncultured Geothermobacter sp.
ATGCGAACTGTCGGCCTGATAACCGAATACAATCCCTTCCACAACGGCCATCTGCATCATCTGCGGGAGAGTCGGCGTGTTGCCGATGCCGAGGTGGCGGTGGCGGTGATGAGCGGCCATTTCCTGCAGCGGGGCGAGCCGGCGCTGGTCGACAAGTGGCGGCGAACCCGCATGGCGCTGGCGGCAGGTGTCGATGTCGTGGTCGAGCTGCCGTTTCCCTGGGCCTGCAACAGCGCGCCGCTCTTTGCCGAGGGGGCGGTGCGCTGCCTGGAGTCCTTAGGTAGTATCGACGCTCTCTGTTTCGGCAGTGAGGCAGGTTCCCTCGCCGACCTGCAGGCGGCCGCCAAACTGCTGGAGAACCAGTCCGGGGCCATCGACAAGGGCACCCGCGAGTTGCTGCGGCAGGGGATCAACTACCCGGCGGCGCGCGCGCGGGTGGTGGCCGGGCTGGCCGGCGCGGCCGGAACTCAGCTGCTGGCCGGCCCCAACAACATTCTCGGGATCGAATATCTGCGTGCTCTGGTCCGCCTGAACAGCGGCATGACCCCGCTGACCATTCCGCGCGTCGGTGCCGGCTATCACGATGAGCAGGCGGTGGGACAGATCGCCAGTGCCACCGGCATCCGGGCCATGCTCCGGCGCGGCGAGGCGGTCGGCGAGTATCTGCCTCCCGCCAGTGCCGCGTTGCTGGCCGAGGCGCGTCTGGAAGGCCAGATCAGTGATCCGGATGTCTTTGTGCGGCTGTTGGCGGCGGTGGTCGCACGTGATCCAGCCGCCCTCGATGCGATCTATCAGGTGGAGCACGGTTTGGCCGATCGGCTGCTGGCGGCGCTGCGTGCCTGTGACAACCTGGAACATCTCATCACCGCGATAAAGGCGCGTCATCTGACCCGCACCCGCGTTCAGCGTCTGCTTTGCTATGTCCTGCTCGGTATGCGGCGGGACGAGATGGAAGAGGCGCTGCAGGCCGGTCCGCGCTACCTGCACCTGCTCGGCAGCAGCGAGCGGGGAAGGCGCTGGCTGGCGCGGACCCGCAAGGACCGGTCCCTGCCTCTGGTACAGAACTACAGCCGCATCCGGGCGACCCTGAAAAGGACCTACGGGACGTCGAGCACCGCATGTGCTCAGGCATTGCGGCAACTGGACCTGGAGGAAAGAGCGACGCAACTCTACGGTCTGCTGCTGCAGCGCCGGCCGCCCGGCAGCCTGCAGCGTGACTACAGCCAGTCGGTGGTGGGGCCGGAGATCAGTCGATAATCAGGTTGGGCAGCTCGTCGGTGTCGTCGGCTCGGCGCGGGAAGTCTTTTGCCAGCAGCTCGCCGCAGCGGGCGATGGCGTTGCAGATGCTGTCGCAGGCAGTGCCCTGCCGCAGCCCTTCGCTGATCAGGGTGACCACCTCATCCCAGGTTCCCTGTGGCACCTTGTCGTTGATGCCGCGGTCGGCCAGGACAAAGACGCGGCGTTCAAACAACGAAATCAGAATAAGAATGCCGGTGCGGTCGCGCGTCTCGTGCAGGCCGTGCTCGACAAAGGCGGTGATGGCGCGCTCCTCGACTTCGGTGTCGATTTCGGCCTGCGGTATCAGCCGGCGTTTGAGGGCCGGCAGGGCGCGGATGAGCATCCTGAAGAGCAGGAACAGCACAATCTGCAGCGGCACAAAGACCAGCACCGAATCGCTGGCGGCCAGCCAGCAGAGCAGGGCGGCCGATGCCGTGGCGAAACAGCCGGCGCCGATCAGTTCGCTGCGCGGATAGTCGTAGCTGGCATCGACGATCAGCGGCACAATTTCACCGCTGGTGGTCGCCTCCACCTGGCGCACGGCCTGCTCGATGCGCGCTTTTTCTTCGCTGGTCAGGAATGTTTGGGCTTTCGGTTCGGGCATGTTCTTATAATTCGTCAAGTTAACCACCGAGCCACCGAGTGCACAGAGGAACCTCCTGTTTTGAAGTTTTGTTCTCTCTGTGTCCTCGGTGCCTCGGTGGTGAGTTTTACAACCATGTTTACCAGCTCCCCGACGCGCCGCCGCCGCCGAAGCCGCCGCCACCGCCGGAAAATCCGCCGCCCCCAAAGCCGCCACCGCCGCCGAAGCCGCCCATGCCGCCGATCCAGAAACCGCCGCGGCGGTAGCGGCGTCGGCCGCCGGCCATGCCGAGAAGGAGCGGGCCGAAAAAGAGCAGCAGCGGCAGCAGCACGAACGGGTTGCGGCGCTTGTTCTTTCGGGGTGTCCCTTCGGCCTTGTACTCGCCGCGCACCGCCTCCACCATGGCCCTGACGCCGGCGATGATGCCGCCGTCGAAATCGCCGAGGCGAAAGTGCGGCACGATCTCGTTGTCAATGATGCGTCCGGCGAGCAGGTCGGTCAGCCGGCCCTCGAGCCCGTAGCCGACCTCGATGCGCACCTTGCGCTCCTTTTTGGCCACCAGCAGCAGGGCGCCATTGTCTTTCCCCTTTTGGCCCAGTCCCCAGGTCTCGGCCACCCTGAGCGCGTAGCTTTCGAGTACCTCACCCTCCAGCGAGGGCTGGGTCAAGACAACGATCTGGGTCGAGTCGCTGCGCTCGAAATCGCTCAGATAGCGCTCCAGGCGCTGGCGGGTTTCGACGCCCAGCAGACCCGCGCGATCGATGACATGGCCGGTCAGGGGCGGAACATCGAGGGCGAAAACCGGACCGGCGAGCAGGCCCAGAAGCAGGATGACCGGAAGCAACCGCATCGGCTCAGAACTTCACCTTCGGAGCCTTTTCGGCTCCGGCTTCGGCCTTGAACGGCTCCTTGCGTTCCAGATGCAGCAGGAATTTGTTGGTCAGGTTGTTGGGAAAGACCCGAATCGAGGTGTTGAAGCGGCGCACCGCCTCGTTGTAGCGCTGACGCGCAACATTGATGCGGTTTTCCGTCCCTTCCAGCTGGTGCATCAGATCCCGGAAGTTCTGGTTGGCCTTCAGGTCCGGATAGCGTTCGGCCACCAGCAGCAGGCGGGACAGGGCGCCGGAAAGCTGTCCCTGGGCCTGCTGGAAGCGGTTGAAGCTCTCAGGGTTGCTCAGGTCCCCGGGGGACAATTTCACCTGACCGACGCTGGCGCGTGCTTCGGTGATGGCCTGCAGCGTCTCCTTTTCGTGGGCGGCGTAGGCCTTGACCGTCTCCACCAGGTTGGGAATCAGATCGGCGCGACGCTGATAGGTCGCCTCGACATCGGCCCAGGCGGCAAGGACCGCCTCTTCGTTCGACTGGATTTCGTTGTAACCGCAGCCGCTCAGCAGCAGCGGCAGCAGCAGGATGAGAAACAGCAGACGCTTCATGGATTCAATCCTCCTGGAGTTCGGGTCACAGGGCCAATATAGGTCCCGTCAGCGGTCACCGCAAGGTGGGGCGGCAGATTTGTGTCACGGGCTGCCGCTCTGCTGCAGGTCGATGACCTGATCGGTGATTTCGGTGAAGCTGACGTCGTGGCTGATGAGAAAAAGCTGGTCGTACCAGTGTTCGGTCACGTCCTCCTGGCCGACGTCGATGGCACGGAAGGCGCGCGCGAGATTTTCGCGCCGGTCGGCGTCGAGGTTGGAGGTTGGCTCGTCGAAAAAGGCGATGCGGGCGCCGATGGTCTGCAGCAGGGCCAGGCGCAGGGCGACCACCGCGCTCATGATCTGGCCGCCGGAAAGCTGGTCGTCACTGCGTTCGCGCAGGCGGCCGTCGACCATGTCACGCAGGATGATGCGGTAGTTGTCGCCCCAGTACAGTTCTTCGTCGGCTTCGGCGATGGTTCGGTAGATGCGGTTGGCCCGCTGGCTGATTTCCTCGCGAAAGCGCTCGGAGAGGGAGGCGGAGACGTTGCGGAAGACGCGGTTGCGCAGGAACCTGACCAGCTCGGCCTTTTGGCCCCAGGATGTGATCTGCCTTTTCTTGTCGGCGATCTCCGTTTCGATTTTTCTGAGTTTGTCGACTTCGGCGGACAGGCGGGCAACCTCGGCGTTCAATCCTTTGACCCTTTGTTCGAGGGCGTTGACCCCGCCCCAGAGCATATCCCTGTCTTTGCGCAGCTGCTCATGCACCGAGGCGTCATAGTCATTGCCTGCCTGGCTGAAGGCCGCGACTTTGCCATCCAGCTCGTTCTGCAACGTCTTGAGATGATTCTCAAACTTCTCCAGGTCCGCCCGGCGCCGGTCCCGTTCGGCGGCCTGCTGCTGATTGGCCACAAAACGGTCACGGGCTTCCTGGTGCCGGGCCTTCTCCTGCTCAGCCTTTTCAATCTCGGCCTGCAGGTTCGTGTAGCGTGCCAGGTCCTTTTGCTTTTCATCCAGCTGCTGCCGGGCGGCGTCCTGTTCCTTTCGCAGTTCGCCCAGTTCCGCGGTCTTCAGCTCGTTGGCCTTGCGGCGCTCTGAAAGATTCGCCATCCGCGCCTCAAGCCCTTCGAGTTTGACCGTCACCTCCCTGATCCGGTCGTTGGCCCTGACCGCTTCCCGCTCTTCCTGTTCACGTTTTTGAATCTGCTGTTGCAGGCTCCGCAACTTCTGATCGAGTTCGGAAAATTTGGTTTTGAACACATCTTCCGGCGGTTTTTCGGCGATATTGAGGCAGGGTTCCTGGAAGAAAGGGCAGATTCCCTCGGCGAGCTTTTCGCTCCCTTCTTCCAGCCCCGCCCGCCGCCCTTCGAGCTGGCCGCGTTGCAGACGCAGCTTGTCGAGGTTTGCGCGAATCTCCGGCAACCGGGCCGACAAGGCCTGTTGTTCGGCATCCACCGTCAGGGCCTTTCGGGCTGCCGCCAGCTCCTTCTCCTCGGCGTCCAGTTCCTGCCGGGTGTGTTCGATGGCCTGGGACGCAACCTTGAAGCGTTCTTCGAGTTTGCCGAGCCGGCCTTTGAGAGCGGCCACCTCCTGTTCGAGCGCGCGCTGGATTTTTTCCTGTTCCCGCAGTTGCTGCAGGCGACGCTCGGCCTGCTCGAAGGCCTTTTTACCCGGGGCCGTTTCCTCGACAACCTTTTGGGCCTGTTCCGCTTCGGTGACCAACTGCTTCTGTTTGGCGATCCGCTCATGGCCGTTGGCGATCCGCTCCCTGAGCGTCTCAATCGCTTTTTCCAGCTCCTTGAGCTCCTTTTCCCTTTTGTCCAGGGCCTGCAGGCGTTTTTCCAGCTCCTTGAGCTGTTGTCGCTGCGATGCCAGTTCGGTTTCGGCCTGCGCAAGAGTCGTCTTCGTTGTCTGGAGCTCCTCCTTTTTGGCCGGCAGTTCGGCCGCCTGGGCTTCGAGGGGAGTGATGGCGCTTTCGAGTGCCTCGATTTTTGCCCTGATGGCACCGGCAAGAACCTTGGTTTCGGTAAAGGTCTTGCGCCAGGAGTCGATACCGAGAATCTCGTCAAACTTGTCCCGGCGCCTGGTCGCCTGCCGGATGACAAACGGGCCGAGAAATTCATGCTGGAAGGGACCGATGACCAGTTCAAACTGTTCCGCCAGCGAGCGGCCCGCATTCAGGCCGAGCAGCTCTTTCAAACGTGCCTCGGTCTCTTTGCCATCCTTGTGCTCCTCGACCTCGAAGGTCCCTCCGACCTCCCTGGCCAGCAGCCACCTTGAGGGCGTGCCGACCGTGCGGCTGACACGATAGCGCTCTCCGTCGGCGACCTCGAAGACGACGGCGATTTCGCCCCGCTTGCTGCCAATGGTGAGGAAACGCTCGACATTGCCGACAAAACTCTGGGCATCGACGCCGAACAGGGCATAGCCGATGGCTTCGAAGATGGTGCTTTTGCCGATGCCGTTTGGGCCGGCCAGAACGTTGATGCCCGGGGAAAATGACAGGTTCAGGTCGCGGTGCGACTTGATGTTCTTCAG
>CAZCUR010000004.1:35177-65192 GCA_964501815.1 uncultured Geothermobacter sp.
TGATGCCCGGGGAAAATGACAGGTTCAGGTCGCGGTGCGACTTGATGTTCTTCAGTTGGATGGAGAGAATTTGCATTTTGGCTTTCAGCTTCGCGATAAAGGCCTTGATACCCTCAAGATGACTGCATTCTGGCTGTTGTTTGGGAAACAAACTTACGGCGAATTTCCACCTTCTGGCCGAAGTTCAGCAGCAGGCCCAGCTCAAGTCCGCAGGCGCAAAGATAGTTCTTCAGTTGTACTTCATGGATGGCTGAAAGTTTTTCCAGCGCTTTCAGCTCGAGTATGACCTTATCCTCCACAACAAGGTCGGCCAGGTACTCACCGACAACCGTGCCCTTGTAGCGGACCTGCATCGGCAACTGCTGGGCAACACGCAGACCGATCGACTCCATCTCGACGCGCAGGGCATTTTCATAGACCTTCTCAAGAAAACCGGCCCCCAGTGTATTGTGCACGTTGTAGGCACAACCAATGATCTTTTGCGTCAATTCAGTCTCTTTGTACAAATCCCCCTCCCTTGCTCCTTTTCTCTTCAAGGCCCTTATCCGATGTGATCATGAAGGCATCGTGAAGCGAAGTCATTCCAGCAACCCCAGCATCTCATCACCGTCAACATCACCTTTTTGCACTGCATCGCGCAGGGCAAGCGAGAGCCTGACCAGTTCCTCCTCGCGTCCCTGGTAGTCGCTTCCGGAGCCGATCAGGTCGCGCAGGACCTCCTGTTCGATCTCGTCGAGGCTCTTCTTTTTGGCTGTCGCTTCGGTGTCGCCGCTGACCAGGGAGAGGTGGTTTTTGATTTCGACATGCAGCGGATCGACCTGTTCGGCCAGGAGTGCCCTGAGGCGTTCACGGCCCAGCTCAAAAGGATGAAAACCGATGCGGCCGAAAAGCTTCAGTTCGAGCAGCGGCCGGCGCTTGTTTGCCGGGCTGCCGATTCGGGATGAGATCTGCTCGCGAAGCCGCAGCAGGGCCTGGTCGACGTCCTCGGCTCCGTTCAGGTCAATCGACACCGCAAACATCGGCCGCGGGTCTGTCGGGCGGAACTCGGCGGTGAATGTGCCTTGGTCCGCCTGAACCAGATAGTAGCCCTTGTCGTAGTCCTGTTCCCCGAAGTTGACCCGCTCCGGAGACCCCGGGTTGAAGGCGTAGGGCCGCCCCTGCGGGGTTTCGACGATGTAGGGTTTGTGGCCGTGACCGAGGGCGACGTAGCCGAAGGTGTCGGCCAGGGGCAGGGCTTCTTCCGGTTTCATGTTGCCGATTTCCACCGGCGAATAGCTCCAGATGCCGACGTGAAACAGCAGCAGGTTGTTTTCGGTCGTGACCGCATGGCAGATGCGTTCCACATGATTGCCCGCCTGGGCGCCGATGTAGCCGACGCCATAGATGTCGACCTCGCCGATGCGCAGGCGGCCGCCGATGCCGGTCTCGTCATCGACGGGATCAAAACGGTACCCGCCGTCTTCGGTGCGGGCCGGCCGCAGCAGGCGGATCAGCCCCATGTGCGCCAGCGCCTCCATCCAGGAGATGCTGTTGCGCCGGTGAATCCAGTCGTGGTTGCCTTCGATGGCGATACAGGGGATGCCGGCGTCGGCCAGCGGTTGCAGAACCGCGCAGGTGTGGGCGAAGGTGCGCGGCAGGATCTGGCCGATGTGAAACAGGTCACCGGCGATCAGCACGGCGTCGACCTGTTCCCGGATGGCGTCATCGACGATAGCGGACAGGCAGGCGAAAAAGTCGTGATAGCGTTCCGCTTCGCCGGGGGTGTTGCGATAGGTCTTGCCCAGGTGCAAATCAGCGGTATGGATGAAGCGCATGCGGGGTCCTCCTGAATGTCCCCGATATTGTCCTGAAAAACAGGGCCCGGGGCAAGGCGGCATGGAAAAACGGAAACGGGGCTGCCGGTTGACAGCCCCGTTGAAAAGCGGAATGCGCTGGAAGGGTCAGGGGAGGATGAAGGCCGCCTTGCAGGAAGGACAGCGGGCTTTTTTGCCGCTCAGGCTCTCCTTGTAGGCCAGTTTGTGGTCGCAGCTGCCGCAACGGGCCATGCGCACCTCGGGACGACGCGGATCGGGATCGAGGGGGATAATGTCGGGTCTGGCCGGTTTCGGTTCCTCCTCGGCGGTTTGGTCCGTCGACGCGGCGGCGGGTTCTTCAGCAGCTTCTTCCTGCTCTGCATCGGGCCGGGTTTCGGTGTCAAAGGCGCTCTCCTGAGGACTTGCAGCCTCAGCCGGTCCGGTATCGAAGGAGACCTCCGTATCGAAGTCTTCGTCAAAGGCGGTGCCGAAGTCGTCCTCACCGGTGGTTGCCTCGGCCTGAAAACCGGTTTCTGTTTCGTCCGGTTCGCCGGTGTCGAACTCCTCCTCACCAAAATCGAAATCATCGCCGGCCGGGAAATCCTCCTCATCGGCCGAAAACAGGTCATCTTCGACCGGGGGCTGTTCCCCGGTTCCGGTTTCGGCGGCCTCAGTCTGCTCCTCTGCGGATTCGGCGCCAAAGGAGAACGTCTCCCCGGGTGCGGTTTCGCCCTCGGATTCCTCGGTCATGAGGGCCGCCGTTTCCGTGGCCAGCTCGTCCTGCTCGTCGGCCAGACCCTGCTCCTCTTCCGGGGTGTCGGTGAACACCGGTGCGGGTTCGACCGGAGCGGATACCGCCGGCGGCGCGGGGATGTCCTGCTGCTGCAGCAGCCATTGGTCGAATTTGTCATTGAGCTTTTTCAGCTCGTCGGCGGTAACGCTGGTCCATTTCCAGATGCGCCAGACGAAGAAGGGGACCAGGATGGCGAGGATGGTCATCAGCAGGGACAGAAGCAGCCCCAAAAGCCCTCCGGCTGCTCCCAGCAATTGCAAGGTACCATTGTCCATGTCGGAACTCCCGTCAATGCAGATGGGTCCACACAGGTTCGTTGCGTGGACAGTTTCCCTCTTTAATAACCGCCCATGAACTAAGTGTCAATATTTCAAGCACTTTCAGGGCAGAATCAGGGGGTGGGAGCAGGAGGCGCACCGGATGGTGCGTCCCGAATGAACCGGGCGGTAATTGGTCAGGGCCTGGCAGCATTCACACTCGATGGTACGAAGACCCGCGGGAGCAGACTGCTGGGGCGGCCTGGCATCCGGACTGATCTTTTCGCCGCAGGCCTCGCAGGTTTGCTCAGTTCCCGAGGCGGTGCACGCCCGCAGGAGGCGACGCCACCAAGGGACGGGTTTGGCCTTTAGTTTTTGCAGATGATGGCAATGGGGGCAGATGACATCTCTGGTTTCGGGCACGCATTCCTCCTGTAACACCGACGCCTGACTGAAAAGCCATTGCAACAAAAAGGGTCACCGGTGGGTGACCGGAATTGTCCCTGTGCGCATCGCCCGGGCCCTTTTTCAGCGGTTTGGCCGGGGTCGGGCGCGCGTTGCTGGGGGAATGAGCAATTGGTGTACCAGTTTGTCCTCCCCCCTTGCGCAAGGGTAGCTGGTACGCTTAAATTGCAATGAAGGCACAGCGTTTCCCGAAGGGATGTGACGTTGCAGCCGTTCTCAGGGAAGGAGTGATTGGGACTTGGCCAAAGAGTTGACCGGGAATCAGTCGGGAGTGGAGGAAAAGAGCCGCGCCCGTACCCAGGAGCCTCCCCTGTTTCGGGTTTTGATGCACAATGACGACTACACCACCATGGATTTTGTCGTCGAAGTGCTGCAGAAGGTCTTTCATAAATCGGCGACCGAGGCCAACCGCATCATGTTGCACATTCACCATCAGGGGCTGGGCGTTTGCGGAACCTATCCCTACGAGATCGCCGAAACCAGAGTCGCCCAGGTGCATCGCCTGGCGCGGCAGTCCGGATTTCCTCTTCGCTGCAGCCTGGAAGAGGCATGACGGATCGTGAGGCTGTATGTTCAGTACTGAAGTTCAGATCGCCTTTTCCCTCGCCGTGCGTGAGGCTCAGAGGCGTCACCATGAGTTTCTCACCTCGGAGCATCTGCTCTACGCCATTCTGTTCGAGGAACAGGGCCAGGAGATCATCCGCGCCTGCGGCGGCAATCTGACGGACCTGCGCCGCGATCTCGAAGCCTTTTTTGAACAGAAACTGGAGGCTCTGCCCGGGGAGGCCGAGTTCGTTCCGGAACAGACCATTGGTCTGCAGCGGGTGCTGCAACGCACGGTGCTGCATATGCAGTCGTCGGGCAAAAAGGAAATCACCGTCGGGGACCTGCTCGCCGCCATTCTCGAAGAAAAAAACAGCCACGCGGCCTATTTCCTCAACCGGCAGGGCATTGACCGTCTGGATGTGCTCAACTACATCTCGCACGGAGTGGCCCAGGCTCCCAACGCGGGTGCCATGCAGGCGCCGGAAGAGCGGGAGGGTCAGGACAAGGCTGACAGCAAGCCGGGCCGGGAGAAACAACCCGCCAAGGCCGATCCGCTGCAGCAGTTTACCGTCAACCTGCTGGCAAAGGCGCGGGCGGGCGAGATCGATCCTTTGATCGGCCGTGATCACGAGCTGACCCGAACCATCCAGGTCCTGTGCCGCCGGCGCAAGAACAATCCGGTGTTCGTCGGTGAGCCGGGAGTGGGCAAGACCGCTCTGGCCGAAGGTCTGGCCCTGCGTATCGCCCGTGGCGAGGTGCCCGAACTGCTGGCCGACTGCGAAATTTACACCCTCGACATGGGCGCGCTGCTGGCCGGGACCAAATTCCGCGGCGATTTTGAAGAACGACTCAAGGCGGTGATTCAGGCGCTGGAACAGCGCCCGAATGTCATTCTCTTTATCGACGAGATTCACACCATCGTCGGTGCCGGCGCCACCAGCGGCGGTTCGCTGGATGCCTCCAATATCCTCAAGCCGGTTTTGGCCAGCGGCACGATTCGCTGCATCGGTTCCACCACCTACGAGGAATACAAGAATCTGTTCGACAAGGATCGCGCCCTGTCGCGGCGCTTTCAGAAAATCGACGTGCCTGAGCCGTCCATCGATGAAACCGTGGCGATTCTGGAGGGGCTGCGGCCGCACTACGAAGAGCACCACCAGGTGCGCTACACCGACGAGGCCCTGCGCGCGGCCGCGGAACTGGCGGCCCGCCATATCAACTTCCGCCATCTGCCCGACAAGGCGATCGATGTCATCGACGAGGCCGGCGCCTTTGCCCGCCTGCAGAAGCGCCCGCGGCGACGTATCGATGTGCCGGATATCGAAAAAATCGTTGCCGGTATCGCCCGCATTCCCGCCCGCACCCTGTCCCGCCGGGAAAGCAACCGTCTGCAGCAGCTCGAAGAGGACCTGAAGGGGGTGGTTTTCGGCCAGGACAGTGCCATCGAAACCCTCTGCCGGGCCATTCGGCGGGCCCGTGCGGGGCTGGGACATCCGGACAAGCCGGTCGGCAGTTTTCTCTTCACCGGTCCCACTGGCGTCGGCAAAACCGAGGTCGCCCGTCAGCTGGCCGCGACAATGGGGGTGGAGTTCCTGCGCTTTGACATGAGCGAGTACATGGAGAAGCATTCGGTGGCCCGGCTCATCGGCGCGCCTCCCGGCTATGTCGGCTTTGATCAGGGCGGCCTGCTGACCGAAGCGGTCACCAAACATCCCTACGCCGTGCTCTTGCTGGATGAGATCGAAAAGGCCCATCCCGACCTGTTCAACATCCTGCTGCAGGTCATGGACCACGGTACCTTGACCGACAACACCGGCCGGCACGCCGATTTCCGCAATGTCATTCTGATTATGACCAGCAATGTCGGTGCCCGGGAGATGAGCGCCCGTCCCATCGGATTCGGCGAGGTGCGGTCCGGGTCGGCCCGTTCCGCGGTGGAGAAGACCTTCTCCCCGGAATTCCGCAATCGGCTCGATGCCGTCATCGCATTTGCTCCGCTGGACCAGGCGGTCATGGAACGGGTGGTCGACAAGATGATCGGGGAGCTGAAAAAGCCGCTTGCCGACAAGGGCGTGCGCCTGCAGCTCAGCCCGGCCGCCCGACGTTATCTGGCCCGGCACGGTTATGATCCGGCCTTCGGTGCCCGACCGCTCGGCCGCCTGATTCAGAATGAAATCGGTGATGTGATTGCCAATGAAATCCTGTTCGGGCGTCTGCGGGTTGGTGGCCGGGTCCGCATCGGCTGTCGCAACAACACCCTGACCTTTCACTATCCCGACGCGGAGAACTGATGCCCGTCTATCGGCTCGGTCCCGACCTGGTATTCCCTCCTGCGGAGCTGGCCGAAGCCAACGGCCTGCTGGCGGTCGGCGGCGACCTCTCCTCCGAACGGTTGTTGCTGGCCTATTCGATGGGGATTTTCCCCTGGTTCAACGAAGGCGACCCGATTCTCTGGTGGTCGCCCGATCCACGCTGTGTTCTTTTCCCCGGGGAGGTGCATGTCAGCCGCAGCCTGCGCAAGGTCCTGCGCCGGGCCGGGTTTCAGGTCAGTTTCGACCAGGACTTTGATGGTGTCATCCGTGCCTGCGCCCAGGTACGGTGCGAGCGTGGGGAGGAGACCTGGATCACCGCTGAGATGATTCAGGCCTACCGGGTGCTCTTTCGGCTCGGTTACGCCCATTCCGTGGAGGTCTGGAAGCAGGGCGAGCTGGTTGGCGGGCTGTACGGGGTCGCCCTGGGACGGTTCTTTTTCGGCGAATCCATGTTTTCCCGGTGCAGCAACGCCAGCAAGGTGGCGCTGGTGAACCTGTGTTACAGTTTGCGCCAGGCGGGGTATCTGCTTATTGACTGCCAGCTGCCCAATCCCCACCTCTACAGCCTCGGGGCGCGTGATCTGGCGCGCAGCCGGTTTCTGTCCTTGCTGTCCCAGGCCGGTTTGCGCCCTTCCGTCACGCCCGATCCCGGGGCCTTCCCCCTGATTCCGGCACAGATTCACGCTGCCTGAAACGGTCTTTGTGTCTGCTTAAAATTTAGGCAAAAAGCTGGAACCCACCAAGCCATGCCTGCTGCCGGGATGCGCGCCGGCCTTGCCCACAGGGTTTTCCACGAAATTGTGGATGAACGGGAAAAGTTTCGAAAAAATGCTGTGTTGGACGATAAGGTTGAAGCCGGAGTATCAGGCCTGGCCTTCAACGGCCCGTTGTTCCTTGAGAAATTGTTCGATGCGTTGCTGGTCCGATTTGAGAATGTTAATAAACTTCAGCCCGGCCGTGCGCCGGGACGGATTTTCATTCTCCTCTTCGGCCAGCCAGACGACTTCGGCCAGGGCACAGATGGGGGATTCATTGGCCGTGAGTTGAATCAGCAGCATGCAGAGGTCGGCAACCTGCACCGGGGGGCGAATGGCAAAACGGATGCCGCCGGTGCCGAGGTTGAGATCGACCCTCGGAAAGTGTCCCAGTTTTTCAAGGGCGCTTTTGGTTGTGAGGATGCGGACATTCTTCTCCCACTGGTTGCGAAAGGTGCGCAGGGTGCCGTGTCCACGGGTATAACGCAGACCGACGCGCACGTCGCCGCGTGGATGCAGGCGGCGCTGAAAGGCCTGCAGGTCGGGATTCAGCTCAATCTCCACCTGGTCCCGCTGGGGGCAGGTAACAAGGGTTCCGGTTGCCCGGATGCCGAGGCCGAGGGCTTCGCCGACCAGCTCAACCTCCATGCCCGGCTGGAAGGGATAGTCTTCTCCCGGACGGTTGTCGTAGGGGAGACGCAGCAGGGCGCGATTGTTTTCGAACTGCAAGACAAACGCGCTCAGGTCTTCGATGACGTCTGAGGTCGTGTCGGTTTTCACCGGCCGCAGGGTCAGCTTCTGGTCGGGGCGGAAATAGCGTGCGTAAGGCATGACGGTTCAAAAAAGGGGGGACACTGTCCCCCCCTCCTGGATTGATGGCTGTCTGTAACGGCCTGTACACGACAGGTGCAATACCTTACTTCGGTTGGCCGGTCGCTGTCCAACCGACAGCTGCCGTTACATTTCGTGACAACTGTCGCAATTGTCGTCGACCGAAAAGGCGGTATCGCCATCGTGACAGGCGCCGCAGGCTTCCCCTTCGCTCATCTGGTCCATGGTGAAAGCCGGATTGGCCTTGCGGTCGGGGGTGAAAATTCCCGGATGACATTCCCCGCAGCCGTACATTTCGATGTGGGTTGAATGGGGGAAGGTGGCCGGACCGGCGTCGGTCTCAAATGTGATATCCGCAGTCGGATGGCAGGCGGCGCAGTTTTCCTTGACCGAAAAGGCGGTGTCGCCGTCATGGCAGGCGCCACAGGCTTCGCCCTCCGCCATCTGTTTCATGGTGAAGGCGGGGTTTTTCTTCTGGTCGGGGACAAAAAGATCGGGATGACATTCACTGCAGCTGTACATTTCGGTATGAACGTCATGCGGAAAAAGCGCCGGTGCCGAGTCGTTCCTGAACCGGATGTCGTGGGTCGGGTGGCAGGCGCTGCAGTCCTCTTTGACGCTGAAGGCCCTGGTGCCGTTATGGCAGAAGCCGCAGGCCTTGCCTTTTTCCATGTCGGCCATGGTGAAGGCGGGGTTTTTGCTGGTGACGATGTGAAACACCTGATTGTGGCAGGTCGGGCAGTTTCTGCCCACTGCTTCAAGGTGATTGTAATGGCTGAAGGTTACCGGACCGGTGGCCTCCACCGGGATGACAACCTTGTCCTTGATCCAGCGGGCGCACAGGCTGCCGGGAAGAATCAGCAGCACCAGCAGGGTCAGGGGCAGAATCCGTTTCATCCGTCTCCTCCTCGATCATGCAGGGATGGCCGGCAACAGTTCTGTCACAGAGCTGACTCCGGCCGATAAACGACAGGTTTCAAGCAAGTTTCACGCCTTTTTACCGGCCTTGTCCGCTTCCAGGGCTATTTGTCCGGCCAGATCGTCGACAAACTGCCGGGCGACGCGGCCTGAGCGTGCCCCGCGACTGCCGGCCCAGTGCAGGGCCCGGCGTTCGAGTTCGTCGGCGTCGATGGCAATGTTCCGTCTTTTGGCCAAATGCCTGACGATTTGCAGGTAGGTCGGCTGGTCGAAGGGATAAAAGCCGAGGCTGATGCCGAAGCGGTCCGAGAGAGAGAGTTTTTCGGCTCTACGTTCTTCCGGATGGATTTCTTCCTCGTCGGTGTTTTCCAGCATGCGTTCGGGCATCAGGTGGCGCCGGTTGCTGGTGGCGTACAGACGCACATTTTCCGGTGGCGCCTCGAGGCTGCCTTCGAGCAGCGCCTTCAGCTCACGGTAGTCGATCTCGTGTTCGTCGAAGGAGAGATCATCGCAGTAAAGAATGAAGCGCCAGGGCAGATGGCGCAGGGTGCTGACAATGCTCCTCAGGGCAAAAAGCTGCTCCTTTTGCACCTCAATCATGCGCAGCCCGTCCGGGCCGAAACGGGTCAGCAGACTGCGGACCGCGGTCGACTTGCCCGTGCCGCGTTCGCCCCAGAGCAGGACATTGTTGGCCGGCAGACCTCGGACAAACTGCAGTGTATTGCGTTCGAGGGCCTTCAACTGCCGTTCGATACCGAGCAGGTCATCGGACCTGGGCAGATCGGGGTCGCCGACGGCGACAAGGGCACCGTCTTCGCCGCCCGCCCAGCGGGCCGCCAGGGTGGTGGCAAAGTCGACCGGTTCGTGCCGGTCGCCCGGGGAGAGATGCCGCAATGCCGATTCTCCCAGGGCCGCCAGGCGATCCAGCCGCTTCAGCAGGTCCATCAGTTCCTGTCTGTCTGTCGTCATCCGTCCAACTCCTTCCGGCGGTACTATACACTCTGCCGGCCGGGTTTGCTAGACTGCGTCCGTGGCTGATGCGGCCGGTTCTCTTCCGGGCCGGTGCGCCGAGAGCGAGGTGTGATGAAAAATCGTGAGGTCGTTCAATACGCCGTTGTGCCTCCCGGGCTGGAACCCTTGTGTGCCCGGGAACTTCAGGCGCTGGGGATTGAGCCGGAGGTGGTGGAACCAGGCGGGGTCGCCTGGCGGGGGCGCCTGCGTGAGCTCTATCTGGCCAATCTCTGGCTGCGCAGCGCCAGCCGGATTCTGGTCCGTTGCGCCGAACTGAAGGCGCGCGATTTCCCGTCCCTGTTCCGCAAGGCGGTGCGCCTGCCCTGGGGGGAATTCGTCCGCCCCGGCCAGCCGGTCGCTTTTCGCATCAGCTCGCGCCGGTCCCGCCTGGTACATCGGGACCGGATTGCCGAGACCCTGGCGCTGGCGGCGCATCAGGCGCTGGGCCAGCCGGAGCTGGATCCGGAACTGCCGCCCCAAACGTTTGTGGGGCGCTTCTTTCAGGACTGTCTGCTGTTGTCGGCTGACAGCAGCGGCGACCACCTGCACCGGCGCGGCTATCGCATCCGGCAGGGGGAGGCGCCCCTGAGGGAAAACCTGGCCGCCGGGATGCTGCTGACCGTTGGCTATGAGGGCGGGCCTTTGGTCGATCCTTTCTGTGGCTCAGGTACCCTGGCCATCGAGGCGGCTCTGATCGCCGGGCGCCGGGCGCCGGGACGCCGGCGTTCCTTTGCCTTCATGCACTGGCCCGGCTTTCGCGACGGGCTGTGGAAACTGCTGTTGCAGGAAGCCGACCGCGCCGCAGTCGCCATTCCCGAAGGCATGATTCATGCCTCGGATAGCGATCCGGAAATGGTGGCCGTGGCGTGCGCCAATGCGATCCGGGCCGGGCTGGATGGCGAAGTCGTCTGGAGCTGTCGGGATGCCCTGGACCTGGAGCCGCCGGCCCCCTCCGGGCTGTGGATTGCCAACCCGCCCTACGGCGAGCGTCTGGGTGAGCCGGCGGCCGTCAGGAGCTTCTGCCGCAGACTGGGCGACCGGCTCGGCCGGGTCTGGGCGGGCTGGCAGCGGGCGGTCCTGTTGCCGGATCCTGCCCTTCTCGGGCCCGTCCAGCGCACCTGGTCGCGCATGCCGCTGCGCAACGGCGGACTGAAGGTCTGGCTGGCGGGAGAAGGGTTCACAACGGATGGCTGAAACGCAAAAGGCGACCTTCTCAGGTCGCCTTTTTGCGTGGCACAGTTCCGGCCTCAGGCGCGTCCGGCGCTGCCGAGGACGGTCTCGTTCTTGTGTTTGATGAGCCGGATGAGTTCCTTGCGCGCTTCGCCGAGATATTTGCGCGGGTCGAATTCACCCGGATTGTTGGCCAGGTATTCACGCACCTTGGCGGTTACCGCCAGCCGGCCGTCCGAGTCGATGTTGATCTTGCACACCGCGCTTCTGGCGGCCCGGCGCAGTTGCTCTTCCGGAACTCCGACAGCCCCTTCCATTTTGCCGCCGTACCGGTTGATCAGCTGGACGTATTCCTGGACCACGCTCGAGGCGCCGTGCAGGACGATGGGGAAGCCGGGAATGCGCCGTTCGATTTCCTCCAGGATATCGAAGCGCAGCGGCGGTACCTCTTCGCCCGGCTTGAGTTTGAATTTGTAGGCACCGTGGCTGGTGCCGATGGAGATGGCGAGGGAATCGCAGCCGGTCTTGGTGACGAAATCCTCGACCTCTTCCGGCCGGGTGTAGGTCGAATGCTCGGCTTCGACCTCATCCTCGATACCGGCGAGCACGCCCAGTTCGCCCTCGACGGTGACGTCGTGCTCATGGGCGTATTCGACCACCTTGCGGGTCAGGGCGATATTCTCTTCGTAGGGGAGGTGGCTGCCGTCGATCATGACCGACGAGAAGCCGGAATCGACACAGGCCTTGCATAACTCAAAGGAGTCGCCGTGGTCGAGGTGCAGGGCGATGGGGATGTTCGAGCCCATCTCGCGCGCCATCTTCACCGCCCCGAGGGCCATGTAGCGCAGCATGGTTTCGTTGGCGTAGTTGCGCGCCCCCTTGCTCACCTGAATGATGACCGGCGAGGCGGTTTCGGCACAGGCGGTGATAATGGCCTGCAGCTGTTCGAGGTTGTTGAAGTTGTAGGCCGGAATGGCGTAACCGCCCTCCATGGCCCTGGCGAACATCTCCCGGGTATTGACCAACCCCAGCTCCTTGTAGGAAACCTTATCGGCCATGCCAGCTGTCCTCCTTTTGCAGGGATTCGGATTGATGTGGCGGGTCGTCCTGGTCGCCAACGCGCCCGAGTCAATGAATAACAACCAATGCCGCTGATGTCCAGCGGCAAAAAAATTCGTCCGAACCTTGTCCTGAAGACGGGTTTACGTTTAGTATGCAGCCGTTTTGACCATTTCCCGTTTGGGGTGACGAAAGGATCGAACGATGCTCACAGAAAAACAGGTGCGTTACTTCGATGACTGGAAGGAGCGCGAGGCGATTGCCGAGCAGATGCAGCCGCTTATCGGCCGGCTGTATCGCGACAACGATGTCGTGGTCACCATTTACGACCGCAAGCTGGTGCACCAGTCGACCATCGATATTTTGCGGGCGCATCGCTTTGCCCGGCAGATTCTCGAAAACGAGCTGTCGGTGCGCGACACCTTCCCGGTTTTGCAGGCGGTGGCCAAACTCGATCTGGCGCCGGCGCGGGTGGATATCGGCAAACTGACCGTGCGCTACCAGGCCCAGGCCGGCAATCTGTCTGTGGACGAGTTCGTCCGTCAGGAACTCAAGGATGTCAACGTCGGCCACAAACCGCTGCTGAGTGAGCCGCGTGATGTGGTTTTGTATGGTTTCGGCCGTATCGGCCGGCTTTTGGCCCGCATCCTCATTGACCAGACCGGCGGCGGTAACAAGCTGCGCCTGCGCGCCGTGGTGGTGCGCAAAGGCAGCGAGGATGATCTGGTCAAACGAGCCAGTCTGCTGCGGCGCGATTCGGTGCACGGTCCCTTCAAGGGGACCATCAAGGTCGATGAAGAAGAGAATGCCATCATCGCCAACGGCAATCTGATTCACGTCATCTATTCCAACGACCCGGCAACAGTCGACTATGCCCGTTACGGCATCAGCAACGCCATCCTCATCGACAACACCGGCAAGTGGCGCGATCGCGAGGGATTGAGCCAGCATCTGAAAACAGGCGCGATTGACAAGGTTATTCTCACCGCTCCGGGCAAGGGGGATGTTCCCAACATCGTCTATGGCATCAACAACGACATGATCACCGAAGACGAACAGATCTTCTCGGCGGCCAGCTGTACCACCAACGCCATCGTTCCGGTGCTCAAGGCGGTCAACGACCGCTTCGGCATTGTCAACGGTCATGTCGAGACCTGTCATTCCTACACCAACGACCAGAACCTGATCGACAACTATCACAAGAAGTCGCGCCGCGGTCGTGGGGCGCCCCTGAACATGGTCATCACCGAAACCGGCGCCGCCAAGGCGGTGGCCAAGGCCCTGCCCGAGCTGACCGGTAAGCTGACCGGCAACGCCATCCGCGTACCGACTCCGAACGTGTCGCTTGCCATTCTCAGCCTCAATCTGGAAAAGGAGACCAGTGTCGAGGAAATCAACGGCTATCTGCGCGAAGTCTCGCTCGAAGGGCCGCTGCACGAGCTGATCGACTACACCAACAGCCCCGATGTCGTCTCCAGCGACTTTGTCGGTTCCGGCTATGCCTGTGTGGTCGATTCCTGCGCCACCATCGTCCAGGGTAACCGCTGCAACCTCTATGTCTGGTACGACAACGAGAACGGCTACAGCTGCCAGGTGGTGAAGATGGTCGACTACCTGGCCGGTCTGAAACTGCCGGTGGTGCCCCGTTAAGTCCTTTCGGGCACAAAGCCGCAGGGCCTGAGGTTGCAGGCTCCAGGAATGAAAGGGCCGCCCTGAAAACCGGGGCGGCTTTTTTTTATTTTTTGGTGTGGGGCTGAACCGATTTTCCCTCCCCCCTGGAGGGGGAGGGTCAGGGTGGGGGGGGAGCCTGCGGTCACTGGGGTAAGCACGAAGGCGTCAGCCGAGTTTTCGTGGCTTCCGCCGGGTGTGGCCGGAGTGAAGGGACCCGCAGGGTGGCTTCGTCGGGGCGCCTTTCTTTTGCATCCTTTTCTTGGGCGAGCAAGAAAAGGATGGCGCCGCAGGCGAATGAGTGCTTTCTCTTCTCTGTCGGATGACAAGGCGGGCCGGTGCCGCGGTTCCCGAACCTGCAACCCGAAACAGCAACGGCCGACCCCTTGCAGAGTCGGCCGTTGCTGTTTGGTATGCAATCCAGAGCGAGGCTGGTCAGTCCCGACGCATGTTGCGCATCTTTTTGCGCAGGCGGCGCTGGGCTTCCTTCTCCTTGCGCTTGCGCTTGACGGAAGGCTTCTCGTAGAACTTGCGCTGCTTCATTTCACGAAACAGGCCCTCCTGCTGCAGCTTGCGCTTGAGAACGCGGATCGCCTTTTCGACGTTGCCGTCGACAACCGTGATTTCCACCCGGACTTCACCTCGCTTTCTACGTGCAGATTGATCGTTGCAGCTCTCAGGAGCCGAAACGAAGGCAAACCATAGTCGATGGTTGCGGAAAAATCAAGCCCTTCCGTTCGAAAAGCGCAAATTGGGGCACCTTTGAGGAGCCCGGTCAGTTGCGACCGTGGTGCCTTTCGGTCTTTTCAAACCGGATCTCAAGCTGCAGGTCCTTCTCCCCGCGGCGAATCTCAAGCTGCCCGCTGTCGCCCACCTTTTTCCGGCTGAGGGCGTAAAGAAGATCGAAGGTTTCGGTAACTTGTTGCCCGTCAATGGCGCGGATGACGTCCCCTTCCTGCAGCCCGGCACGCGCTGCGTTGCTCTCGGGCAGAACCTTGCCGACCCGGACCTGACCGTCCTTTTCCCCAAGCATCACGCCGAGTTTGACCTTGTCCCGGTCGTGGATTTCGTAGCGGGTAAACAGGAGAAAATCAAAGGCCGGCATGGGGAAGGTGGGGATGCTGACATCCATGAGCCGGTCCTTGCGTTCTTCCGGGATTTCGATCTCCCGGGAGCCGACCAGCACGTAGGAGGTGGGCAGACGGCGGAACACCCGGCGCGGGATGCCGAAGCCGTTGCGGATATGGTTGCCTCCGGCAATGACCACCATGTGCATGTCGTGGTTTTCGGGGCGACCCAGCCAGTCTGCGACCTGGGCGGCCATGGTTTCGTCCCACAGGGTCTGCACCCGGCGGAAGCCGTCAAGCATCGCCTTGCCCTGGCTGTGTCCGCCGAAGATGGCCTTGACCAGGGCCCCCTGGTAGGGATCGGTCAAATCCATGTCCGGCAGCTGCTTCCGAGTCTCCGGCGGAAGCTCCTCCAGCGGCGTCCGGCCGACCAGGCGGACGGTCTCCTTGTCGGCGTTGAGCCCGCGCACCGGGATTTTTCTTTCCCGGGCCAGGTTGAGCAGGTCGCGGTAGAGACCGAAATCCATGCTCCAGGTCTGGAACCAGCGCACCTGTTTGAGGAAATCCTTTTCATCCAGCTCCCCGGCCACCCAGGCGTCCAGCACCTTCTGCTGTTTGGGGGTGAACATTTCCATGCCGAGACTGACCTGGCCGGGCCAGCGGTCGGCCATGGCGCGCAGGACGTCGACTTCAAGCCGGTGAGAGGCCGGGTTGTCGTGTGTTTCGCCGACGTAGGCGATGCGCGCATCGGTCACAATGGCGAGCATCTGCTCCCGGCTGATCCAGGTTCCGGTCGGCAGATGCAGGATGTCACCGACCTGGGGCTGTCGGGAGGGCGGGTAGGGTGATTCGGGATTGCCAAGGGGCCGGACGCCGGTGGCACAGCCGGCCAGAAGTATCATGAGGAAAAAAGCGCAACATACTCGCTGCATGGCCGTCTCCTGGTCGGAACGGGTTGGTGTCGACCGACCGCCGGAGCCGCAGCCGCGGCGGTCAGAAGATGTGCTTGGAATAGAAGATTTCGGTTATTTCCTGTTCCAGCACCGTGCGGATGTGCTGTTGCTCCTCGGCCGAAAGGTCGTCGGCGTTGATGGAAAAGAGGTACTGGTCCAGGTCCAGGTCCTTCAGGCGCATCTTGGTGTGGAACAGGTTTTCCTGATAGATGTTGATGTCGACGCACTGATAGCGGTCGAGAATGCGCTTTTTGATGTACTGCTGGATCGAGTGCAGCCGGTGGTCCATGAAATGCTTGCGCCCCTTCACGTCACGGGTGAAGCCGCGCACCTTGTAGTCGATGACGACGATATCCGATTCGAACGATTCGATCAGGTGATTGAGGGCCTTGAGCGGGCTGATCTTGCCGCAGGTGGAGACGTCGATGTCGACCCGGAAGGTGGAAACCCCGCTTTTGGAGTCGGTTTCCGGATAGGTGTGCACGCACAGGTGGCTCTTGTCGAGGTGGGCGAGCACCTGGTCCGGCTTGGGATCGACCGGCTCTTCGGCGATCAGGATGGTGCAGCTCGCCCCCATGGGGTCATAGTCCTGACTGGAAATGTTGAGGATGTTGGCGCCGATGATGTCGGCGACTTCGGTCAGGATGCGGACCAGCCGTTCGGAGTTGTACTCTTCGTCGATGTACTCGAGGTACTCTTTGCGCGCCTGCGGCCGTCGGGCGTAACAGACATCGTAGATGTTGAAAGAGAGGGTTTTGGTCAGGTTGTTGAAGCCCCTGAGTTTCAGTTTGGGGCGGCGGCGATGTTTGGACGATTTGTGCCCTTTGCTGTTTTTGCTGACGCGCTTGGCGACCATGGCATGCCCTCACTTTGCACGCAAGATGCTGGCCGGGCCAGAGGGCGGCATTAAAGCACAACTGGCCTGTGGGGACCAACGAAAAAAAACGTCAGCCGGCGTTTACACCGACGGCCGGGCTCAGCGCCCGGCCGCTTCCTTCGCAGCGCGCTCGTTCATCACCTTGTAGGCACAGAATTCACCGCACATGGTGCAGGCCCCATGCTCTTCGTCGACACCCGACTCGGCGCGCAGGCGCCGCGCCTTGTCCGGGTCGATGGCGAGGCGGAACTGGCCTTCCCAGTCAAGTTTCTTGCGGCATTGAGCCATGTTCAGATCCCACTCCCAGGCCCCGGGAACCTGCTTGACCAGGTCGGCGGCGTGGGCGGCGATGCGGGTCGCCATCACCCCTTCGTGGACGTCCTCCACGGTCGGCAGACGCAGGTGTTCGCTGGGGGTGACATAGCAGAGGAAATCGGCTCCGGCGGCGGCCGCGACGGTGCCGCCGATGGCGCAGGTGATGTGATCGTAGCCGGGGGCGATGTCGGTCACCAGCGGTCCGAGGACGTAGAAGGGGGCGCCGTGGCAGAGGCGTTTTTGCAGCTGAATGTTGGCCTCGATCTGGTTCAGCGGCACATGCCCCGGCCCTTCGATCATCACCTGCACCCCGGCCTCCCAGGCGCGCTGGGTCAGCTCGCCCAGCAGGATCAGTTCATGGATCTGGGCCCGGTCGGTGGCGTCGGCGACACAGCCGGGGCGGAAACCGTCGCCCAGAGAGAGGGTGGCGTCGTACTCGCGCACAATCTCAAGAAGCCGGTCGTAGTATTGGTACAGCGGGTTTTCGGCCTCGTTGTGCGCCATCCATTCGCAGGTGAAGGAGCCGCCGCGGGAGACGACCTCCATCACCCGTCCTTCGTTGCGCATGCGCTCGACGGTGGCGCGGGTCACGCCGCAGTGGACGGTGATGAAGTCGACGCCGTCGTCAAGGTGCTTGACAATGCCGTCGAAGATCTCGTCGACGGTCATGTCGACCATCGCCTTGTTCTTGCGCGTCACCGTGTCCACCGCCGCCTGGTAGAGGGGGACCGAGCCGATGCAGGCCTGGGTCTGGTTGATGATGGCGGCGCGGATCTCATCGATCGGCCCGCCGGTCGACAGGTCCATGATGGCGTCGGCGCCGGCGGCGACCGCCACCTTGGCCTTCTCCAGCTCCTTGTCGATGGAGACATCGTCCTTGCTGGTGCCGATGTTGGCGTTGACCTTGGTGCGCAGTCCCTTGCCGACCGCCAGCGGCGGGGCGTTGGTGTGTCGGACGTTGTGGCAGATGATGGCGGTGCCGGCGGCGATGCGCTCGCGCAGAATCTCAGCGTCGATCTTCTCGGCGGCTGCGGCCGCCTTCATCTCTTCGGTGATGATGCCCTTGCGGGCGGCTTCAAGCTGGGTCATGGCAAATCCTTTTCGCCTTTGAGATGTTATTCACCACAGAGGCACAGAGCACGCAGAGCTCTTGTGTGGTACTCGTTTCTGGTTTAAGCGAAGAAATTCAGTAAAAACTTTTATAGATTTCAAATAGCTGCAGAGCAAATGACCATGTCATCCCCGTAGTAGCCAGCCGGCTGTTCAGTTTCTTGGCTTGAGGTCGTGTCATGCATGTCTCGGTGACCTCTGTGCCTCTAGCGAGCTTGCGAGCGGGTGGTTTGTTCCTGTGATTTGACCGCCTCCGCCCCCTGCCAGTGATTCACCGGGCCGTGGCCGCTGCCGAGGTCGTCGGCGCCGGCGATGGCGGCGGTGATGAACCGTTTGGCCAGCTGCGCCGCTACGGGCAGGGGGTGGCCCGCGGCGAGCAGGGTGGCGATGGCGGTCGCATAGCTGCAACCGGTGCCGTGGGTGTTGCGGGTCGGTCGGCGTTCGGCCGCAAGACGCAGGTGGATGCCCGGGCCGACCAGGATGTCGACCGCGTCACCGGCCAGGTGCCCGCCCTTGACCAGGACATTGCGCGCGCCCATCTGGCGCAGTTTGTCCGCAGCCCTCTCCATATCGGTTTCGCTGTCGATGGCGATACCGGTTAGCGCCTCCGCTTCCGGGACGTTGGGGGTCAACAGAAAGGTGTGAGGCAAAAGCTGTTGCGTCAGCGTCTCGACGGCGTCGCGCTGCAGCAAGGGGGCGCCCCCCTTGGCGATCATCACCGGATCGACCACGGCGATGAGGTGTCTTTCGGCCATCGTTTTGGCTACGGTGGCGACGATGGCGGTATCGAACAGCATGCCGGTCTTGACCACGTCGGCGCCGATATCGTCGAGCACGGCGTTGATCTGCCGCGCGACAAAGTCGGCGGGACAGGGGTGGATGCCGGAGACGCCGAGGGTGTTCTGCGCGGTCAGGGCGGTCAGGGCGGTCATGCCGTAGCCGCCCAGCAGGGTGATGGTCTTCAGGTCAGCCTGGATGCCGGCGCCGCCGCCCGAATCCGAACCGGCGACGGAGAGGACGCGCGCGCGCCGTTCCGGATGCCGGCGGATGGCGGCCAGGGCCAGTTCGCGCGCGGCCAGGGCGGGGTTCGGGTCGTCGCGCAGGGCGGAGATGACCGCCACGGCGTCGGCGCCGCGTGCGAACAGATTGCCGGCCCGGTCGCGGTCAATGCCGCCGATGGCGACGATCGGTTGGTCCACAGCCGCGCGCACCTGGGTCAAACGTTCCGGACCGACCAGCTCGGCGTCGGCCTTGGTGCCGGTCGGATACATGCTGCCGACGGCGATGTAGTCGGCCCCTTCGGCAGCCGCCTGTTCGGCCTGCTCCACGGTGCGGCAGGAAACCCCGATGAGGGCCTGGGGCCCGACGATGTCACGGGCCCCGGCGACGCTGCCGTCCGTTTGGCCGATGTGGACCCCGTCAGCACCGAGCTTGCGCGCCAAAACCGGATCGTCATTGACGATGAAACAGGCACCGGCCTGACGGCACAGCTCCAGCAGCCGGCTGGCGGTCATCCGTTTTTGCTCGTCGGACGCCTGCTTGTCGCGGTATTGCAGCAGCCGGACACCGCCGGCCAGCACCTGCCGGCAGCGTTCGATTTCCACTTCGGTGGCGGCATCGCTGATGTAGTAGACGCCCTGGATCACAAGCTGTTCCCTTAAAAAACAACCGCACCGCGTCGAAGCGACGCGATGCGGTTGGGTCAGGCAGCAACTCTGGCATCGGCCGCTTCCCTACGCCGGCATCACCCGGATCAGGTTCAAAGGGTCGCCCTGCCTGATGCAGGACTCTCAGTCTTCACTCCCCCAGCGGTACGATTATGCGATTGTCGGACCGGCGATGACCGTCAGGCCAGCACGATCCGGTTGTTGAGCAGGTCGATCTCCTCGATGCTTCCTTCGATCTCTTCCTTTTTGCCGAAAACGTCGAGCAGGACGATGCGGCCGTCCTTCGGCAGCAGCGAAGCGACGTTGTCGAGCTGACGTTGATCCTCACCGCGCACCAAGACCAGAGGTCCATTGTCAAGACACATAGACAGATTCCTCCCGCTTTCCGGATAGCAGGCAGACTAGCGCCTGCACGGTGCGGCTGTCAACGTCATTGTTGACTTAAGCGGGTAACTATTCGTCTTTTTCTGGCCAGCCTGTCGCAGCCGTGGTAGAAAAGTCCGGTCGCAATCTGCCAAGGAACATGCCGATGAAGCATCCCAACCAGGTCCTTGTCGATCTTGACGCCCTGGGGCACAATTTCCGCCAGGCGCGTGCCGCCTTCGGCGGTCGGCCGCTTCTGGCGGTGGTCAAGGCCGATGCCTATGGCCACGGGGCCGTCGAAGTCGCCCGCGCCCTGACGGATGAAGGGGCGGACATGTTCGGCGTCGCCCATCCGGTCGAAGGAGCCCGTCTGCGCGCGGCCGGTATCGACCGGCCGATTCTGCTCTTTTGTGGTGCGCATCCGGATGATGCCGGGGAGCTGGCCGACCAGGAGCTGACGCCCATGCTGTTCGACCTGGAGCTGGCTCGGGCCCTCGACGCCGCAGGACGAACCCGCGGGCGCGTGCTGCCGGTGCATCTGAAAATCGATACCGGCATGGGGCGCGCCGGTTTTCGCCCGGAAACCCTGGATGAGGTGCTCGCCGTTCTGGCCGGCCTCGACCATGTCGCCGTCGAAGGGGTGGTTTCCCACCTGGCCCTGGCCGATGACGCGGCGAACCCGTTCACCGCCCGCCAGTACGAAACCTTTGCCGCCTGTGTCGAGCGGGTGCGCGCCGCGGGGTTCAAACCGCGCTGGCTGCACCTGAGCAACAGCCCGGGCCTGTTCGGCCAGAACTTTCCCCTGTGCAACCTGGCGCGGCCCGGCATCAGTCTCTACGGTGGGCTGCCGGGCGAGAGCTTTCGCCATCTTGACCTGCAGCCGGTGATGCATGTTGTCAGCCGTATCGCCCAGATCAACCGCCTGCCCGCCGGCAGCGGCCTTTCCTACGGCCATCGATTTGTCACCGAACGCGACAGCCTGATTGCCGCGGTGCCGTTCGGCTACTCGGATGGCTATCCGCGCCTGGTGACCAACCGGGCCGAGGTCCTGGTGCGTGGCCGGCGCATCCGCCAGGTCGGCACCGTGTGCATGAACTGGATTCTGCTCGATGTGACCGACCATCCTGATGTGCGGGTCGGTGACCGGGTGACCCTGCTCGGCCGCGACGGCGATGCCCTGATTTCGGGGGATGAGCTGGCCGGCTGGGCGCAGACCATCGACTACGAGATTTTCTGCAGCCTCGGTTCGCGCAATCCGCGGCGCTTCATCGGCAGATGAAACCGCCGTTTTTGCGGTATACGGGGGGCAAAAGCGGTTGCCTGCGGCCCGCCGGACATGATAGATAGGGCATTCCCGCGTTCCAGACAGGTCAAACCGCCATCGGCCGCTTCGGACCCATGACGGTTTTCTCTTTTTTCAGTCTTTTTCTTTCAGGGAGCAGTGAGGTTGCAGCATGGCCAGAATTGAACGTGCGCTGATCAGCGTGTCCGACAAGACCGGCATCGTCGAATTTGCCGGCGAACTTGCCAAGTTTGGCGTCGAAATTCTCTCCACCGGAGGCACCGCGAAGCTCTTGCGTGAAGCGGGGCTGCAGGTGAAGGACGTCTCCGAATTCACCGGTTTTCCCGAAATGCTCGACGGCCGGGTCAAGACCCTGCATCCGAAGGTGCACGGCGGTCTGCTCGGTCTGCGCGACAATCCCGAGCATGTCGCCACCATGAAGGAGCACGGCATCGAACCGATCGACATGGTGGTGGTCAATCTCTATCCCTTTGAGGCGACGGTGGCCAATCCGGACTGCAGCCTTGAGGATGCCATCGAAAATATCGACATCGGCGGGCCGACCATGCTGCGCAGCGCCGCCAAGAACAACCGTTCCGTCACCGTGCTCGTCGACCCCGATGACTACGGCCGGGTGCTGGAGGAGATGCGCGCCTCCGGCGGGAGCGTCTCGCCCGAGACCAATTTCGCCCTGGCGGTCAAGGTCTACCAGCATACCGCCGCCTACGACGGCGCCATCTCCAACTGGCTGGGGAAAAAGCTCGGGGCCGAGCATGCCGACTTCCCCCCGGCGCTGACCCTGCAGTACCGTAAGAAGCAGGGGATGCGCTACGGCGAAAACCCGCACCAGCAGGCGGCTTTCTACGTTGAGAAGGATGTGGCCGAGGCCTCCATCAGCACCGCGCGTCAGCTGCAGGGCAAGGAACTTTCCTACAACAACATCGCCGACACCGACGCCGCGCTCGAATGCGTCAAGCAGTTCGACGAGGGACCGGCCTGCGTTATCGTCAAGCATGCCAACCCCTGCGGCGTGGCTCTCGGTGCCACGGCCCTCGAAGCCTACCAGCGCGCCTTCTCCACCGACCCTGAATCGGCCTTCGGCGGCATCATCGCCTTCAACTGCGAACTGGACGGCGCGACCGCCAAAGCCATCGTCGACAAGCAGTTCGTCGAGGTCATCATCGCGCCGAAAGTGAGCGCCGCCGCCGTCGAGGCGGTCGCCGCCAAGAAGAACGTACGCCTGCTCGAATGCGGCCAGTGGCCGGCGGAAGCCGCCCGGCGCCTCGACTTCAAGCGGGTCAACGGCGGTCTGCTGGTGCAGGATTGCGACCTGGCCCTGCTGGAGGATATGAAGGTGGTGAGCAAACGCCAGCCGACCGAGGAGGAGCTGAAAAACATGCTCTTTACCTGGAAGGTGGCCAAGTTCGTCAAGAGCAACGCCATCGTCTACGGCAAGGACGGCATGACCATCGGTGTCGGCGCCGGGCAGATGAGCCGGGTCAATTCGGCGCGTATCGCCGCCATCAAGGCCGAACACGCCGGTCTCGAGGTCAGGGGTTCGGCCATGGCCTCGGACGCGTTCTTCCCCTTCCGCGACGGCATCGACAACGCCGCCGAGGTCGGGGTGACCGCCGTCATCCAGCCGGGCGGTTCGATCCGCGACGAGGAAGTCATCGCCGCCGCCGACGAGCACGGCATGGCGATGGTCTTTACCGGGATGAGGCATTTTAGGCACTGATGGGCAGGAAGCGGCCCTTTTGCCCGATCTCTGCGTCAGGCTGCCCGCCGGTCCTTGTGCGACGTGCTTCAGCACGTCTCCGCGGCCGGCGCTTGCCTTCCTTGACCTCGGACAAAATGGCTCGCTTCTCGACCGGAATCGGATGCCAAAAGTCCAGAGTGGCGTGTTCGGACAGGGACAGGTTGGCAGCTGAGCAAGAAAACTTGCTGATATATAGGAAATTTCGGTATTTTCGCAGTTTTGGCAAACCCGAGGCACAGTCAGGGGCGGTTCAACAAGGCGCCCGAGGATCGGGGGCCGAGGCGTAGTCAATGCTACGTCGAGGCTCACGACCCGCAAGGGGAACGCAGTTGAAGCGTTCCTGACGTGGCCGACTTTGGAGGCCTGAATGAAAGTTCTGGTTATTGGCGGCGGTGGCCGCGAGCATGCTCTGGTGTGGAAGATCGCCCAGTCGCCGCTGGTCGACAAGATCTGGTGCGCGCCGGGCAACCCGGGGATCGCCCGGCTGGCTGAATGTGTCGATATCGCCGTCGATGATCTCGACGGTCTGCTCGCTTTTGCCCAAAAGACCGGCATCGACCTGACCGTGGTCGGGCCGGAACTGCCGCTGACTCTGGGCATCGTCGACCGGTTCCGTGAGGCCGGACTTGATATTTTCGGTCCGACCAAAGCGGCGGCCCAGCTCGAGGGGAGCAAGGGCTTTTCCAAGGATCTGATGGCCCGCTACAACATCCCCACCGCCGCCTACCGCCGTTTCGACAACCACGCCGACGCTGTCGCCTACATCCGCGAGCAGGGAGCGCCCATCGTGGTCAAGGCCGACGGCCTGGCCGCCGGCAAGGGGGTCATCGTCGCCATGGATATCGAAACGGCGCTCAAGGCGGTCGATGACATCATGCTCGACAAGGTGTTCGGCGCCGCCGGCGCCGAGGTGGTGATCGAGGAGTTCATGGACGGCGAGGAGGCCTCCTTCTTCGCCTTCACCGACGGCAGGAACATCCTGCCGCTCGCCTCCAGCCAGGACCACAAACGCGTCTTCGATCATGACGAAGGGCCCAATACCGGCGGTATGGGGGCCTACTCGCCGGCGCCGGTGGTGACCGATGAGCTGTACGACGAGATTGTCGAAACCATCGTCAGGCCGACCATTGCGGGCATGGCGGCGGACGGCCATCCCTACAGCGGCATTCTTTACGTCGGCCTGATGATCCAGAACGGCAGGCCGCGCGTGGTCGAATACAACGCCCGGTTCGGCGATCCGGAAGCCCAGCCGCTGCTGGCGCGCATGAAGGAGGACATCGTCCCCATCCTGCAGGCCTGCGCGCGCGGCAATCTGACCCAGACCAGCCTCGAATGGCACGACAAGGCGGCGGTGTGCGTGGTCATGGCCTCGGGCGGTTACCCCGGCAGCTACGAGAAGGGGCATCCGATCTCCGGGCTCGATGAGGCGGCGCAGCTGGAAGACCTGATCGTCTTTCACGCCGGCACCGCTGAGAAGGACGGCCGGATCGTCAACGCCGGCGGCCGGGTTCTGGGGGTCACCGGACTCGGCCCGGATGTCGCCTCCGCCATCCGCAAGGCCTACGAGGGGGTGGCAAAAATCTCCTGGCAGGATGTCCACTACCGGCGCGATATCGGTGCCAAGGCGCTGAAGGGTCAAGGATAAAGGACAAAGGTGAAAGAACGACCGGCGCAAGGTGAAAGGTCAGCAGCCAAGGGTGGGCCTTGACTGGTGACCCTTGCCCTGGGTCCTTTATCACAAAGGGAGTTGTTCAAGATGGCAGACAAACCGCTCGTCGGCATTCTTATGGGGAGTGACAACGACTACGAGGTGATGGTCGAAGCGGCCAGGGCGCTGAAGGAATTCGGTGTGCCGTTCGAAATGACTGTCAGCAGCGCCCACCGGACCCCGGCGCGGACCTCGGAGTATGTGCGCACGGCCCGGGAACGGGGTTTGCAAGTGATTATCGCCGGCGCCGGTGCCGCCGCCCATCTGGCCGGTGTGGTGGCCGCGGAAACCACCCTGCCGGTTATCGCGGTGCCGATCGACGCCACAGCCCTCAACGGGCTGGACGCCCTGCTGTCGATGGTGCAGATGCCGGCCGGCATCCCGGTGGCGACCATGGCGGTCGGCAAGGCCGGGGCGCGCAACGCCGGTCTGTTCGCGGTGCAGATTCTGGCCGTGACCGATGCTGCCCTGGCGGAAAAGCTGGCGGCGCAAAGACAGAAAATGGCCGAGGGGGTGCTGACCAAGGCCGAAAATCTGCAACAACGCCTCGTACAGGACGGATTGGCCGGCTGATGCCGGCGTGCAGTTGACAGGACGGGAAAACTTCAACTAAGTTGGTCAGGATTGTCTGTCACCGGCAATTCCACCGACATCAACCTCACGCGAAGGAGCCATCCTTGACCACGCGCGACAAGAGCTTTTTCGAGCATATCTGGGACTTCTTCTGCTCGCTGAAACTGGCGATCGCCACCCTGATTCTGCTCGCCATGACCTCCATCATTGGTACGGTCATCCAGCAGAACGCCAATCCCCAGGACTACATCCGGGAATACGGGCCGACGGCCTACAAGATCTTCGTCGCCCTCGATTTTCTCGACATGTATCACTCCTGGTGGTTTGTCACCCTGCTGATCGTCTTTGCCGTCAACCTGACCTGCTGCTCCATCAAGCGCCTGCCGCGCATCGTCAGGATTGTCGCCCATCCGGACAAGACTCCGGATGAAAAGTTCTTCCGCACTCTGGGGCGCAAGGGAGAGGTCGAAACCTCGCTGCCGGCCGAAGAGGCCGCCACCAAGGCGGCGGAAACGGTGGGGCGCCTGTTCGGCCGGACCGAACGGCACGATGTCGAGGGACGCATCTGCCTGTTTGCCCAGAAAATGGCCTGGGCCCGTTTCGGCGTCTACGTGGTTCATGCCTCGATTCTGGTGATTTTCGTCGGTGCGCTGATGGGGGCCTTCTGGGGCTACAAGGCCTTCGTCAACATCCCTGAAGGGAGCAGCACCGACAAGGTCTGGGCCCGCGGCAGCGACAAGCCGATCGAGCTTGGTTTCGGCCTGCGCTGTGACCGTTTCGAGGTGCAGTTCTATCCCAATTCCCGCCGGCCGCGGGAGTTCGTTTCCGACCTCGTGGTGCTCGAAAACGGCAAGGAAGTGATGAAGAAGACCATCGAGGTCAACGACCCGCTCACCTACAAGGGGATCACCTTTTACCAGTCGAGCTACGGCCCGATGGGCAATCCGCAGTTCCATTTCAGGGTGCGTGAACGGGCCACCGGCAAGACGGTCGAGGTCAAGGTGCGTCAGGGCGAGCCCGCCGAGCTTCCCGGCGGGGCCGCTTTTGTCGTCGCCGACTTCACCGAACAGTTCCAGAATTTCGGTGCCGCCGCCCGTATCGAACTGCTGCCTGGGACGTCGCACCAATCGAAGCCGGGTGAACGTCATCCGAGCTTTGTGGTGCTGAAGAATTTCCCCGATTTTGACGCCCAGCGCGGCGGCAAGTATATTTTCAGCCTGCTCGACTACAAGCAGCGCTACTACACCGGATTGCAGGTCGCCAAGGACCCCGGTGTCTGGGTGGTCTGGCTCGGCTGCTTCCTGATGGTGGCCGGCTGCTTTGCCGCCTTCTTCCTGTCCCACCGGCGCATCTGGGTGGTGGTGCAGGCGACCGAAAAGGGCAGCCGGGTCCTCTACGGCGGCAACGCCCACCGTAACCAGCCGGCTTTTGAGGTCTGGTTCGAGAACTTCTCCGCCCGGCTTGAGGACGCGGTGAAAAACGGATAAACCCGTCGCACTCGTTGGCGAGTGCGTTCGACACAGACAGGGCCCACGTGCCCGGGAGGCTTCGCTACCATGCTCAGTGTCAAACTTTTCAACTTCACGACAATCGCCTATTTCGGCGCCATGGTCATTTTTATCGCCTACCTGGTGACCCGCAACCGCACGGTATCCCTGGTGGGCAATCTGCTGTGCTATGTCGGTTTTGCGCTCCACACCGCAGCCATCGGCATGCGCTGGTACGAGTCGTACCAGATGCTCGGTGTCGACGGCCGGGCGCCGCTGACCAACCTGTACGAATCGGTGGTCTTTTTTGCCTGGACGATTCTGCTCATCTACATCCTGCTTGACCTGAAATACAAACAGCGCGCGGTCGGCGCCTTTGTGGTCCCCTTCGCCTTTCTGGGGATGGTCTGGGCCCAGCTCTATCTCAACGACGCCATCGATCCGCTGGTGCCCGCGTTGCAGAGCAACTGGCTGACCTACCACGTCATCACCTGCTTTTTGGGCTATGCCTGTTTTGCCGTCGCCTGCGGGGTTTCCATCATGTATCTGATCAAGGCGGGCAAGGAGGAGAAGAACCCGGAAGGCAGCCCGGCCGGCGGCCTTTTGGGGCTGTTCCCGGCGGTCAGGGTGCTGGATGACATCAACTACAAGGCGGTCATGATCGGCTTTCCGCTTTTGTCCCTTGGTATCATCACCGGCGCGGCCTGGGCCAACTATGCCTGGGGCACCTACTGGAGCTGGGACCCGAAGGAGACCTGGAGCCTGATCGTCTGGTTTGTCTACGCCGCTTTTCTGCACGCGCGCTTCACCCGCGGCTGGGTTGGCAAAAAGGCCGCCTGGTTGTCGATTTTCGGCTTCGCCGCCACGATCTTCTGCTATCTTGGCGTCAATCTGGTGCTGTCGGGGCTGCATTCCTACGGCAGCGGCGGGTAGCCGGTTCCGGGCGCGGGCGTTTTACCGTGCCTGTGGTCTGATGATTGCATGACCTTTCCGGGCGGTTTCCGGTTGCAGCTCGCGTGAACTGCACGGGAACCGCCCGTTACGTTCAGATGGGCGTTTCCGGCTCCGGCGGGAGACGAGGTAGGTCTTTGTGTGCCGGAAAAGGCCGCCTTTTGGCCTTTTCGGCGGTTGTCATTTGACGGGAGGAGCAGGCATGACGGGCGTGCACATGCGATTGTTTCTGATTGTGGGATGTTGGCTGGCCCTGTCGGCGGGAACGGTTTGGGCACAGGGCTGCGTGACCAGCGACTGCCATGCCGTGCTGGGCAAGGCGAAGGTGGTGCATGGCCCGGTGGCCGCCAACGGCTGCGATATGTGCCATGAGCCGACCGGCAAAAAGCATCCCGGCAAAAAGGGGGCCTTCAAGTTGGCCGCGTCGGGCAGCGACCTGTGCTATCTGTGTCACGACAGCAAGACAGAAGGCAAACAGCACATCCACCCCGCTCTGGAAGAGGGCTGTACCGCCTGTCATAACCCGCATCAAAGCGCCAATCGCTACATGTTGCTCCAGGATGGCAACGCCCTCTGTTTTATGTGTCACGACGACAAGCAGCCGGGCCCCAATCACCATCCGGCCATCGACGACGGCTGTATCTCCTGTCACGATCCCCATGCCGGCGACAATCCGCAGATGCTCAGCGCCGCAGGCAATGACCTCTGCCTGAGCTGCCACGACGATCCGACCGGAGGCAAACCACACGTCCATCCGGCGCTGGAAGAGGGCTGCACCGGCTGCCACAATCCGCACGACGGCCCGGCGCCGAAGATGCTGCCGGCCGAAGGCAAGGATCTCTGCCTCACCTGTCACGACGACCCGACCGAGGGCATGAAGCATGTCCATCCGGCCCTGGAGGACGGCTGTACCGCCTGCCACAACCCGCATGCTGATGACGCGCCGAAGATGCTCAGTGCCGAAGGGAACGCGCTCTGTCTGAGCTGTCATGACAATCCGGCCGACGGCATGAAGGTGGTGCACCCGGCGCTGGAGGAGGGCTGCACCGGCTGCCACAACCCGCACGCCAGTCCCAATCCCAAAATGCTGCGGGCTGCAGGAGCCCGGTTGTGCGAGCAGTGCCACGAGAGCAAGACCGAGGGCAAGTCAGCGGTGCACACGCCGGTGGCCGCCGGGGAATGCACCAGCTGTCACGGTCCGCACGGCGGCGCCAAAGAGAAGATGCTGCCGGCGACCGGCAGCGACCTCTGCTACCAGTGTCACGAGGACAAGACCGCTGACAAGGTCGACCACCCGCCGGTGGCGGACGGCGAATGCCTCTCCTGTCATGATGTTCATGCCGCCGACAGCGAGTACCAGCTGGTCGAGCCGGGCAACCAGCTCTGCTTCATGTGCCATGACGACAAGGCGGAACTGGGCGAGATGGAGAATGTCCACCCGGCGGTGGAAGAGGGCTGCATCAGCTGCCATAACCCGCACACCGGGCCAAAGCCGAAGATGCTGCCGGCCACCGGCGACGACCTCTGCGCCCGCTGTCACGACGAGATTGCCGAGGCGGCGAAAAACGCCGCCTCGAAGCACCCCGCCCTGGAAGAGGGCTGTACCGTCTGCCATGATGTCCACGGCACCGGCAATCCGAAGATGTTCAGCACTGCCGAGACCGAGGTTTGCTTTATCTGCCATGAGGATATCCAGGAACACATCGCCGCCAGTGCCTCCCAGCACCAGCCGGTCAAAAACGGCCGCTGTGTCGCCTGCCACAACCCGCATGGTTCCGCCACCAAACCGCTGCTCAAGGGGACCTATCCGGAAGGGTTCTACGCCCCCTATGACCGGGCCGCCTACGGCTTGTGTTTCAAGTGCCACAGCTGGGAGACCTTTGAGTATTCGCGAACCGTTCAGGCGACCGGCTTCCGCAACGGCGACCGCAACATCCACTACATCCATGTCCACAAGGCCAAGGGGCGGGTCTGCCGCACCTGCCACGATGTCCACGGCGGTGCGCAGGACCATCTGATCCGCAAGCAGGTGCCGGGCTTCGGTCAGTGGCAGATTCCGATCAATCATACCCAGACCGACACCGGCGGTACCTGCATGGTCGGCTGTC
The DNA here is from genome assembly GCA_964501815.1 of uncultured Geothermobacter sp. Taxonomy (GTDB): domain Bacteria; phylum Desulfobacterota; class Desulfuromonadia; order Desulfuromonadales; family Geothermobacteraceae; genus Geothermobacter. Next base: position 64,976 of record CAZCUR010000004.1, read on the forward strand.
ACAAACCCAAGTCCTATGACCGGGTACGGCCGGTGCGCAATGACTGAGATGAGGATGTCCAGGCTGTTTGTTCGAATCAGTACGGTGGTTTTCGGACTGCTGGCCCTGGCTGCGTGCAGCGCTCCGCAGCCTGCACAGGTGCGCCAGCGCTATTTCTGGCCACCGGTGGCGCAGGCCGCCAAAATCGAGTACATCAACTTCTATTTTGCCGATGCCG